>JBKJKT010000149.1:0-20771 GCA_046597415.1 Ramlibacter sp.
TTGATATCGAGGTCCGTGGCAACACCCCTGACGGAGGTGATCGCGGCCGAGGCCTCAAAGCCCATGAAGTCCACCACAACATCGGTCTCGAACAGGTTGTAGCTGTTGTTGGCGTCAGACTGCAGGTCGTCGAGCTCAAAGGTCTCCGAATCCACCGCTTCAGCGATGTTGAATGCCCAAACCGCCATGTCGCCGGTGTTGTCGGCATACACAGTGTCGTTGCCTGTCCCGCCGTCAATGATCACGTCACCTGAACCCGGGGTCCTGATGGTGTCATTACCATCACCGCCAAAGATACTCAGGTTTTGATTGAGCTGGTTGTTGTCGTACCAGTTTTCGAATTCTGGGACAAATACATTGTTGTCGTCGAAATACCCATCACCGGTAAAGGCATAGGACAGCCCTTGCTCATCGCCCGAGGCCAAGTGATTAAAGGGGCCGGGTCCGTCATCGGGTTCTTCATCGAAGTCTCTGTCAATAATCGCAAGCGTGATCTCATCGTCACCGGCACCACCGTCGATAGACAGCGAGAAATCTTCGCGCGTCGTCGTGCCACCTGCTGCAAGGTTTGCGTCCGACAACGTGATGTTCAGATCGTCGTCACCCGAACCACCGGTGTACACGAAAGCCACATTGTCAAGGCTCGGAGCATCTGGTGCGTCATCCTGCAGGTCCAGGTACTTGGCAACCACTTCTTCGGTCAAACCAGCATACAAAGTCAGATCGCCGTCGAAGGCGGAGGCATCGAACGTCTGAACGTCTTTGAGCGCTTGGTCGTAGTTGGCATAGTCGTAACCTTCACGGTCACAGTCTTCGCCGTTTTCACCATACGACGAAAACTCATCCACTTCGTCCAGGCCGTCAGTATTGCTGTTGCCAATAGTCAGGTTAGCAACCGAAGTACCCATCAGGTCTGGATCGGTCGCCACGGTCACAACACGCAGGTTGTTGTTGGTCGAGTGCAAACCAGCCAGGGAGCTCGACTTGTCGTTGTTACCGTAAACGATGACATCGAACTGCTCAATGCCAGATGTCGTGTCGTTGACGGTGTTGACAGCGTCCCACTCGTTATCTGTCGTCTTGTTCATGCTACCGATGATCAGCTCGCCGCCGTCACCCGCCAGACCCACTTTTTCCAAGGCCACATTGATCGCCAACACTTCACCCGAAATAGCTGGGTCGTCATCAGCCAACTCGTAACGGTTGTTGTTAGGAACCTTTGCTGCCAATGCGCGCGCCACTTCCAGGTCGGTGGACTCTACGTCGATGGTGTTAGCAACGCCGTTGGTCAAGCCTTCAACCGACAAACGAACGGAAATACCTTCACGCAGTATCAGGGTTACGGGGTTGGCGTCAGTCGTGAATATCGGGCCGAAGCTGGCTTGGACAGACTGCAGGGCTGCGTTGGTCACGTTCGCGGGGAACGGGCCGACGGTATTACCGTTTGCGTCGAGGAATGACGCGCCAGCCTTCAGCTTGATCAGTGCCGCCTGCACAGCAGACAAGAACTCAGCATAGGTGGTGATTTCGCTGCCGGTGCCGCCCGTGGACTTGTTTTCGCCCAGGTACGGAACCAGGTCAAACAGTTGGCCGTTGACACGGAACTGCAGTTGGCGGAAAAACACGCCGTCCAGGGGCTTGGCGGGGTTCAGGTCATAGTTGTCTTCGTTCATCGCCAGGAAGTCCACACTCGGCCTGGTGCGGGTGGCTTCAGGCGTCAGGTAGTCCTGATCGAAATACACGGTGTAGTCAGACTCTTCCCAGCTGGAGTCATCGTTGCCCGTGTACGCCATGCCGATGGTCATGTCTGACAACTTGTCAAGGCCAATGGTCGTCAGGTTCTGGATGGTCAGGTTGGCATCCGAACGGAAGGACCACAGCTGCTGCACGTCGGTCATATCCTTGGCGTTGATATAGACCTCGGTGTTCGTGCCGTTAATGTCATTGTTGACGGCTTCGAGCTTGATGATTTCAACGCTGCTGATTTCAGGCTGAATCGGCATGGTGAAGTCGGACCAGCTGTTGAGAGCGGCTCCGGCAGTGACCTTGGAGATCAGCGTGTCCGTACCGTTGCCACCGTCAATCTGGTCGCCGCTGCCGAGCTGGTTGGCCTGCTCGCCCCGATCGTTCTGGACCACACGGCCTTCAAACATGTCATCGGAAGCGCTACCGGTCAGGTCGTCAAGGCCGACTGTGAGCTTGTACACAGTTGCACCCGTGTCGCCTTCGAGCGCTGCAATGGCGTCTGTGACACTGTCTCTGGAGGCATCGACGTTTTCGATTGCGGCCTGCAGCTCGTCGTAGTTGGTCGAGGGGTTTGCCTGAACAACCGAGAAGTAAATCGCGACGTCAGCCTTGTTTTCAAGGATGGCTGCAGCATTGATGTACTGGGGACCGTAGACGGCTGAAGCATTCGGAGTTGCAGTAACCGCGTTCAGGAACTGGTACAGGGCGAAGGTGATGTCACCTTTGCTGATGCCGTCGCGCAGCGCGTTGGTGACGGCAGCCGTCGCCTGCGGGTCGGTGTGGAGATTGACGGTGGAAAGCAGATCAGCTGTCCACTCTTCGTCGGTGTCGATGACGGTGTGCACTGCCCTGTAGTTGGGATGTACCGCAATCAGGTCGGTCAGCCTGTCAAGTTTCTGTTGCGGGGTGCCCGCAAGTGACTGGTATGCCGAAATCAGTTGCGCCAAGTAGGTCGCGCCGGGCGCGGCGTCGAACATCAAAACGATGATTTCTGCAATTTCGTGGCGCTCAGCTGCTGTTATAGCCATTCAGGTTTCTCCAATAAGGATTGAAAGTGATCAGGGACCCATGTACCCGATTCAGGGCGCAAGTATAGACATCTGCCTACAGGGTTCCATGTGATCGTGATCACATGGCCTGCAGCCGGATGCCCGCGTTGTTTTCTCACATCACTTCCCAGCGCAGCCCCAGGTACAGGCTGCGCTGGCTACTCTCAAAAATCGTGAGGTTGCTGCGCTGGCGGCTGGCCTCAAAGGCGCCTATCAGGGAAAACCCAGAGGCGACCGGCCAGCTGCCATCGATGTGGAGGGCCGCGCGATGAACCTTGCGTGGCACGTTGCCAAGCAAGGGGCTGTACGGTTCGCTATCGGTCTGAACCGTGGCCGATAGTTGCACCCCCAGGCGTCCCTTCGACAGGACGGGGACCTCCCACTGGGCACGGACCTCGTTTTTTCGATAGGTGCCGCCCGCTCGACCGGAGTCGGACGGGCGGTCCGATTCGGTTCGCAGCTGCAAATTGATAGTGCCGTCCGGCAAGAATCCGATTCCTGCGGAACGCACCTGGTCGGTGCGCTCCCGGTCAGCGCGGCATAGCAGGCCCGCTGCGAGTCCGGTGAGCTGGCCATCGAGCGAGGCGCTGGAGGGATAACGCCGGTACTCCCACTCCAGTCCCACCGACGGGCGGCAGGACCAGATGCCCTGGAGATCCGTGGGCATCAGCGGCAACGGAACACTTTCCCACTGGTGCTGCATTGATGCGCGGTAGGCCTGCAGCAGGGTCTGGCTGCCGAAACGCAGATAGCTGGTGCTGGTGCGGGCCACCCACTGGCGCGGTGCAGCAGGCGCTTCCAGCCAGGTTGCCGCGAAGTCGCCCTGCTGGTAGGACGTCCCGCTGTCGCCCGTGTGACGTGAACGAAGGTCTCCTTGCAACACCCAGACCGCGTCGCCATGCGCCTTGAGCCCCTGCCACAGAGCGGAAGACAGCAACGCCGGCCCTTTGCGCGGCGCGCCGACCGGATCCAGCGGCAAGGTGATATTGCCTTGCGGCAGTGTCAACGTGACTTCAGAGCCCGAGGGAGCATTATTCAGATTGGTATCGATGCCACCCATGGTTGCAACCTGCCATCGCGACTGCCAGCCGTTGCCCTCGATCGGTGCGGACACTCCGGCCTGCTGGGTGATTTCTGCCGTGCGCCTGTCGATGGCGATGCGGATGGCTGGCGGCAGGTCAGGTCGTTCGCGCAAGGGGGCCAGCAACGCAGTCGCCGACGCCTGATCGCCCTGCAGTGCCAGGGCCTGGGCCAGATCCAGCGTGGCCCCCGGCAAATCTGGATTGAGAAGGACGGCGCGTTCAAGCGGCTCGACCGCCTCTGCGGCCCGTCCCAGGGCGACTAGTACGGCGCCGCGCCACGCATGAAACAAGGCGTCAGGCAGGCAACCCGGGTGGATGGCTAACCGGTCGAGTCGGTTGGCAAGTTCGCGCAGTTGCGCAGTTTCGGTCGGTAGTGGGTATTGGGGTTGTGCGGGGCACGCCACACCGGAAGATCCCGGCTGTGCACGCGCCCGAATACTGTCCGTCCCCTGTTGCCCGTGAGCCAGGGAGGAACATAACAACAGAGTCCACAAGCCCGGACCCAGGTTGAGGCCCAGGCGCCGGCTCGAACGGGGTATGACAGCCACGAGCTAACAGGTCGGCGCGTTCAGTGCGCGCGTATTTTAAGTTGTCGACAGCCCAAGCAGCGCCGGCGATCAAACCATGGGTTGGCTTTGCTGCTTGAGGTAACGCAGGGACTGCCTTTCGGCATCTCCCCCGGGCTGCATCAAGGTGCGCAGTGTAAAGACTTTGCTGCTATGCCGCAACCCGGGCAGAAGGAAGCTACCCAGCGGCTTGAGAACGAGTTCGCTTCGCTCAAACGGCACGCCTATTCGTTCTGCCGCCTGCGCGCCGATCAGTACCGGGCACGCGAGCTCTTCGGTCAAATCCTGCAAGCGGATGGCCATCGTGACGACCTGACCCAAAACTGAATGCACGCGCCGCTGAGCGGGCCCAAAACTGCCGAGCAGCGCGATGCCGCTCTCGACCCCCACGCCCAATGCCAGGGGCTCCAGCCCCTGCGGCGGAAGATTTGGAAGTTCCTCGCTGCAGCGCAGCCACAGCTCGCGCGCCGCGTCTATGCCCTGCATCGTATGGTCGGCACACGGACGGGACCCGTTGAATACCGCGATCAGGCTGTCGCCGACCATTTCCTCGACGGCACCGCCATACGATGCGACGATGGTGCTGGCCGTGGTGTAGAACCGGTGCAGCACGCGGGCGGCGTCTTCGGGGCTTCGAGCCTCGCAGTACGCGGAAAAATTGCGGACGTCTGCCACCACTACCGTGACCTCGCGACGCTCGGCTTCGATCTCGCCAGTAGGCTCGACCATTGCGATCTTTTCGGCGACCGCTGCGGGCAGGTAGCTCGACAGGTTGCGAAACAGCCTTCCCTGCTCCGCCAGGCTCCTCGCGTGCTCCGCCAATCCCAGGCTCAAGCCGATGAACGCGACCGCCAGGGCAGCATGAGCCCATCCCAGCCACCACCCCTGAAACACCAGCACCCCCGCATGAAGCACAAAGCCGCACACGGCCAACGCCAGTGACACAACCGGAATCCACAACACACGGGACGAGACTTTGCGACCACCGGGTCTGGTCGTCTTCCCCGAGCCGGTCCAGCTCAGCGCCAACAGCGCCAGCGCGGCCGCCAGGGCCCACGCCAACTGCACGGTGGGTGCGCCCTGAGGCGTGAACGGAATGTTCTGGTCAAGCATTGCCGTGAGTAACTGGGCATGTACTTCCACACCGCTCACGGCCCCGCCTTGCGCGGTGGGCACAGTATCGCCAAGGCCGAATGCAGAGGCTCCTATCAATACCCAGGCGCCTTTGAGCAGCTCAGGGCTCTCCACACGGCCCTGAAGCACATCGGCTGCCGAAATGGATGTGATGGCTTTACGCGCCTTGTGATAAGGCACCCGGATATCGCCATTGCGGTCCAGCGGGATTTGCAGTTCGGGCGTCGAGCCCAGCGTCACCTTCCAGGCGGGATCCCAGGCGCCTTGTCCGGGCTCGGCACGAAGCGGCGTTGCGGAGCCGGCTGCACCCACCGCCAAAAGCCCCGCGATGGTGAGCGTCGGGTAATTGCGCTGGTCGAAACACACGAGGGCCGGCACCTTGCGCACCGTGCCATCGGGATCGATTCGAGGTGTGATGTGTCCAGCCGGAATGCCCGGCAATTCGGCGTTGGCCACATACCCCCGCGCTGGCGCGGCGGGAGGCATGCACGCCTGACCCGGCAAAGCACCGGTAAGCTGCCCCGAAGTCTGGCGGCTTTCGTCATTCAGTGCGAACACCTGGGCCACCACGGCGGGTGCAGTGGCCTGCCCGTTGGCGAGCGCGCTGGCTAGCGCGGCAGCGCCGGGCCTCGCGTCCGCGTAGACCAGGTCGTGCATCTGAAGCGCAACACCATATTCGCGCAGCTTGTCGACAAGCTGGGCTTGCGTCTGGCGTGGCCACGGCCAGGGTCCGACGCGGGCCACACTGGCATCGTCAACATCCACGACGATCACACGCCGCTCGGGTGTGGTGTCGGCTCTCAACTGCCAAACAAAATCTGTCGCGCGCTCGTCGGCTTGCTGGAACGCGGACGGTGCGAGTATTGCAAGGGTGCCCCACACCAATAGCGCAATGAACACCGCCGCCAGGCGCAGGCGCCAGGGAGTGAACGCCATGATGCCGACGCTCGCCATCAGCGCGACCAGAGTGTGATGCCTGACAGGACGCCGTTGCCGACCGTCCTGTCGAACTTATAGCCCACCGACTTGCCGTCCAGCGCCGTGGCCCCGGAAATGAGTTGATTGGCGGTCGAACGATCCAGGAACAGCCCGTCCGCGGTGACTGAACCGGCACCCGAAATGGTCACGGCGCCCGTGATTCCGCTCGAAACCCGAAGGTCAGTGGCGAACGTCCTGTTGACGAAATCCACCGAGAGGTTGCCTCCATTGACGGAGGCTGGCGAAACAATGCCCGACAACGAATATTGCGCATACCCCTGGTCAAGATTGAACTGATAGGCGCCAAGGCCAGGTTGGAGCGCAGCCTGGACTCCCTGCGTTCGATACAGGCTGAATTGCGAGTTGCCGACAGTTGTTTTCCTCCCGGTCGTCGTCGCCTTCCCGATCGCTACGCTGAAGTCCGTCGGACCGGCCGCGCTGGGTGCCCAACGACCCCAGACAAGTGCGGACGGCGGCGGCGGGGGTGCCGGCGGCAGTGGAGCGGGCGGCGATGTGGGTGCTGGCGCTGGCGCTGGCGGCGGTGGGGGCGGCGGTGGCACCGGCGCGGGGGGTGGCGGAGCAGGCGGCGGAGGCGGCGGTGCAGGCGCAGGGACCGGGGCGGGCGTCGGCGCCTGCGCCAGGGTATTGACTGCGATCAATTCGTCGACTGCATCCTGGACCATCGCGGTGGTTGCCAGCGACTCCGGCTCGCCAGGGCCGGGAGCGAGCGCCTGCGGCGTCGCCGGATTGCCCGCCGGACCCTGGTTTCGCGATACGGATTCCACTGGACGGGGGGCGGCCGCGATCATGGTGGATCCATTGATCGCCTTCAACTCGGGCTGGGCCAGCTGGGCGCGAAATTCGAGAAAGAGCCTGCCCATGTCAGCCGAAAGCAATCGCTCCGCCGACGAATTGCACGGCCCGAGCCCCTGAGCGCTGCAGGCCTCATCGAGCGGTGCCATGACGATAGCACCCTGGTTCACCTGGGCGCTGGTGCCGCCGTCGCCTGAACGGACGACAAAGTCGGTTCCCCGCACGCCAATCGCCACCAGGGGGGTGTTCAGCCGGAAACGCTCCCTGGCGCCTTCGGCTGCGGCCCCGGAAATCGCCCGGGCAACGCCATAATCAAGCTTGAAGCGGACCGCAGACTGCGACACCTGCGTGGGGTCATATCGGTAATCCTCGATCCAGAGGCGGCTCCCGGGGCGCACGCTGACCATTGCACCGTCGATGAATCGGACATGGATATGACCGCCTTCCGCGGTGTCGAGCCGGTCGCCGGGAAGAACGATTGCGCCCCTTAGCACCGCCTCGGGTATGCCCAGCGCCGAGGTCTTCATTACCGGGCCGACGCTCATCGTCACTTCGCCCACAGCGCGAGACCGCACCGGCGCATCGGCCCGGACCTGACTTGTCCAGGCTGCCAGGGCGCACAGCACGGCCGCCGGCAGCCGGGCGCGGCAAGGAAGTAAAGAAGTAAATGAGCGTTTCATTGCGCAGACGACATAGGCTCGGAGAACACCGAATAGTGGGTAATTTATCAAGCTCGGCCATCTAACGATGTGCGTACGGTCACATTTTGTGAACTCAGGCTTGGGGGCACGTCGCGCATAGGCCCGTATCATTGGGATTTTGTACAGCCCAACGGTCCAGACACCCACCGCGCCTTGTATCCATGTCCGTGCCAGTTAATGAGCTAAACCGGTTGCCGCTGCTGGCGGGCCTGCCGCAGGTGACCCTGGCGCATCTGGCACAGCATGCAAGCGAGCGCACCTTTGCCAAGCGAGAGGTGGTCCTCCAGAAAGGCGGTGATGGCCATTCTTTCTGCTTTCTGCTCGATGGGCGGCTGCAGGGGGTTGATTTCACCGCCGACGGACGCGAAGTGGGCCTTTACTTCGTGGGTGCCGGCGACTATTTCGGTGACCTGTCGGTCATCGACAGCCAGCCGCAGCCGGTTTACGTTACCGCCGTGTCGCGGTCTCGCGTTATCTTCGTGCCCCGCGACCTGATTCGCCCCATCCTATTTGCGCACCCCAAGGTGGCCGAGATCCTCTGCACGGGGTTGTCCCTGCGGCTGCGGCAGGTTTCCGGCCAGCGGCGCATCCTGGGCCTGGCCAATCCGCTCCAGCGCGTCTGCGCCCAGCTCGAACTGCTCTTCGTGAAGTCTTCCCAGGGAAAAGTGCAGGTGCCAAACGCCCCGACGCACCAGGAGATCGCGATCATGATCAACGCCAGCCGGGAGACTGTCACCCGTGTGTTCCAGCTCCTGCAAAGCCGCGGCATTGTCGAGCGCAACGGCACCAACATCAATGTAGAAGACGTGGCCTTCCTTGAAGATGTAGCGGCCGGGCGCAGGCAGCCTGAATAAGGTCGGCGAGAGGAACCGGTACGATAGAATCGCTCCGCCCGACGGGTGCCTGGCCCACAAGCGGCAACGTGCGCCCTGGCGTCATGAGCGCCCCCTCAATCTTTCCATGTCATCCCAAAGTTCACCCCCTATGCCGTCCAGCGAAACTCCGCTTGCCAGCATCGTCATCCGCAGCATGGACAGGCCGACCCTCGCAAAGGCCCTGGCAAGCATTGCCGTGCAGACGTGGCCTGCGATCGAAGTCGTCCTGGTCAACGCCAAGGGCGAAAGCCACGCCCCTGTTGGCGACAGGTGTGGACCGTTTCCGATGCAGGCAGTTTCCGGCGGGGGGCGACTTTCACGGTCGCAGGCAGCCAACGCAGGCATTGCAGCAGCGCGGGGTGAGTGGATCTGCTTTCTCGATGACGACGACTGGTTCAGCCCGACCCACATCGAAGCGCTGGCATTGCGTCTGCTTCGCGAGCCGCAAGCAGTTGCGGCTTATTCGGGTGTGAGCTGCGTCGAAGTGGATGAGTCCGGCGCCTCTCACGAGGTCATGCAATACAACCTCGAGTTCGACGCGGCCCGGCTCATCCTTGAGAACTACCTCCCGATTCACGCCGTCCTGTTCCGGCGTGCCGCTGCCCTGCGACTGGCCGGCTTCGACGAGTCGCTTCCGATTTTTGAGGACTGGGATTTCTGGCTGCAGCTGTCGCGCGGTGCCCGCTTCGAACACGTTGATCAGGTCAGTGCCACCTATCGGCTGGGATCCGGCGACTCCGGTCTCTACGGAAACACCGCGCTGCAGGAAGAATATGCGCAGCGCATCCTGCGCAAATGGCTGCCCGCAATTCGCCCCGAAGAATGGGCCGCGATCTGGGACAAGACACGGCGGGGCCTGCGCCTGCACGACACCCTCAAGCGCGACGCGCAAAGGCTGTCGGGCGAGGTCGCCATGTGGCAGGGCGAGGTTCTCATCCTCAACCAGAACCTGCAGGCCCGGCACCTCGAGCTAACCCAGCTCGGCCAGACTTTCGCGAATGCCGATCGGGAATGGCGTTTGCAGCTCCAGAACGAGATCGCTCGCCTCGAGGCGGCGCGGGCGGAAGTGGCCGACCTGGAGCAGGCACTGAAAAACGAACGGCAGCAGGCCGTCCTGGCCGCCGCCAACGCTGCAGCTCTTGCTCGAGGCTGGGAAGCCGAAGCCAGAAGCAGCGCACAAGTCGCTGCGCAAGCGCTGCGCCAGGCCGCAGCCGATGCGCTGGCGCAAGCAGAAGCCAGGCGCGACGCGCAGGCCGCTGCAGATGCGCTGGCACAGGCGAAAGCCGCACAGCAGGAGGCAGATGCATCTGCGTTGCGCATGGGCGAGGCCCTGCATCGCACGATGCACGAATACGACCGGGCCGCAGCCCTCCTTCGCCAGGAGCAGTACACCGTCTTGCGTCCCATCATGCGCAAGGCCAAGCGCTCGGCCAAGGTGGTCTGGCGACAGCTCCCCGCGCCGGTGCAGAAGGTCGTTCGCAAGGCACTGGGCCGCCCGCTGCCTCCCATGCAGGTCGCGCCACCTGCACAAGTTCCCGGCACCGGGCAGGATACCGATTGGCGCGCCGCGCTGGCCGGCGGCAAGCCGGGTGCCTTCACGGTGGTCCTGTTCCCGGTGATCGACTGGCACTTTCGCATCCAGCGTCCGCAGCATCTGGCGCGCGAACTGGGGCGCCAGGGACACCGGGTGCTCTATGTGAGCACCACTTTCGCCGATGGCTCCGGACCCGGTGAATGCCGACTGATCGAATCGCCCGCGAAAAACATCTTCCTGTTGCAGCTCGCATTGCCGCATCCGGTGCCCAACATCTATGAAGGCGCCCTTTCGGTCGAGCAGGCGCAGCAATTGGCGGACACGTTCGCCTGGCTGCAACAGACCGCCGACCTCGGACCGCTCGTGTCGCTGATCGACCTGCCCTTTTGGCGACCGGTTGCGGCCCGCCTTCCGGCCAACCTGGTGGTCTATGACTGCATGGACTACCACGCGGGCTTTTCCAACAACATCGGCGCTTCGCTGGGTGAGGAGCAGCTGCTGCTCAAGACCTGCGACCTGCTGGTCACCACCTCCACCCGCCTGGCTGAGATGATGCAGGCGCGTGCACCAGGCAAGCCACACGCGCTGGTGCGAAACGGCACGGAAGTCGCCCACTTTGCCAACGCGCCAGCCGCTTTGAAGGTTGCAAACGACGGACGTCCTGTCATCGGCTACTTCGGCGCCATCTCCGAGTGGTTCGATATCCAGCTGGTGATCGATCTTGCATTGAGCCGTCCGCACTGGCGGTTCATCCTCGTCGGCTCCACCTACGGCTGCGATGTTACGCAGGCCCAAAAGGTGGACAACATCGAGTTCGTCGGCGAAGTGCCGTACAGCGAGCTGCCGGAATGGGTTCACGCGTTCGACGTGTGCCTGATCCCGTTCCTGATCAATGAACTCACGAGTTGTACCAATCCGGTCAAGGTGTATGAGTACCTGAGCGCTGGCAAGCCGGTGGTCGCCACTCGCATGCCGGAGCTTGAAGCCATCGCGGACCAGGTGCAGATCGCCGATGACGCTGCAGGTTTTGCGAAAGCGATCGAACACGCGTTCGAAGAAAACAAGGATCCGCAAGCGGTGCCAGCGCGCCGTGCCTGGGCGTCGGGCCATTCATGGGAATCGCGCGCAGAGCAGTTTTCGCAGGCCGTAGCCGATTGCCTGCCCCGGGTCAGCCTGATCGTTCTTTGCTACAACAACCTCGAGCTCACCAGGGCCTGCGTCGATTCGGTAGAACGACACAGCCTCTGGCCGAACCTCGAGTTGATCCTGGTTGACAACGCATCCAATGACGGCACGCCGCAATGGCTGACCGAATACGCCAAAGACCGCTCCTGGGTCAAGCTGGTCCTGAACCAAAAGAATCTGGGCTTTGCCGCCGGCAACAACGTCGGCCTCGAAGTGGCGACTGGTGACTACCTCATCATGCTCAACAACGACACTGAAGTGTCGCCGGGCTGGATTCACGGCCTGCACCGTCACTTCGTGAGCGATCCCGGGCTGGGCATGGTGGGGCCCGTGACCGACAACATCGGCAACGAAGCGAAGGTCGACGTGGGCTACACAGACAAGGCCGACATGCCGGCGTGGGCGACGGCTCGCGCGGTTCACCACGCGGGCGAGCGGATCGACAACCGGGTGCTGGCTTTTTTCTGCGTGGCACTTCGACGCGAGGTGTATGACCAGGTCGGCGGATTGGATGAAGCGTTCGGGCTGGGCTTTTTTGAAGACGACGATTATTGCAACCGTGCACGCGCCGCAGGCTGGCGCCTGGCGATTGCCGAAGACGTGTTCGTGCATCACCACCTGTCGGCCAGCTTCGACAAGTTGAAGGGCTCGACCCGAAAGGCGCTGTTCGAAAAGAACAAGGAAATCTACGAGCGCAAGTGGGGCCCCTGGGTGCCGCACGTTTACCGCGAACCAGATACAACGACATGAAGAAGTGCAAGATCGTCTGTGTGGTCGGAACGCGTCCAGAAGCTGTGAAGATGGCCCCGGTGATATTGGCGCTCAAGGCCCAGGCGTGGGCAGACGTGCGAGTGCTTGCCACTGCGCAGCACCGCCACATGCTCGACCAGGTGCTGCAGGTATTCGGCATCACGCCCGACATCGACCTGGACATGATGCAGCCCAACCAGGATCTCACTGCACTCACTGCGCGCATGCTGCTGGCGATGGACGAAGTGCTGAAGGCTGAAAACCCCGATGCCGTGCTGGCCCAGGGCGACACGACCACGGTGATGGTGTCGGCACTGGCGAGCTTCTACCTCAATATTCCGTTCGGTCATGTCGAAGCCGGACTGCGGACCGGCGACATGCGCCGCCCCTTTCCGGAGGAAATGAATCGCGTGCTGGCAGGTCACATGGCGCGCTGGCATTTCTCACCGACGACCAGTTCGCGCGACAACCTGCTGCGCGAGGGCATTTCCCCCGATGCAGTTCACGTCACCGGCAACACCGTCATCGACGCGTTGCAAACCATTGCGGCGCGCACTCCGGCGCTCGATCCCACGCCGGGTCGCCGCCTGATCCTTGTCACCGCTCACCGCCGCGAAAGTTTCGGCGCGCCACTGGTCGAAATCTGCAACGCCATCCGTACGCTGGTAGCCAACAATCCCGATGTCGAGGTGCTCTACCCGGTGCACCCGAACCCCAATGTGCTCAAAACCGTAGAAGAAATGCTGGGCGGCAATCCGCGCATCACGCTGACGACGCCACTCGACTACCAGCCGTTCGTGGCCGCAATGAAGGGCGCGCATCTCATCCTCACCGACTCGGGCGGGGTACAGGAAGAAGCGCCTGCGCTGGGCAAGCCTGTGCTCGTACTGCGCGAAGAGACCGAGCGCCCCGAGGCGGTCGCATTCGGCGTCGTGCAGTTGATCGGCACGGACAGCGCAAAGATCATCGCCGCCGCACAGAAGCTGCTCGATGATGAATCCGCGTGGCGGGCGATGGCCAAGGGCGTTTCGCCTTACGGTGACGGCCACGCATCCGAACGCATCGTGGACGTGTTGCAGCGGTTCCACGCCACGTGCAACTGATCTATTTTTCGCCGGTTCCCTGGGCCAGCTTCCAGCAGCGGCCCCAGGAATTTGCGGGATGGGCGCACCGGCGTCTCGCAGCTCGCGTGTTGTGGGTCGAGCCCTATCCCGTCCGCCTGCCGATGCTGCAGGATCTGCGCCGGCCCGCCAGCGTCATGCCTTCACAAAATCAAGTTCCGGACTGGCTGGAGGTGGTCACCCCCAAAGCCTTGCCGCTTGAGCCGCTTGGGACCGGACGCGCAATCAACCAGTTGCTGTTCTGGCCGGGAATCATTTCAGGCTTGCGTGAATTTGCCAGCCACGATGCGGATACTGTCATCGTGGTTGGCAAGCCCTCCCACCTGGCGCTTTCAGCCATCGAAGCACTGCCCGACACACGCTGCTTCTACGATGCGATGGACGACTTCCCTGTGTTTCATCAAGGCGCAGCGCGAGTCGCCAACTCGCAGATCGAGCAAGCTATCGTGAAGCGCTGCTTCGCCTGCAGCACATCATCGACTTTTCTTGCGCAGCGCCTGCGCGCCGCCAATAGCAATGTCCATCTCGTTGCGAACGGGCTTGCAACGGACCGCATGCCCGATGCCATCGCCACCCGTCCCACCGGCAGCAGCTTCGGCTATGTCGGCACCTTGGGCGCCTGGTTCGACTGGGAGTGGGTCGCGTCTCTCGCATCGGGCTGGCCCGAACGTGCCGTCGAAATCTACGGGCCGATGTACCGGCAGCCGAACGTGAAGCTCCCGACGAACGTGCATCTGCACCCCGCCTTGCCTCATGACCAGGCCCTGCGGAAGATGGCGGGCTTTGGCGCCGGCCTCATCCCGTTCCTGCAAAACGAGCTCACCGAGTCGGTCGATCCGGTCAAGTACTACGAGTACCGCGGACTGGGGCTTGCTGTCATATCCACGCCGTTCGGCGAAATGCGCCAGCGTGCTGATATGCCGCGCGTGGTTCTCACAACCGATCCCGGCAAGGACCGCGCACAAATCGAAGCACTGCTGACCGGCCGCGATACGGCAGAATCAGTGTCCGCATTTCGCGGGGCCCATGCGTGGGATACACGCTTCGAACCCCTGGCTGCGGTACTCGCACCTGCCTCATGAACACCCCTGTCCAAAGTCCTTCAAGCGGCCCCATGTCGCTCCTGCGCCGTGCCTACCCACTGGTGCCGGTACTGCACCGCTACCTGGTGATGCAGCTGATCAGGCGCGATGTCCGCTCGCGCTACCAGGGATCCATCATCGGCCTGGGCTGGACCATGCTGTATCCGCTGTTGATCCTGGGCGCATACACCTTCGTGTTTCGTTCCGTCTTCAAGGCCAGGTGGCCCGGCGGCGGTGACAGCACGGCTGAATTCGCACTTCAGGTGTTCGCGGGGCTTGTGATCTTCAATCTCTTCGGTGAACTGATCGGGCGGGCGCCAAGGCTCGTGCTCGAGCAGCCCAACCTCGTCAAGCGAGTCGTCTTCCCGCTCGAAGTGCTGGCGTGGGTCGGTGTCGGGACGGCCATGTTCCACGCAGTGCTCGCGCTTGCCGTGCTTTTGGTAGCGCTGGTCTGGTCAGGCGCGCCGATCACGCCCTGGATTCTCACGGTGCCGCTCGTGTTGGCCGCTTGCGTGCCTGTGCTCCTGGGCCTGGCGTGGCTCCTCGCCGCGTTCGGCGTGTTCATTCGCGATATCGCGCACGCCGTCGGCCCCGCCGTCAGCATGCTGCTGTTTCTCTCACCTGTGTTGTACCCTGCAAAGGCGCTGCCGGCGTCGCTTGGGGCCGCTCTCTGGATCAACCCCCTCACCATGCCTATCGAAAATCTGCGCATGGTGTTGATCCAGGGCCGCGCACCCGATTGGCAGACGCTCGCGATCTACACAGGGGTCGGGCTGGTGTTCGCCTTTCTGTCGTACCGCCTCTTCGAGCGGCTTCGCCCGGCCTTCGCCGACGAGCTCTGACATGCTTCGCAGACGCAAGGCCATGCGCCGCATCCCATGACTCAGCACGTCTCATCAGAAGTCGCCCTTTTCGAAGCCCTGGACGCGCGCAGCCGAAATGCTGCCGCAGGCGATGTGGCGGACCTTTCCGACGTCGAGCACCTTGATCGGCTCGGTCCTGCTGCTTTCCAGGCCATCGCCCAGCGTTTCGGCTGGAAGCGGCAAGACAACGGCTGGCTGCGCGAGCGCGTACCTCGCTGGACGCCGGGCTGGGTCGAGCATCGCCACTTCGATCAGTGGATGGCGCTGTTTGAAGCAGCGTTTGGCTATCGCATGGCGACGGATCTCTGGCGCTGGAAATATCGTCGCAATCCGCTGCCTGGCATGGGTGCCTGGCGCAACGGTGAACTCGTCGCCTTCTATGGCGGCATGACGCGCGAAGTGCTGCGATTTGGCGGATCGCCCGAGCCCGCAATGCAGATCGGCGATGTGATGACCCGGCCCGACGAGCGGGCGGTGATCACGCGCACCGGACCCTTTCAGCTTGCCGCATCGACCTACATGGAACGCAATGGGGGCCATGACCTTCCGTCCTTGCTGGGTTATGGTTTCCCGACGGACAAAGCGCTCAAGGTTGCGCAGCGCCTGGGACTGTACGAGCAGATCGATCAGATGATGGAACTCGCTTGGGAGCCCGACACCACGACGGAAAGCTGGTTGACGCAGGCTGTGCCCGTTACCGAAGCGCACAGGGGCGTCGTTGACAGGCTCTGGTTGTCCATGAAGGAACACTTCAAGACAAGCCTGGTTGGCGAAAGGCACTGGTCTTACCTGACGGATCGCTACGGCACGCATCCGCTCAATCGATATGAGGTGTTGCTGGTGCGCAATCGCTTCACGCACAAGGCCAGGGGCGTGATCGCCCTGCGGGACCGCGGTGAAGGCGGTGGGGTCGAAGTGATGGACCTGGTGGGCGATCCGCACGACTGGCCGGATCTTGTGCAGACGATCCGCCGATGGACCGCGCGCAAGGGCCGCCACCGCGCATACATGTGGGTGACCGAAAGCCACGTGTCCCGGCTCGATGCAACGCAGCCGAAAGTAGCGCCGCTGGAGGCGCTGGTGCCGGCCAACATCTGGACGCCTGCAGCAACAGTCGATGAGCTGCAGGGCCGTTGGTGGCTCACCGGTGGCGACACCGATTTCAGGTAAAGGGCCACCTATGCAAGTCATGATGGTGACCCGCGAGACCGGCCCGGATCGCCGCTATGGGCTGGGTCGCAGCCTGATGCCAGTGGTAGAGGCCATGCGGGCACGCGGCATTGCCGTTCGTTACCTGTGCCAGGACGACATCACCCCGGGACAGCTTCAATATCGCGAAAACATGATCAGGCGCTTTTCCACATGGCCGGGTCTGCGCAGTCGTGTCGACTGGATGGCGATCGTGCGCGCCTGGGTCGAGAGGCTGCAGGTGGGCGTGACCGCAGCGCGACTCGCGCGCGAAGAGCACTACACGCATGTTCATGCCCATGATCCGTGGCTGGCGCTAGGCGTCTGGTTCGGCCTTATCGGATCGGGCAAACGCGTGCGGTGGGGCGTGACCGAACACGGTTTTGGCAGTTACAGCATGGCGACCCATCAAGACGGCCTGACGCAAGGGCCCTGGATGCAGCGGCTGATGCGCCGAATCGAAACCACGGTGCTCGCACGCGCCGACTGGGTCATCGCCCCGACGACAGCCTGTCTCGTCGAACTGGCGCGCGACCTGTGCGTGGGACCAACACCCAGACACTGGCATGTAGTTCCTCACGCAAGGCCCGCGGTCGAGGTGGCCACGAGCGATAGCCGGCATCAGGCAAGGACCTCGCTTGGCTGGCGTGCGGACGAGTTCGTCGTGCTTGGAGTGGGCAGGCTGGTGCCGCTCAAGTGTTTCGATCGCGTGATCGAAGCGTGCGCCGAGGCGGCAAAGGAATTTCCTTCCATCCGCCTCGTGCTGCTCGGTGGCGGCGATCCCGCCGAGCTCAGGGCAGTGGCCGCACGCTGCGCGATGCTTGAGCGAGTCGAATTTGCATTTGTCGACGACGTCACCCCCTACCTTCATGCCGCCGATATCTATGTCAGCGCCAGCAGCACTGAATCGTTCGGACTGGCCAACTTGGAGGCCCTGTGCGCCGGCCTGCCTTCGATCTGCAGCCCCGTGGGTGGCGTCGCCGAAGTCGTCGGCGATGGCGCGTGGCTGGTGCCGGGCGAGTCTGCTGCGCTTGCAAATTCCATTGCCGCGCTCGCACGCGATGCTTCGTTGAGGCACGATTGGGCCCGGCGCGCCGTTGCCCGTTCCGGCAGCTGGCCTGTTACTTCAGAAATCACACAACGCTATGTTGAAATTTATCAAGCGCCGCCCGCCTGAGGCGCCTGCTGGAAACGTCTTGCCGCCGGCGCTGGATCTGTCGGGAGCACAACGTGTTCTCGTGATCGCGCCTCATCCGGACGACGAGACGCTGGGCTGCGGCGGCACGCTCGCGCAGCTTGCACCTTTTGCCGACATCAATGTGCTGCTCGTGACCAATGGCGATGGTGCAGGCGGCCTGCCCGACGGCGCGAGCGACACCCGAAAAGGCGAGATGGCGCAAGCGCTGAAGCTGCTTGGCGTGAACCGTCCAATCACCTGCTTCGATGAGCCCGACGGTGCATTCACCAACACACCGGCCTATCGAAAGCGTCTCGGCGCGCTAATTGATGAGGTCAAACCCAACTGGGTATTTGTGCCGTGGTTGCTCGATTCGCACTCCGACCATTCACGTATCGCGCGCGCCAGTTGCGAAGTGCTCGCTCGCTCCCGGGGCGTCGACAAGGTATTGTTCTATGAAATCTGGACGCCCGTGCCCGCCACACATGTTGTGGACATCACTTCAACCGCGCTGGTGAAGCGGCAGGCGCTGCTGTGTCATCAAACGGTGCTGCCGCATGGCAACTATGTCGATGCGAGCTTCGGGCTGGCCCAATACCGCGCGATCTATGTGCCGTCGCGCGAAGCCAGGTTCGCCGAAGTGTTCACGGTGCGGTCTGCTGCGGATTGCGCAAGGGCTGCCTGACCTTCAGCAGCGCGATTCAGGAAATCGTTCGACGCTGGTGGCCGCGCACGGTTTCCCAGCTATGCGCCAGGTCCACGACGCCGGGTTCGGGCCTCGAATCGGTCACCTTCAGAACCGCCACACCCTGCGCCGCCGAATAGAAGTGCAGGCCGTCAGCCGTCCCGAGGTACGCATTGAGGAGGTACTCGCCCTTGCGCAGCGGCAGGTTGTCAAAGCGCATCGTCACGCGCCCGCGCCCGTTGGCGTCGCGCTCGAGCACGATGCCGTCGGTTTTGGAGCTCACGCTAGACAGGAACATCACGGTGCCGATTTCGATGCTGATGCCGGCGGCCGGAGGAGCGAGCGCCGGGTCCGATTCGAACTCGATAGCCACGCGAAGGCAGCCTTTGCCCGACTCGCAGGTCAGCCGGTCCGAGATCACGCCGTCGATCGAGCACTCGACCCGCGAAATCGCGCCGTGACCCGGTGTGGCCGTGGGCCTGTCGGTTTCTTCCATCGTCTGCTCGCCATCACCATGCGTTCCGAATTGCATGGGAAGGCCGCCTTCCACGATGCCGGGAGGAGCCGGCGGCTGACCGGGTGAGCTTTGTTCGGCCAAATACCGGGTGTACTCACCGATCACCCGGCTGGGCGAACCCATCGCCTGGGCCTTGCCGTGATGCAACCACACCACGCGCGTGCAGAACGCTTCGACCTGATACAGCGCGTGTGAGCAAAAGAGAATAGTCGTGCCCCTGTCCTTCATCTGCAGGATGCGGTCGAACGATTTGCGCGCGAATTCGCCATCGCCCACCGAGAGCGCCTCATCGACGACGAGGATGTCCGGGTCGACGCTTGTTGCCAGCGAAAACGCAAGCCGAACGAACATGCCGCTCGAGTACGTTTTCACGGGCTGGTCAATGAAGCCGCCTATACCCGAGAACTCGATGATTTCCGGCATGCGCTCGTGCAACTGTTCGCGAGTAAGACCGAGCAGGGGCCCGTTGAGCAGCAGGTTGTCGCGGCCGGTGAATTCGGGATTGAAGCCTGCGCCGAGTTCGAGCAGCGCTGCGATGCGGCCATGCGACTCGAGCGTGCCGGTGGTGGGGTTGAGCGTGCCGCAGAGCAGCTGCAGCAGCGTCGATTTGCCCGCGCCGTTCTGGCCCACGACGCCGAGCACTTCACCTTGATGCACTTCGAGGCTGAAGTCCTGCAGCGCCCAGAATTTCTCCTGCGCCAGGTCGCGTCCGAACAGCACGGACTGCAACCGCTGCAGCGGGCTGGAAAACGAGGTGTAGGCCTTGCCCAGCCCGCGGGCGCGGATCACCACGGGGCGGTCTTCCCAGCCGTCTTGCGATCGCTTTGCCTTCGCGGCTTGCGCCCCCTGCTCCGGAACCACCTCATTCATGACTTCGCCTAACTGCGGAAAGGTGCGATTTTCCCACAGGGATGCGATTGGCCCGTCCAACTCCTGGCCTTTCAATACCACGTTGATTTAGGAGTGCGCGCGCCGCGTCAGGCGCTTTCCCGGCGGGGGCTCATACTGTGGCGACCTTCGTTTCGCTTGCGCTTCACTCCGGCTTCGCTGCGCGAATCGGACTGGGGCTGGCGCGAAAAAACTCGCTCCGGGCCTAAGGCCCCTGCGCTCAAACACTTTCGCGAGTCAGACCACGAGACGCGCACCTGCGCGCCCAGCCCCAGTCCAATTCACACAGCCGCCACAGAAATCGCCCCCGCCGGGAAACCGCCCGACGCGGGTTCAGCTCAGTTGGGTTTTGAGAGGAGTCCGGCGCGAAGGCCGTTTTCGCAGTCGGCAGTGCTTGCGCCTTTCATGCACACATCCGTCCTCGACTCCGCTGCAGGCGATATCCGCTGGCGGCGATTTCTGTGGTGGCTGTGGGAATTGGCCCGGGGTCGGGCGCGCAAGTGCGCGCTTCGTGCTCTGACTCGCGAAAACTGTCTGACTGGAGCGCTTTAGCGCGCAAGGAGTTTTTTCGCGCCGACCCCGGGCCGATTCGCACAGCGAAGCCGTAGTGAAGCGACAGCGAAACGCAGGCCGCCGCAGTATGAGCTGCCAGCGGATATCGCCTGCTGCGGCGCACGCCCTGGGGCACGGGCCAATGACGACGCTCAGAAGTGAATCCCACGCATCATCTCCTGCATCGCCATCGCTTCAGGCGACAGTGTCGACTTCGCGTTCTTGTCGCCTTTGGCAGCGGAAGAATCCGGGAACATGCGAAAGCTCGTGTTCATCGCAATCTGT
>JBKJKT010000152.1:0-11140 GCA_046597415.1 Ramlibacter sp.
AATTGCGATTGAAATGATCCAGGTAGTCACGCGGAGGCTCAAAGAAGCGACCTCGCGAGATCGACAGGAACAACGCGCGCCACGTTGGCCTCGATTTACGCGTTGTTCAGACCTTCCCTAGCGTTGCGGCACGCCACGAGGGCGAAGCGGAGTGCCCATGCGGGCAGCTCAGCGGCCGAACTAGCGCGCGCGCCGGCAGCAGCTCTTGGACGCGACTGGGCCGGCTGTCCAGGACTCGCCCAGGGCAGCTTACATGCGGGGTTCGCCGCGTTCGTTGACCACGACCCGATTGTTCGCCGGCGGCGCTGCCATCTGCACCGTGCGTGGCGATCCACGGAAGTTGTAGGTGACTTCATAGTAAGCAGGTGCGCCTTGAACCGTTGTGCAACGCTGCACGTTCTGTTGCGCGCCGCCGACCTGGTAGCCAAGGATGCCGGCGATGATCGCGGCCCCCGGATCCACCGGCGCAGCCTGCTGACGCTCCACCCAGCAGCGCTGATTTGCCTCGCCCATGATGGCGCGTACGTTGGTCACCGCCACTTCGGAGGTGCGCTCGTTGGCGCGGCGGCGGTACTCGTAGTCTGCATCAGCCGCCGCTTGCGCTTCGTTGTCGTACCTTCGGCTGTCGTTTGCACGGCGAATCGACGAGATGTTCGCCTCAAGCCCGGTGCCGCGCAGGTTAGGGTAGTTGCCGCGGCGCAGTACGGCGCATCTGCCTTCGAAGCGCGGTTGATCGCAAACTTCCCAGCGGCCCCGCTCCACCACGATGGAGCGTGTGGAGTCGCCGAGGCCGCGACGATCCAGGTTGCGCATGTCCCTGTCGACAACGACGGAGCGTCCGCGAAAGCTCTCGCCTTCGTACAGCACCATCTGCGCCATGGCTTGCGAGCCGAGGACCAATGCGGACACGGCGATTGCCGATTTGATAATCATTTTCATGGGGTATCTCCAATGTGAGCACGTCAGTGACGGGACAAGCTCAAGCATTGGGCAATACCTGCAAAATTCTTGTAGTCAGTTGCCGATGAGCTCTGTGGGTAGGAGTCTGGTTGATGTCGGTGAGCGAGCGCCTGCTAGGATTTCCGGATTACCGTGTGCGTGCGATGGCACTGCTGAGCTTTGATATTTGCGAACATCGCGGAAACTCTTATGGATAGCAATAAACCCCTACGCAAAGATCCTTCGTCGGCCTCATGATGGCGCGCACATGGTGCTCGTCGGCCCTTTCGATGGCCTTTGCGGCGCTGGCGCCGCGGCCCGACGGTGCAGCTTTTCTTACCCACACGATCATCAGGAAAAAATCAATGGATTTGCACCGGAACTACATTGGCGGTGAGTGGCTTTCAGGCCCTGGCGTCAACGTCAACATCAACCCGTCCGACACCAAAGAGGTGATAGGCGAATACGCGGAGGCGTCACCGCAACAGGTCGAGCAGGCGATCGCAGCCGCGCGCGCGGCCCTGCCCAAGTGGGCCGCCACCACTTCGCAGGTACGTTCTGACATCCTGAGCAAAATCTCGGCAGACCTGTTCGCACGCAAGGAAGAACTGGGCGAACTGCTCGCCCGCGAGGAAGGCAAGACGCTGCCGGAGGCGATCGGTGAAGTCGCGCGCGCCGCCAATATCTTCCGCTTCTTCGCAGGCGAGGCCGTTCGGATCAACGGCGAGAAGATGGCGTCCGTGCGCCCCGGAATCGACGTGGAAGTGACCCGCGACCCGGTTGGCGTGGTCGGCGTCATCACGCCCTGGAATTTTCCCATCGCCATACCCGCATGGAAGATCGCACCAGCCCTGGCGTTCGGCAATGCCGTCGTCTTCAAGCCCGCGGAACTCACGCCCGCGAGCGCTTGGATGCTCACCGACATCATCGCGAAGGCGGGCGTTCCGGCGGGCGTCTTCAACCTGGTCATGGGCGCAGGGCCTGTGGTCGGAAGGGCCATGCTGGACGGTGTCGACGCAATCACTTTCACGGGCTCGGTGCCGACAGGCCGCTCCATCGTGCAGCGCGCCAGCGAACGCATGATCCGTGTCCAGTGCGAGATGGGGGGCAAGAATCCGCTGGTGGTCCTGGACGACTCCGACTTCGACATCGCGGTCAATTGCGCGGTGGACGGCGCCTTCTTTCAGGCCGGCCAGCGCTGCACCGCGTCCAGCCGCCTGATCGTCACCGATGGCATTCACGACCGGTTCGTCCAGGCTGTGGCGCAACGCCTCGAGCAGCTGGTGATCGGCCATGCATTGAAAGCCGGCACGCAGGTCGGGCCGGTGGTCAGCCAGCGCCAGCTCGACCAGGACATGCGCTATGTCGATATCGGCATCAACGAAGGCGCGCGTTGCGTGGTCAAGGGCAAGCTGCTGGAGCGGGAGACCCCGGGCTTCTACCTGTCGCCCACGCTGTTCGCCGACACCACCAACCAGATGCGGATCAACCGCGAAGAGATATTCGGGCCCGTCGCGTCCGTGATCCGCGTGAAGGATTACGACGAGGCGCTTGCGGTGGCGAACGACACCGAGTTCGGCCTGTCCGCGGGCATCTGCACCACGTCGCAAAAACATGCGCGGCACTTCCAGGCCAACATCCAGTCGGGCCTGACCATGCTCAACCTGCCGACGGCCGGTCTCGACTATCACGTTCCGTTCGGCGGGCGCAAGGCATCGAGTTATGGCCCGCGCGAGCAAGGCAAGTACGCAGTAGATTTCTATACCATCGTCAAGACCTCGTACCTGAGCGTCTGAGCAGTGCAGGGTTTTTGAGACAACCATCACAGGAGCGAGAAACGTGGCGCAAATCAATGAAAAGTCAATGAAGGTCGGATTCATCGGCCTGGGCCGCATGGGGCGGGGGATGGCCCTCAATCTGTGTCGCAAGGGGTTCAAGCTGGTGGTCTACGACATCAATGCCAAGGCTGTCGAGGACCTGGTGAGCGCAGGTGCGCAAGCGGCAAAGAGCGTGGCCGACGCCTCGCGTGACATGGACGTGGTGATCACCATGCTGCCGAACTCCGCCATCGTGCTGGACGTCGTGGCAGGGCCGGATGGCGTTCTGGCGCACGCCCGTTCCAATGCGATCGTGATGGACATGAGCACGGTCGCCCCGGAAGTCACCGACCAGCTGTCGGTCGCGGCCAGTGCGAAGGGGATGTCTCTCGTCGATGCGCCGGTCGGTCGTCTGGCCAGCCACGCCGACAAGGGCGAGTCGCTCTTCATGGTGGGTGGGTCAGAGTCGGACTTTGAGCGCGTCAAGCCGTTGCTCGAAGCGATGGGGACCACCATCTATCACTGCGGTCCGGCAGGCGCTGGAACCCGTACCAAGCTCGTCAACAACTACCTGGCAATCGTGTCGTGCCACCTCAATGCGGAGGCGCTGACCCTGTCGCAGAAGTTCGGGCTTGACCTGGAAAAGACCCTGGACGTGATCCACGGCACCACCGCAACCAACGGGCAGTTGAAGATTGCCTGGGCCAGCAAGGTTTTGAAGGGTGATATCGAGCCGGGCTTCACCATCGACCTGGCGCACAAAGACCTCACCCTCATCATCGAGGCGGCCAACGGCGTCAAGGTTCCGGTGCCCGCTGCCGCCGCAGCGCGCGAGGCGTACAGCACGGCCCGCGCGCGTGGGTTCGGTACCAAAGATTTTTCGGCCATGGGCGATGCCTGGTGTGAGCTGTCCGGTGCCGAGAAGGCGCGGCTGAAGTAAAAAAAGGTGCGACAGGAAGTGGACTGAAGAGGGAAATTTGTGAGATCGCATCAACATGGCTAAGCGGATGATGACCGGCCGCGCGGCATTCCTGCAGCTGCTGATCGACGAGGGCGTGACCCATCTGTTCGGCAATCCCGGAACGACCGAGCTGGCGATCATGGAAGCAGTCCCGCAGTTTCCGCAGTTGAAATACGTCCTGGGCTTGCAGGAGTCGGTGGTGCTGGGCATGGCGGACGGTTTTGCCCGGGCGTCGGGCAGGCTGGCGGCCGTGAACCTTCATTGCACCCCCGGGCTGGGCCACGCGATGGGCGCCCTCTACAACGCGAAGTTCTCGGGTTCGCCCCTGATCATCACGGCCGGGCAATACGAGATCGGCTATGGACTGCAGGAGCCTCTGCTCTACGAGCCGCTGGTTCCCATTGCGCAGCCGCTGGTGAAATGGGCGGTTGAAGTGACGCGCGTCCAGGATCTTCCTCTCATCATGCGACGGGCGGCGAAGATCGCTCTGTCGCCGCCGATGGGCCCGGTCTTCATCAGCCTGCCCGGCAGCATCCTCGATGACGAGGCAGAACTCGATTTCGGTAGTTCAACACGGGTGGACGCATCGACCCGCCCGACCGACGAAGCCATCGAGCGCCTGGCCAGCCGGCTGCTCATGGCGAACAAGCCCGTGATGATTGCCGGGCGCGAACTGGCGAGTCGCCACGCCCTCACCGAAGCAGGTGAGCTGGCCAGCCTGCTGGGTGCGGCGGTGTACCAGGAGCCGGTTCCCTACAACATCCGGTTTCCGTCGGAACATCCCGCCTGCATGGGCGACCTGACCCGCAACCAGAAAAAGGTCCGGGAGACGCTGGAGCAATACGACCTGCTGCTATGCCTGGGCGCAGACCTGCTTCGCATGTCGCCTTACAGCCCGGTCGAGCCGTTGCCAGAAGGACTGCCGGTGATTCACATCACCGAACGCGACTGGGAACTGGGCAAGAACTATCCGACAGAGATCGCTTTTCGGGCCGACGTCAAGGCGACCCTTCAGGCGCTGCTGCCCGTGCTGAGGGGTATGCGATCGCGTGATCAGGCCGAACGGGCCGACCGCCGACTGACCGAATTGGCAAGCCGCAACTGGGCCTCGCAATCCGACGCGGCGCGTCGAGCAGCGCACAAAGAGGCGACGACCCAGCCGATCGCTCCGAACTTCCTCATGATGAGCCTGGTCGATGCGCTGCCGGACAACGCCATCGTGGTCGAAGAAGCGCTGACGGCAACGCCTTTTCTGACGAGCTTGCTGCCGATGCGCGACGCCAACTGTTTCTATGGCCTGGCAAGCGGCGGACTGGGTTTCGCTGTTCCGGGATCGGTCGGCATCAGCCTGGCGCAACCCGGGCGGCCCGTGGTCGCGGCCATTGGCGATGGCAGCGCCATGTACGGCATCCAGGCGTTGTGGACCGCAGCCCACCTGAAGCTGCCGATCACCTATGTGATCGTGAACAACCGCAGCTACCGCATCATCAAGGAAAGGCTGGTGGCTTCACGCAAGTCAGACCAGTTCGTGGCGATGGACATGAAGGACCCAGCGATCGACTTTGCCGCCATGGCCAGAAGCCTGGGACTTGCCGCTGTTTGCATCACGGATCCGAACGAGCTCGCCACTGCACTGACCACGGCGATTGCCAGCGGAGTGCCCAACCTGATCGAGGTCATTGTCCAAGACGGATTCGGGGACGCTGAGCAATGACGGACTGCAGCAATCGAATCGAAAAGCAGACGAATTTTTATTAACAAAGGACGTGTTGATGGCCAGTGTTATTGAATCTCCCGCCACCTGGCAGGAGGAGATTTTCACAATTCTCAAGGAGGGCGGCGTTCGGCAGGTTGCCTATGTGCCGGACGCCGGCCATTCGCATGTGATCCGGCGGGTTCATGACGACCCTGAAATGCGCGGTGTTGTGCTGACGACCGAAGAGGAGGGCGTCGCCACTGTCTGCGGTGCCTGGCTCGGCGGGCAGCGCTCGGTGCTGCTGATGCAAAGCAGCGGTGTAGGCAACTGCATCAACATGCTGTCGCTGGTCCAGAACTGCCGGTTCCCATTCCTGTGCCTGATCACCATGCGCGGCGAGTGGGCCGAGTTCAATCCGTGGCAGGTGCCTATGTCCAGGGCAACGCAGGTCTCGCTGGAAGCAATCGGTGTCACCGTGCTGCGCGCCAGCCGGCCCGAAGAGGTGGGTGAAACGGTGCGCGCCGGATTCGACGCGGTCTTCCAGGGCGGCGAGTCGGTCGCCGTGTTGTTGTCACAGAGCCTGATCGGGCGCAAGAAGTGGGAGCGATCGCAATGAACCAGCCTGTTGCAGCCGCAGCGATCGAACGCCGCGCCTTCGTGGCGAGCCTCTTGGGCCGCTGCCCGCAAGCGCTCGTGGTCACCGGCCTGGGCTCGCCGTCCTACGACGTGTTCGCCGCCGGGGACCGACCCGAGAACTTCTATCTGTGGGGTGCGATGGGGGGCGCGGCACTGGTCGGTCTCGGGCTGGCGCTGGCGCAGCCCGATCGCAGCGTCATCGTCATCACCGGCGACGGTGAGCAACTGATGGGGTTGGGCGCGTTGGCCACCATCGGCGCGCAGCAGCCGGTCAACCTCAGCATCGTGGTGCTGGACAACGGCCACTTTGGCGAAACCGGAATGCAGCGCAGCCACACAAGCCTGGGGACCAGCCTGGCTGCCGTGGCCCGGGGTTGCGGCATCGAGAACGTCCTGGAGGTGCGCAGCGAGTCCGAAGTCGACGACGTGGCCAACAGGGTGAATGCACGCGAGGGCTGCACCTTTGCGCAGATCTTCATTCGAGCCGATGAACTCCCCCGTGCCTTGCCTCCGAGGGACGGTTCATACGTCAAGAACCGCTTTCGTGCCGCATTGGGGCTGGCGCCGTTTTAGGAAGGTCGCTTCCGGCTCTACGCGGTCGACCTTCGTGGCATCGAGTGGGACGAGTCCTCGGACTTGGCCACTCGAACGCCTGTCAAGTGCAGCTGCTAGCCGAAAACCCAAAACGGCGTAGCAGAACAACCCTCACACGAATACACCATGACTTGGCAGACCTGGCTTGCGTACACAGGTCAAAGCGCTGGGTGCCAAGGTCCATGCCGAGGCACATCCGTCCTGACAGCACATAGTTGTTAGGTGACATGGCGACATGCTTGGCGGCTGCGTGGATGTCGCGGCTCTGCCGCTCGCGTTGTCGCCGCACCGTCGCTGGTGGGGCCGGACGGCTCGAAACCATGGCGGCAGCTCCCCCGCATCGCCTATGAATGGTTGCCTGGGGACACGCAGGCCCCCACTGGGAACGATGGGACAGGGTGGCTCGCACCCGCTCCCATGGCACCCATCGAATCGCCATGCGCTTTCTCGTAACGCTGCCCGAGCAGTCGGCTGCACTCACCGTGCGGAATTTCTGCGCCTGGATGCAGCGGGTGTTTACGACCAGCGAACCAGCGAGCGACCCGTCGCTCTGAAGTCTCTTTGGGCCACGTTGCTGTTGCCGGCGGCCTTGGCAGGTCTCGCACCGCAGTAGACAATGAGTCATGAGCTCTTGCGCTGCAGCCTCAACATCCTCCGGCGTTCTCGCGGCCTTGCAGATGGAACTTCAGCAGCGCCTGCCGTTCTCGCAAATGGAGCAGCGCGACATTCAGCGCTTTCTTGCGCAGGCGCAGCAGCGGTACTTCGACGCGGGTGAGGTGATCGTTTCTCCGGCGATGGGTGATGTGGCGGAAGTCTTCTTCGTGCGTCGTGGCAGCGTGAGCCGGGTCTCCGGCCCCAGCGCGGAAGCGCCCATCGCTTTCGAGGCGGGCGACATGTTTCCGCTGGCCGCCGTCGTTGAAGGGCGTCCGGTCACGGGCACCTACCAGGCTTGCGAGGACACGTTCGTGTTCGTGCTGCCTCGCGAAGGCCTGCTGGAACTCGCCGCGCAAAGCACGGTCTTCGCAGGTTTCGTCCACCAGCGTGTGCAAAAGCTCCTGGGCCTGTCGCGGCAAGCGGTGCAGGCGCACTACGGCTCGCAGGTGCTCGCAGAGCAATCGTTCGAAGCGCTACTGGGCGAACGCTTCACGCGTGCTCCGGTGACGTGCACCCCCGAGGCGCCACTGCGGGACGCACTGGCCCGCATGCACGAGGCGGGCGTCGGCTCTGTCGTTGTGACGGATGCGCAAGGGCGGCCCATCGGAATCCTCACGCGCGCTGACATCCTCTCGCGGGTGGTGCTGCCGGCGGTGCCGCTGGATACGCCCATTGCAGCCGTGATGGTTGCGCCCGTGCATGCGCTTGACGCGTCGCGCACGATCGAGGAGGCAGCGTTGCTCATGTCGCGCCATGCGATCCGCCATGTTCCCGTGACGCGGAGCGGTGCGCTGGTGGGCGTCGTGTCCGAACGCGACCTGTTCGCGATGCAGCGGCAGTCCCTCAACGGGGTGAGTGCAACGATCCGGGCCGCGCAGGATGTTGCGTCACTTGCCGCTGCGGCCGGCGAGATCCGCTCCCTCGCGCACAGCCTCCTCGGGCAGGGCGTGCACGCCAGGCAACTCACGGCGCTGGTGAGCCAGCTGAACGACCTGCTCACGCAGCGCCTGCTCGAGATCGAAGCCCCCAGGCATGGGGTGGACCTGGGCACGCTCTGCTGGATCGCGCTCGGCTCCGAAGGTCGCAGCGAGCAGACGATTGCGACCGACCAGGACAACGCACTCATCCTGGATGATGGCGTTGATGCCGCAGGGCACACAAAGGCGATGGCGTTCGGGCGGGCCGTGAACCTTGCGCTCGATGCCTGCGGCTACCCGCTGTGCCGCGGCGGCATCATGGCCGGTGAGGCGGCTTGCTGCATGACCTTGTCGCAGTGGCAGGGGCGCTTCCTGCGCTGGATCGACCAGGGCTCTCCTGATGACCTGCTGCGCGCCTGCATCTTCTTCGACCTGCGAGCAATCGCGGGCCGCGCGCAATGGGCGGACTCCTTGCGCGCCGACATCCTTCGCGCGGCGCAGCGCACCCCCCGCTTTCTGAAGCAGATGGCGTTGAACGCGCTGTCGCACGGCCCGCCGCTTGACTGGCGCGGCGCCGTAGCCGCGGATGCGCAAGGCGCAATCGACCTGAAGCTGCAGGGCGCCGCGCTTTTTGTCGATGCCGCTCGCATCTACGGCCTGGCCGGTGGCGTGCCAGAAACCGGCACGCGCGCCCGCCTGGAGACTGCGGGCGCAAGGATGGGTGTTCCCGCTGCGGAATATCAGGCCTGGTCGGCGTCGTTCGAATTCATGCAGATGCTGCGGCTGCGCATTCAGCTCGAAGGCGCACCATCGAATACGCCGAACCGCCTGGTCCTTCGCGACCTGAACGACATCGACCGGCGCATCCTGAAGGAAGCGCTGCGCATGGCGGGCTTGTTGCAGCAACGACTGCGCCTGGATTACGCCCGATGAAACTTCCACGCTGGCTGCGTGCGATGCGCGCTCCACCGGCGCAGGTCGTCTCGAGGTGGGTCGTGGTGGACTCGGAAACCAGCGGGCTCGACCCTGCGAGCGACCGGCTGCTTGCGATCGCCGCCGTAGCCGTGCATGTCGACTGGGCAACGCGGCGGCTGTCTGTAGTGCCTGGCGACAGCTTTGAGACCGTCGTGGGGCAGGCGGTGGCATCGTCGCGCGAGAACATCGTGCTGCATGGCATCGGTGGGCAGCGCCAGCGCGGTGGCGTCCGTGCGGCCGAAGCGATGCGGGCTTTTACCGACTACACATCAACATCGCCGCTGCTCGCTTTTCATGCGGCGTTCGACCAGGCATTCATCGACCGCGAAGCAAGTCAAGCCCTGGGAACCGAGCCGCCGTGGGAGTGGCTCGATGTCGCGCACTTGTGCGCATCGGGGTATCCCCAGGTGCGCGCCGATTCGCTGGACGATTGGCTCACGCATTTCAACATCGGCTGCACGTCCCGCCATGACCCGGCGGCCGACGCATTGGCCACGGCCGACCTGCTGCTGCGTGTGTGGCCCGCTGCGGCGCGCGAATGCCGCACCTGGCGTGACGTCACACGCTACGCGGCGAGGCATCGCTGGCTGGGCCGGAGCGGCTAGCCAGCCAGCGCCGGGCACGAGCAGACGTTGAGCGCCTGCGCCATCAAGACAGTATCCAGCGAGCCAATTGCTTTGCTTCCCGGTCGCTGATGGGCGGCCGTTCGCTGGCATCAGGCATCCTCGCGGTACCCGATAGCGGCCCGAGGTGCGCGTCGCTCCCGAGACGCATCACGTCGATGAGTTTCGATTCTGGATTTTTCACTTTGCGGTAGATGGCCTTGATCTTCTGGAACGAGGGGCCGATGGAGTCCTTGTCGATCGAGTGGCACTGCATGCATTGCTTGTCCTGAGCGAGCTTCGCACCCGCGCTCGTGCGCGCGGATGGCTGGCCGGCGGCGCTCGCGCAGGCAAGGGCGAGGGCGAGGGCGAGGGCGAGGGCAACGGGGATAAGAACAGTTTTCAAAGTAGGTTCTCCGGCAGCAGATCTAGGCTGCTGCCGGACAGAAGCAAACAATTCACTTGGGGTCGAGCACGCCCCCGTGGCCCTTGCAGCCGGCCGCGCCCTTGACAGTGTGGCGCCCGTCCGCGCAGCGGGTGATGACGGCTTGCCGCGCCTTGCGCCCGGCCTTCTTGACCTGTCGGCCGGCGGAGCGAACTTCCGCGCCTGCGTCGCGCTTGGCCTGCATCGCGCCGGCCTTGGCGTCGCGGGCCTTGTCGCCGACTGTCTCCTGCGCATGGGCGAGGGGCACGAGGGCATATGCGAGGGCGAGGGTGAGGGCCGCGAAAAGTGTTCTCATGAATTCGTCCAATCTCGAAGAGATGCAGCCATTTAACACCTTCGCCAGGCATCCGTGGGCCGAAATCAACTCCCGAGCAGCCTTTGAGCGTCGTGTTCAAGAAGCTCACCACTGCCCCGTTGAAGCTTGCATACCAACGGAGGCCGCGAAATGAGATCGGGCGACCTCTGTTTGAAGGATTGACGGCGCACTGCCGAAAGTGCAATCGGGTCGACGGCTGGTGGAGCTCGTCATAATCAAGGCCTCCCCCCGCTTGGTTCGAGATGCCTACCTTTCCTCATGGATAAATTCTTGCTGCAACAGCAGGTGCTGAAACGGCTCGCCGAAGACCTGTTGCAAGCCGAACAGGCAGTGCGGGCGGCCCATGAAACGGCGACTCACGAAGAAAACATCGCCGAAAATAAATACGACACGTTGGGACTCGAAGCCGCCTACCTGGCCACCGGCCAAGTTCGGCGCGCCGAAGCCATCCGCCAGGCGCTGGCCAATTGGCGCCAGTTCCGCCCGCGTCCTTACGACGCCAGAAAAGGTATACAGCTCGGCGCGCTGGTCTGCCTAGTCGATTCCGACGACAAGCAGCAACACCTCTTTCTCGGCCCGGATGGGGGC
>JBKJKT010000259.1:0-3529 GCA_046597415.1 Ramlibacter sp.
CTTGATCAAGGCGCCGTTCGCCCCATAGATCGAAGCCCAAACGTCCCCAAATGTGGTTGCGTTCTGCGCTTCGCGCACCAGTACATAGTTGCCATTGGACAGGGCCAGTATCTGGGCGCCCTTGCCTGCTTCGCCACTGAAACTTCCGTCTTCGCCCGGGATGTCGGCGACCTGCAAGTCGACAATCTTGCGGCCGCCCAGGTCAAACAGCGCAGCTTTCGTGGTTTCAGTCGCGCTGACACCGTACCCGCCGATCGCGTTGCGGGCGATCCAGCTGACGGCACATTGTGATTCGCCGTCGAGGCGGACACGCTCGTGCCGTACTGACTGTTGGTTGTGGCGCCCACGTTGACGAGCAGTTCAGGCGTGTCCAGCGCTTGCGGGCGCAGGGTGCCATCATCGTTGTAAGCGCGCTGCATGATGGCGTAGTCGGTGCCCTGGTCGGTGCCGCCGTACTGCGAAGACCAGGTGACGACGAAGCCGCCGCCTTCCAGCGCCGCCGCGTGGGGCATCATCTGGCGGCCCTTGAGCGTCTGGTTGATCACAGTGTCCACGGGCGACAGGGCGGTGCCTTGGGCAGAGTACACCCGCATATACACGTTGTCGTCCGCCGTACCAGCACTGCCTCGGCCGGCCCACATGACGACATAGCCTCCATTGTTCAGGGCCGTGACTGCCACTTGCTTCTGAACGTCGGCAAGAGTGCCCTGGTGCGCGGCCAGGGTGACGTTGACGCGCGTTTCAACACCGATCGGCGCGCCTGCCGCGTCGTAACGCTGACTGTAAACATCGTAGTTCCCGGTTTGCCTGGATACCCACACCACGACGCTACTGCCGTCTTCCAGCGTAGTCGACACTGGCGCAAGCTGGTTGTCCGTCACACCCGTGTTGACCTGCACGCGGGTCCCGACAGCGACGCCCGCGCTGTCGAATGTGGCCGAATAGATGTTGGCGTTGCCCGTAGTGGAGCTGGACAAGCTGGGGTCCGTGCCGCCCCAGGTGACCACGAAGCCGCCACCGCTCTTGGCCGTGACGGCCATGTTGTCGATGTCGACGTTGGTACCGTTGGCGTCGGATTCCGGCAAATAGCCCTGGTTGTACCGTTCGTTCGTCACGGCAATTTCGCCGCCGATGCGCTGCCAGGAGGCGTTGAACAACTGCGCTCGCACGTCGTAGCCCATCCCCGTCGTGGCATTGGCGTTGGATACCCAGACCACGGCGAAATTGCCGTTGTCGAGGTTGATGGCACGCGGCAACAGTGCGTTCGTCGTGGTGCTGTCCCACGCCGAGTTGACGATGAATTCATTGGTCGCGGCATAGGTGCCGGCGCCGTCGATGTCCGTTGCGATCGGCACTCCGTTGGCGTCGTATCGCTGACCGAAGATGTTCTTGGCGCCACCGATGGCGCGTACGGTTGGCGTATTCACATCGTAGGAGCCGCCCTGCTGGGTTGAGGTCCACACCACGGTGAAACCGCCTGAGGTCGGGTCCGCCACCAGGTCGAACATCGCTTCCCAGTCGGACCGATGTAGTCGGCCTTGGGCGCTTGGGAGAGTCGTATTCACCCGGAACTCGCCGTTGACCCGGTTGCCATCAGCATCGTAGCGTTGGCCATACAAACCAACGTCGGATGACGCAGTGTTGTCCTGGTACATGGAGGTCCAGACAATCACGTAGCCCCCGTCGGTTAGCCCGACCACGCGAGATGAGACCTGGTTGCTGTTGGCGAAAGTATTGACCTGGCGCTCGGACGTGGGGCCTGCTGCTTGCACAAACATGTCCGGCGCGGCCGTATCCAACGACACGGAAACCTGATCGCTTGAACTGCTGGTCCCGGTGCGGCTCCATGTGGCGGTCAGCTGGTAGGCGGGCTGGCCGCCGGTAGTGTCCTCCAGGGGAATCACCGTATCGGCAAGTTCCCCCATTTCGGCGCCGAATAGCAGTTGCGCGCGCCAGGTGCCATCTGGAGCGACGCTGACAACCTGGTTGAGGTTGTAGGTCATCACGCCATGCACAGGCTCACCGTTCGAGTCGACGGCTCCTGTGTCACCCCAGTAGCGGACTGGACCCGTCAGCGTGACCGTACCGCTGGGATCCGCAGTGCCGGTCAATGCGAACTCGCTGTCTGAAGTCAGGAAGTCATTGGTCGAAATGCCGAGGTCTTGGTCGATGGCGACGATGTCCACAGGCACAACGTAGCGGAGCGTGGCGGTGTTGGCTGACGCAGCATTTCCCAGTTGGTCGCTCACGTTTGCCGCGATTCCTATGACGCCGTAGCTGGCGCCCAGCAGGTTGACGGCGCCAGTTGCCCAGCGGCCGTCGCTCCCCACAGTCGCCGTGGTCTGGAAGACTGTTCCGGCCGAGTCTGTCAGCGTCACTTGCACGACCCTGCCCGCTTCCACGTCGGAGCTTGTGCCGGTCACTTGCACCGCATTCGCCTCGGCGCTGTTGAACAGGTTGTCGCCCATGAGCGTGGGGTCGATCTGGATGATCGCGGAGGCATCGACGGTGGTGGTCGCTTGGGTGCTCAGGTTGCCCGCGGCATCCTGCGCTCGCGCACCGATTACCGTGCCATGCGCGGCATCCGGAGCCAGGTCGAACGTCCATTGGCCCAAGGCGTTTGCCGTTGCGGTTCCGGCCAAGGTACCGTTTACGGTCACGTTGACCAACATGCCGGCCTCGGCGGTGCCAGTCGCCAGGTCTCCCCGGGTTCGCGCGATCGTTGGCTGGTTCGGCGCTGTCGTGTCCACGGTGATGGCGTACGCCGCGCTGGCCGTGCCCTGGTTGCCTGCGGTGTCTTCCACGCGGGCCGTGTAGCTGTGACCGCCATCAGTCAGGCCGCTGTCGGTGAAGCTCCAGGTGGTGCCACTGAGCGTGGCGGTGCCGGCACGGGTGGCGCCGCGGTAGATGGCGATCGCTTCGCCGGCCGCAAGCGTGCCGCTCAAGGTGGGGGTGGTGTCGTTGGTGGTGCCGCCGGAAAGGACGTTACCGGTGGTTGGGTCAACGTCGTCGTTCACGCCAGTGATGGACACGGTCGCGGCCGGCGCTACCGTGTCCACGGTGATGGCATAGGCCGCGCTGGCCGTGCCCTGGTTGCCGGTGGCGTCCTCCACGCGGGCCGTGTAGCTGTAGCTGTTGCCGTTGGCCAGGCCGCTGTCGGTAAAGCTCCAGGTGGTGCCACTGAGCGTGGCGGTGCCGGCACGGGTGGTGCCGCGGTAGATGGCGATCGCCTCGTCTGGCGCAAGCGTGCCAATGAGGCTGCCGCTCAGGGTGGGGGTGGTGTCGTTGGTGGTGCCGCCGGAAAGGACGTTTCCGGTTGTTGGGTCAACGCCGTCGTTCACACCAGCGATGGTCACGGTTGCGGGGGGGGCTGCCGTGTCCACGGTGATGGCGTACGCCGCGCTGGCCGTGCCCTGGTTGCCGGAGGCATCTTCCACGCGGGCCGTGTAGCTGTGACCGCCATCAGCCAGGCCGCTGTCGGTGAAGCTCCAGGTGGTGCCACTGAGCGTGGCGGTGCCGGCACGGGTGG
>JBKJKT010000112.1:0-10568 GCA_046597415.1 Ramlibacter sp.
GCGAACCTCGGCCAGCGCCCTGGGCACGTTGACAGCGAATTCGTGCGGCGGCGCGTACTGGCAGGCGTGCAGGCAGGCGCCACAGTTGTGGCACAGGTTCGCCAGGTAGTGAATGTCGGCATGGCCAAACTCCAGCCGGCGCGTCATTGCCGGAAACACCGCGCAGAAGCCTTCGCAATATCGGCAGGCATTGCAGATCTGCATCTGACGCGCCACTTCATCTTCAGCAGCAGACAGCGATCGGGCGGACCCCACCCCTTCGGCGTCGGCCCGGGCACCTTCAACCAGCTCAAGCAGCTTCTGCATGTACTGTCTCCTTACGGCCTCAAGACCAGCGCCGCGCGCGCAGCCTGGGTGCCTGCAATGCGACCGAATGCCGTGCCGATGCTCATGCCGACACCGGCGGTGTAGCCCTTGCCCAGCACGTTGCCGGCCATCATCTCGCCGGCCACGAAAAGGTTGGCGCTGGGCCGGCCGCCGAAGTGCACGGCAGCCGTCTCATCCGTCCTGAGGCCAAGATAGGTGAAAGTGATGCCGGGGCGCAGCGCGTAGCCGAAGAAGGGCGGCGTGTCGATCGGACGCGCCCAATGTGTCTTGGCCGGCTCGAGGCCTTCGGTGTGACAGTCGTCGAGCACCGTGTGATCGAAACTGCCCACGCGGCAGGCTGCGTTGTAGTCGTGCATGGTCTTCATGAAGGTGGGTACGTCCAGACCCAGTTGCTGGGCGAGATCGGGCAGGCTCTGGGCTTTGACGGCGGGAAAAACAGGGGGCATGAATCGGCCGACCGGCTTGCTGTCGATCACGCAGTAGCCGATCTGTCCCGGCTGCAGCGCCACCAGCCGGCCCCAGATCGCGTAGCGCTTGGGCCAGAAGTCCTCGCCTTCGTCGTAGAAGCGGACTGCCTCCCGGTTAAGCATCACGCCCAGCGAGACGCAATCGACGCGGGTCACGATGCCGCCGTCGTAGAGAGGCGCGCGCGCGTCGATGGCGACGCAATGCGACTGTGACGGCTCGCCAATGATGTCGGCGCCCGCTTGCATCATGCGTTTGAGCAGCACGCCCTGGTTGAAACGGGTACCGCGGATCAGGAAGTTGTCCGCCGGCCATTCGCCGCGCTCGTTCTGGCCCCAGGCCTCGCGCATCCATTCGCGGTTGGACTCGAATCCGCCACATGCCAGAACACAGCTCCTGGCCTCGATCCGCTCCTGGCCGACGCGGGCCGCGACAAAGCGTCCGTCAACCAGCTCGATCGCGTCCACGGGCGAGTCGTAGCGCACCTGCACGCCCAGGTTCTGCGCGCTCCTGTAGTAGGCATTGACCAGGGCCTTGCCGCCGCCCATGAAGAAGGCGTTGGTGCGGGACAGGTGCAGCGTTCCGGCCAGCGAGGGCTGGAACCGGACGCCGTGGCTGCGCATCCAGTCGCGGCAGGTCGATGAAGCGCGGATCGCCAGCCGTGCCAGCTTTTCGTCGGTCATGCCGCCGGTGACCTTCAGCAGATCCTGCCAGAACTCCTCTTCCGGGTAGGCCTCCAGCAGCACGTCCTGCGGCTCATCGTGCATGCAGCGCAGGTTGCGAACGTGCATGGAGTTCCCGCCGCGCCATTCCCGCGGCGCGGCCTCCAGCATGAGCACGCTCGCGCCGGCCTCGCGCGCCATCAGCGCCGCGCAGAGCGCTGCATTGCCGCCGCCGATCACAAGGACATCAACCATGGGCCGACTCTACGGCAATGTCGCCCCCTCAAAAAACAGACCCTGATGCAATGCTTTCTCCCAGCGCAATATACGGCCTCCCGGCCGGCGCCTGCGGCAGTCCGTTTGCGGCGGCTCGCATAAATTGGCACCGCACGTGACAATCCCGGACCCGATTCAAAAAAGCGTCCCAGTTTTAAAGGATCCCCGCCATGAACAAACGACAACTTCTGCGCGCTACCGCCCTCGGCGCGCTGGCCCTTGCCACCGGGCTCGCCGCCCAGGCCCAGGACTTCCCGCCTCGCAAGGCCATCACGCTGGTGGTGGGCTTCGCGCCCGGCGGCGCCGCCGATGCCGCGGCACGCCTGATCGCCAAGAAGCTCGGCGACAACATCGGCCAGACCATCATCGTCGACAACAAGGCAGGCGCCGGCGGCAATATCGCGCACCAGCTCGTCGCCAATGGCCCGACCGACGGCTCGATGCTGTTGCTCGGGTCGATCGGGCCGCTCACGATCGCTCCGCACATGTCCAAGCTCCCGTATGACCCGTTCAAGGACCTGGCGGCCGTTTCCGGCGCGGTGCATTTCCCGAGCGTGCTGGTCGTCAACTCCGCGAGCGGTATCCGCAACCTGGCGGGCTTCGTGGCAGAGGCGCGCAAGGCACCAGGCAGTGTCTCTTTCGCATCCACCGGCCCCGGCTCGGCTTCGCACCTCACCGGCGAGCTGTTCGCACAGCTGGCCAAGGCCGAAATGCTGCACGTGCCTTACCGGGGCGGCGCCCCCGCCATGCAGGACCTGCTGGCCGGTCGCTTCACGGGCTACTTCGCCGCGCCGCCCACGGCCCTGCCCCACCTGGAGACCGGCAAACTCACTGCGCTGGCCACCACGGGTCTGACCCGCCCCGCCTACATGCCGAACCTGCCCACCGTGGCGGAGTCCGGGTTCCCGGGGTTCGAGGCCCTCAACTGGTATTCCTTCAACGCGCCGGGCAAGACACCCCCGGCCCTGCTGGACCGCTGGAACCAGGAAATCGTGAAAGTGCTCAAGGATCCCGGCATCCGCGAGCAGTTGAACAAACACGGACTCACCCCGAACCCGACGACGCGAGAGGAGCTGACTGCCTTCATGCAGAAGGAGTCCGTCAAGTGGGGCGCAATCGTGCGCGAGCGCAAGATCAGCGGTGAATAGGGCCGGGGTCCTTCGCTAACCCAGCCGCCTTTCAAGCACGCCGGCCCAACGGACCAGCCGCGGGCGCTGCCAGCGTGACCCCTGGCAGCAGGGTTCGATTGCGGATTGTTGCCAGCAGGACGTCCAGCAGCCGTTCGGCGCTGGGCGACAGCGAGCGCAGCCGGCGCGTGATCAGGCAAAGCTCGCGCACCAGTGCGGGCTGCTCCAACGGGCGAAATACCAGGTCGGGAAACTCCCGGGGCCGCAACGCCATTGCCGGCATCACCGAAAAGCGGCCGCCCATGCCCAGCAACGCGAACAGCACCGTGGTGCTCGCCACCTCGTCGTGGGCGCCCTCGAACACCGGCCAGTCGCCCGCGTTCTGACGCAGGAACTGGCCGATGCCGGTATCCGCGCTGAACGCGACGTAGTCGGCCGGCGCCAGGTCAGGCCATCGCAACGGTCCAGGCTGGCTCGCCAGCGGATGGTCACTGCGGCAGATCACACCGTACTGGTCGACCACCAGCGGCGCGTAATCCAGCCCGTCGTAGCCCTGGTGCTTGCTGTCGATCGCGAAGTCAACCTCGCCATCGGCCACCAGTCGCTCGACCTGCTGCGCAGCCTGATCGCGCAGCGAGATCGTGATCTGCGGGTAGTCGTGGCGAAAGGTGGCGATCGCAGGGACCAGAAACTCATGGATCACCGAGGCCGCTGCGCCGATGCGAATGTGCCCGCACTCAAGGTGGCCCAGCGCCAGCAGGTCGCCCACCGAACTGTCGAACACCTGCACGACCTTCTGCGCCTCAGGCAGGAATCGCTCGCCGGCGTCAGTCAGGGCGACGCTTCGGGTGGTGCGGTCGAAGACCTTCAGGTCGACGGCCTGTTCGAACTGCTGGATGGTCGCGGTCAACGCGGACTGCGTCACGCACAGTCGCGCGGCTGCCAGGGTGAAGGATCCGGATTGCGCCACGGCCAGGAAGCTGCGCAGGTGCTTGAGCGTGACGCGGTGTGTCATGTTCTCTGACGCGGCGTGGGCCGGCGCCTTTGATCTTTCTGATTATCTGAATAGTGGACGATTTTAATTAGATTGTTCCGATGCATGTCTCTCCCTATGATTTTCAGGTCGCCGCAAGCTCACACCTCTCGTCCCTCCGTCTGCTGCCTTTACCCGAAAGGAAATCCCGATGAATGTCCCGAAGTTCGCCCCGGCGCTGCTTGCCACCTGCGCTCTCCTGCTCGCGCCATTGAGCACGGCTCACGCCCAGGATGACAACTACCCGAGCAAACCAGTGCGCATCGTCGTGCCATTCGCGCCTGGCGGTTCCACCGATGTGGTGGCCCGGATCCTGGCCGAGAAGCTTGGCGCCGAGTTTAAGCAGACGTTTTTGGTCGACAACCGGGCCGGCGCTGGCGGCAACATCGGAGCCGACGCGGTAGCCAAGGCACCGGCCGACGGCTACACCCTGCTGATGGCGACAACCGGCATCATGGCGATCAACCACCACCTCTACAAGGGCATGAGCTATGACGCGGCGCGGGACTTGACGCCGGTCAGCTACACCTCGCTGATCACCAACATCCTGGTCGTGCCGCAGACCGTGCAGGCGCGCAGCGTGGCGGAGCTGATCTCGATGGCCAAGGCAAAGCCTGGCTCCCTGAGCTTCGCTTCGTCCGGCGCGGGCAGCTCTACCCACCTGTCGGCGGAACTGTTCAAGTCGATGGCCGGAGTGGATATCCTGCACGTCCCCTACAAGGGCAGCTCGCAGGCGCTCACCGACGTGATCGCCGGCCAGGTCACCATGCTGTTCGACAACGCACCCTCCTCGATCGGCTTCGTCCAGCAGGGCAAGCTGCGGGCCCTGGCCGTCACCAGCAAGAGGCGCCTGCCCAACCTGCCGGACGTCCCGACCCTGGACGAGTCCGGTGTCAAGGGTTACGAGTCGCTGTCCTGGAGCGGCATCGTCGCACCAGCAGCCACGCCGCGGCCAATCATCCTCAAGCTCAACGCCGCGATCGACAGGATTCTCAAGACCGACGAGGTCCAGAAGAAGTTGGCCGGCATGGGCGTGGAGCCGGTCGGCGGCCCGCCGGAAGCCTTCGCCTCGCACGTCAAAGTGGAGAACGAGAAGTGGGGTAAGTTGGTGAAGGCCGCGAACATCGCCCTGAACTGAGCCCCGTGCCGGCCGCCGTCCATCTCCGCCCGGCCACCCAGGCGGAAAAACTCCTGTCGCGCGCCGCTGGCCGCCAGGTCCGGGCGGGTGAGATCGCGATCTGCGAGGTCGACGTCGCCATGGGTACCGACGGGTCGATCCCGATGGCGCTCGATTACCTGGCGCGGATGCAGGCGCCGGGTCGGGGCCTGCCCGCACCGCACCGGCCCGAGCGGCTGCTGTTCGCATTCGATCACTACGGCCCGGTGTCCGGCGAACGAGCGCTGGCGCTGCAGGCTCAGGCCCGCGACTATGGCCGGGCGCACGGCATCCGGATCTTCGAGGCCGGCGAGGGCATCGGCCACCAGCTGCTGCTTGAGCGCGGCCATGTGCGGCCGGGCCAGCTGGCGGTCGGTGCCGACTCGCACGCTGTCTCGTATGGCGCCGTGAACGCTTTCGGAACCGGCATCGGCTCGTCCGACCTGGCCGGCGTACTGCAATGCAACCAGCTCTGGCTCAGAGTGCCTCGCTCGCTGAGGGTGGCGTTGCGCGGCAGGCTGCGGCCTGGCGTCAGCGCCAAGGACGTCGCGCTCAGCCTCACGCGCCGGCTCGGTGCCGACGGCGCCGATTACCAGGCGCTCGAGTTCGACGGCCCCGGCGTGGAGTCGCTGGACATGGACGACCGGATCGTGCTGGCCAACATGTCGGTCGAGGCCGGCGCCAAGGCGGGTATCTTCCCGTTCGACGCGGTCACTGCACGCTATCTCGGTGCCAGGACCACGGGAGATTTCGACCCCGTTTTCGCCGACGCGGGTTGCGACTACAGCGCGACGCTGGAGCTCGATCTGGGCAGCGTGGTGCCGCAAGTGGCGCTGCCGCATCGGGTCGACCAGGTGGTCGACCTGGACCAGGCCCCGGTCACCGCCATCGACATGGTTTATCTCGGCACCTGCACCGGCGGCCGCACGAAGGACTATGCCGAGGCACTGGCCGCGCTGCGGGCTGGCGGCGGGATCGCGGCGGGGGTGCGGCTGGTGGTGACGCCGGCCTCCGAGGCGATCCGCGCCGAGCTGCACCGCAGCGGCATGCTGGCCGAGTTCCAGGCCTTCGGCGCCGAGATCCAGCCGCCCGGCTGCGGTGCCTGCTGCGGCACCTGCGGCACTGTGCCCAGCGGGCCGGTGCGGATTGCCTCTACCGCCAACCGCAACTTCAAGGGCCGCATGGGCAACCGCGAGGCCGAGATCTTCCTGGCCTCACCGAGGGCCTGTGCCCAGGCCGCCGTCAGCGGCTACCTGGGCGGATCGCAGGAGCCGCCGCAATGACCTGCGCCACCCTGCGCGGCCGGGCCCGGGTGTTCGGCCGGGATGTCAACACCGACTACATCATCTCGTCGACCCGCAAGAAGGAAACCCTGGATCCGAAGCTGCTGCGCCACTACCTCATGGAGGACCTGGCCCCCGGCTTCGCCGCCACCGTCGCGGCCGGCGACATCCTTGTGGCCGGGCCCAATTTCGGCTGCGGCTCGGCGATGGAAGTCGCGGTCACCGTGGTGCTGGGCGCCGGCATCCAGGCTGTCGTCGCGCCCAGCTTTTCGCGCACCTACTGGCGCAACGCGGTCAACAACGGACTGCTGCTGATCGTGGCCGACACTGCCGACATCGCCGAGGGCGAGGCCCTCACGATTGCGCTGGAGCCGACCGCCGTCTTGCTGCACGCCGGCACGCCACCGCGGGCCATCGCCGCCGAACCGCTACCGCCGTTTGTTCTCGAGCTGCGCGCGGCCGGCGGCCTCGTCGACTACCTGCGCGCCCACCGCTGCCTCGACCCATCCCGTAGCCACACCCCAGAGAGAGCCGAATGAGCCAGATCGCCGCCCGCCTGAACCGCATCAAACCTTCCCCCAGCTCCATGGCCGGCCAGCGCGCACGCGAATTGCGCGCCCAGGGCCGCGACATCGTCGGTCTGACCGCCGGGGAGCCGGACTTCGACACCCCGCCGAACGTGTGCGAGGCGGTGATCCGCGCCATGAGGGACTCCAAGACCAAGTACACCGACGTTGGCGGCACGCCGGAACTAAAGGCGGCAATCGCCGCCAAGTTCAAGCGTGACAACGCTCTGACGTACCAGCCGTCCGAGATCATCGCCAGCACCGGCGGCAAGCAGATCATCTTCAACGCCTTCATGTGCACTGTGGAAGCGGGCGACGAGGTGATCGTTCCGGCACCGTACTGGGTCTCCTACCCGGACATCGTGCTACTGGCCGACGGCAAGCCGGTGTTCGTTCAATGCTCCCCCGAAAACGGCTTCAAGCTGCAGCCGCAAGATTTGGAACGAGCCATCACCGCGCGCACTCGCTGGCTGGTGCTGAACGCCCCCAACAACCCGAGCGGCGCGACCTACACCGCCGCCGAGCTGAAGGCGCTCGCGCAGGTGCTGCTACGCCACCCCCACGTTTGGGTACTGACCGACGACATCTACGAGCATGTCCTCTACGACGGCCGCAAGTTCTTCACCATCGCTCAGGTGGAGCCGGCGCTCAAGGACCGCACCTTGACCGTCAACGGTGTATCCAAGGCTTACGCGATGACCGGCTGGCGCATGGGCTATGGCGGCGCGCCTGCCGAGCTTGTGAAGGCGATGGTCAAGCTGCAGTCGCAGAGCACGTCCAACCCGTCCTCGATCAGCCAGGCCGCCACCGTCGAGGCCCTCAACGGCCCGCAAGACTTTATCGCCGAGCGCACCGCGATCTTCCAGCAACGGCGCGACGCCGTTGTCGCACAGCTGAACTCGCTGCCAGGCATCCAATGCCACATGCCCGAAGGTGCGTTCTACCTCTATCCCTCCTGCGCCGAGCTGATCGGCAAGCGCACGCCGGATGGCAAGACGCTGGACAGCGACAACGACTTCGTGCTGTACCTGCTGGAATCGCAGAACCTGGCGGTGCTGCAAGGTGCGGCCTACGGCGTCTCGCCGTTCTTCCGGATTTCGTTCGCGACGTCCATGGAGAAGCTCAACGAAGGCTGCGACCGACTGCGCCGGGCTTGCGAAGCGCTGCGCTGAACCGCCACCCCCTCAAAGAAAGGATATCCCCATGACCTTAGGCTTCCAGATTCTCTCCGCGCGCCAGCGCGCTCCGGACGCGTTGCTCGATCGCTTCGCCGGCGTCGCCGCCGCCCACCTGAGCGACAACATGAGCCGGCTCAGCGCCGCCGGTGCGGCCCTGCGACCGATGCACAAGGGCGGTGGTCTGGTCGGCAACGCCCTGACCGTCAAGGTGCGCCCCGGCGACAACCTGATGCTGCACAAGGCGATCGACATCGCCAGTCCCCGCGACGTGATCGTGGTCGACGCCGGCGGCGAGCTGAGCCAGGCCATCTTCGGCGAGCTGATGATGCGGCGAGCCCAGCAGCGCGGTGTGGCCGGCTTGGTCATATACGGCGCGATCCGCGACTATGCAACCATCCACGCCGACACCTTTCCGGTCTATGCGCTGGGGGTGACCCACCGCGGTCCGTACAAGGATGGTCCGGGCGAGATCAATCTTCCGGTCGCACTCGGTGGCATGGTGGTGCAGCCGGGCGACGTGATCGTCGGCGACGAGGACGGCGTGATTGCCGTGCCGCTTGCGGATGCCGAGAAGCTGCTTGAATTGGCGGCTGCGCACAAAGCCAAGGAAGACGTCACCATGCGGCAGATCCTGGACGGAAGCGTCGACCGCGGCTGGGTGGATAAATTGCTAAAGGAACGCGGCTGCACCGATCGCCGCGACGGTTCCTCGGGCTAGACGGTCTAACTTGGTCTGCGCCCCTCTGCCTCTTCCCCTTCGAGAAGCTCTGTGACTTGCGCAAGTTCCTTTGCGGACTCCTTTACCTTCTGTTCCACGACTGCGTTCTCCACCAAGGCCTTTTTTACATCGCCTTTTTTCTCTGACGCGGGCAGGGTGTGTTCGAGGGCCGTGCTGGCCAGGTGAAGCCTTGCCGCGGCCAACTTCAGTTCCGCCTCCACCACTTGCGTCTTGCTCCTGGCTGCACGGACACGTGATTCGTTACGAGACTTCTCGCGTTGATCTTGCTTGGGTCGCGCCATGGAGGTCTCCTGAATACTTGAGCTAAGTTTAGGCGAGTCTCATGCGAACTTCACGCGGCGTCCGACGACAGTTTCGAGCAATACTCAATGAACAATTTGAAGTCAGCCTTCGATATGGCGGCGTCTGCGCCAAGTCCGAGGCAATGTTCTCGCATACCTGAAGTGACGTAATCACTGAAGACAAGAACCCTCCCGGCCGGGCAGGTGCGCCTGCACTCCTGAATCACGCCCAAGCCGCTGCCCTGGTCGAGTACAAGGTCCACAATCGCGAGATCCCAAGTCCCTGGATTCTCCTTGACCCACAGGATAGCCTCAGCCTCGGTTCGGGCAGTGCCAACGACCGAAAACTCACCTGCCTCGGCCAGTGCCTCCATGATCGCGGCTTGGATCAGGGGCATGTCCTCAACAAGAAAAACATTTATCGGCACGTGGTTCTAACGTTTTGGCAGGCGTGGCCGATGAAGATGGAGTTCGCGGGGCATGGGAATGGCGAATCTGAAGGGGTTGAGCGATTGGCGGTGCTATGCCTAGCCCGGCTTGCCTGCGTCAGTTGAGTCATTCAGATGGGTGCTGCGCATCGCCGTCTTGAGCGCTTCGTTTGCCAGGCGTCTCAGCAGCTTCGCCTCGCCAATTTGGATGCTTGTGGGCGCGGGTCCCAATCCCTTTGCATATTCATCAAACGCTGCACGAAGAAGCATCTTAGCCTGTGCCGCTCTGCCGATCGCATCCTTCCACACGTCAATGTGGGTAGGTTTTGGAGGATTTTGCGGCATATCGCAAGTGCTCGCTTGGTTAATCCAAACTCAACGTGCGAGGTTCTACGACCGGACTTGTACGGTCATCATGGGTCACCGCTTTTGAGTTGCACCGTGTCGCCCTTCTCGAACTCAAACACCGCTGTCATGCGCTCCCCCAGACGGGGATTCGTGCTTGCACTCCTGAAGCTTTCGCAATGCCTGAGTTTCAGAATCCATCAACCGATCGATCGAAGCAAACATGCTGGCCCGACCCCCTGCAACTGCTTCGTCTCGCATCCTTTGCAAAACTGAAAGCTTAGCCAAGACCTGAGTACTGCGCCTGCTGCTTTCGGTGCTGATCTTTTCGGTGCGGAGTTCTAGCATGAGAGTCTCGCAAATGTGCGTTTAATGCTAATGGAACGCAGCAAACTTCAGATGTAGGACAAGGGCGAATTCGAACCACCGACACGCGCTGGCTGGCGCCATGTATTGCTCGCCGTTTGCCGAGGCAAGGGAGCTGGCTCGCCTCGCTACAACGCTCTATATGGCTTGAGAACGCCGAGCGCGTCAAGAACGCAGCGAAAGCGCTGAAGAACGTCCGCAACCATTCGTAGTTTTCAGCGAATCGACTTTGGGTGTCTGGTCGATACAACCACCACAACGGTTGGACTATCTTCCTTCGCTCGCTGGACCACGGCAACATCGACCTCGCTGACTTTTACATGTTGCTGCTTTTCA
>JBKJKT010000120.1:0-18333 GCA_046597415.1 Ramlibacter sp.
GAGAACTTCCAGCCGGGCACGCTGGAGAAGTGGGGCCTGGGCTGGGACACTCTCAAGGAGATCAATCCGCGCCTGATCCTGGTGCGCATTTCCGGCTACGGCCAGACCGGCCCCTACCGGGACCGTCCGGGCTTCGGCCGCATCGCCAACGCCTTCGGCGGCCTGGCCTTCCTGGCCGGCTACCCCGACCGGCCGCCGGTGACACCCGGCTCGGCCACCATCCCCGATTACATGGCCGGCCTCTACGGCGCGGTCGGCGTCCTGCTCGCGCTCAAGGCGCGCGAGCGCACCGGCAAGGGCCAGATGGTGGACATCGGCCTGTACGAGCCGATCTTCCGCATCCTGGACGAACTCGCCCCCGCTTATGCCTACAAGGGCTACGTGCGCCAGCGCATGGGCCCCGGCACGGTGAACGTGGTGCCCCACAGCCACTACCCGACCAAGGATGAGCGCTGGATAGCGATCGCCTGCACCAACGACAAGATCTACGAGCGCCTGGCCGTGGTCATGGCCAAGGACGGGCTGCCGGCGCCGCAAGACTGGGCCACGCTGAACAACCGGGAACGCGACCGCCAGCAGGTCGATGAGCACGTCGCTGCGTGGACTTCGCGCTTCGAGCGCGCCGAAATCCTGCGCGTCTGCGAGCAGGCGCAGGTGCCCTGCGGCCCGATCTACTCGGTCGACGAGATCTTCGAAGATCCGCAATATGCGGCGCGCGGCAACATCCTGAAGATGGAGGATGACCGGGTGGGCGAGCTGTCGATCCCCAACCTGGTGCCACGCCTGTCGGACACACCGGGCAGCGTCAACTGGCTGGGCCCGCGGCTGGGCGAGCACAACGACGAGATCTTCAAGACCTTGCTGGGCCTGACCGACGAGGAGTTGAAGCGCCTGGCGGCCGAAGGCGTGGTCTGAAGCCGCAGCGACGCCCGGTCATCCGTGATGTTGATTTGAGGAGTCCTCCATGTTGAACCTGCCCGAGCGCATCACGATCAGCGAGGTGGGCCCGCGCGATGGCCTGCAAAGCCTGGACCGCTGGATCCCCACCGACACCAAGGTGGCCATGATCGACCGCCTATCGCGCGCCGGCTTCCCCGTCATCGAAGTGACCGGCTTCGTCCGCAACACGGTGATCCCGAACCTCAAGGACGCCGAGGAGGTCTGCGGCCGCATCCAGCGCCGGCCCGGCACCATCTACCGGGCGCTGGTGCCCAATGCGCGCGGCGCCGACCGCGCCGTGGGCGCCAGGCTCGACGAGATGCTGGGCCTGATCACGGTGAGCGAAACGTACCTGCGCAAGAACCAGAACATGACGCTGGACGAGGCCATCGACCAGGGGATCCAGTGCTTTCGCATCGCCGACGGGGCCGGCGCCGGCTTCGTCATGGCTCTTGGCGTGGCGATGTGGTGCGCGTACGAGGGCGCCATTCCGCCGGACAAGACGGTAGACGTGGTGCGTCGCCTGCGTGAAGGCGGCATCCGCCGCTTCTACCTGGCCGGCTCGATGGGCATGGAGGATCCCGTCATGGTCTCCTCCCTCTTCCGCCGTGCGGCGCGCGAGTTTCCGGACTGCGAGTTCGGCTACCACGTGCACAACCTCGCCGGCCATGGCACGGCCAACGTGCTGGCCGCCGTCGACGCGGGCGCCACCTTCATCGAGGGTTCGATCTGCGGCATCGGCGGCGGCATCGCCATGCCCACCAGCCTGGCATCCGTCGGCAATCTGCCGACCGAGGACCTGGTCTGCATGTTCGAAGCCATGGGCGTGCGCACCGGCGTGGCGCCGGAAGAAGCCGTTGCGGCATCGCGCGACATCGCCGCCATGCTCGGCATCGAGGCGCGCAGCCACGCAGCCCACGTCGGCACCCGCAGCGAACTGCTGGAGCAGGGCCGCCACCACCCCCGCAACCCGCAGACGGTCGCTTCGTGATCGCTGAAACGGAACGCCATGCAACCTGAACCTGAAAAGACGCCCGACGCACCGACGCAGCAGCTGCTGCCAGAGCTGGCCGAGGCCGACGCGGTCGGGGACGTACGCCACATCTATGGGGAAATCAGGCGGCTGTCGGCGGTGCCGATGGTGGCCCTGATCTGGCGGCACCTGGCCACGATGCCGGGCACGCTGGAATGGGCCTGGAGCATCCTGGAGCCGGCGATGCGCGGTGGCGCGGTGCAGCAGGCAGCATGGCGGCTCGCGGCGCTGGCCCGGGTGCCGCGCCAGCCGGCCATTCCGACCGCCTCCTTGCGCGCCGCCGGCATCGGCGAGGCCGACCAGCGCGCCATCTCCGCGGTGCTCGACGGTTACAACCGGGCCAACCCGGTCAACATCGTCATGGTGCGCTGCCTGTCGCTGCACCTGGCCGGCCGGGCCGGCCCACCGGGCAAGCCATCGTGGCCACAATGGGAGCCCCCGCCCCCGCCACCCGCGCTGCCGCCCATGGTGAACCCCGACGCGATGACCCCCACCGTGCACGCGCTGGCCCTCCTGCTCACCGACCGTGGCTCCCACGCTGCACCGTCGACCCTGTGGCCCAGCCTGTACCGGCACCTGGCGCACTGGCCGGCCTTCCTCGGCTATGCCGCCGTGCTGGTGCCGCCGGAGTTCGAGGCCATCGACACCGTCGCCGCGCGCATGCGCCAGGACGTCGACCATGCGGCCGTCGCCATCGCCGCGCGGCTGGAGGCCGATGCGGGTCGTCCGGCGCCCACGGGCGAGCAGGCACTGCACCTGCAATCCGCCATCGAGAAGTTCAGCGGCCGCATCCCGGAGATGGTCGTGATCGGCAACCTGCTGCGCGCCGCCTTGCCCGGCTGAAGGAGAAACACGATTGAGCAGTTCGAACCCCGCCGCGCACGCTGGTGCGACGGTTCGCCTTTCCGCCGACGAAGCGCTGCTGACGCGCCGCTCGGTCCGCGCCTTCCTGCCCACTCCCGTGCCGCGGGAAGAGGTCGAGCAGCTGCTCACGCTGGCTGCGCGCAGCCCGAGCGGCAGCAACATCCAGCCATGGAAGGTGCATGTGTTTTCGGGCGCGCTGCGGCAGCGCCTCACGGACGCCATCCTGGGTGCGCTCGACGCCCATCCTGCGGACCGCTACCAGCGCGAGTGGAACTACTACCCGCAGCAATGGCGTGAGCCCTATCTCGGCCGACGCCGCAAGATCGGCTGGGACATGTACGGCCTGCTGGGAATTCCCAGGGGTGACTTCGAGCGCACCGAGCAGCAGCGCCGGCGCAACTACGAATTCTTCGGTGCACCGGTTGGCATGATGTTCACGCTGCCGGAAGACCTCGAGATCGGCAGCTGGCTGGACCTGGGCATCTTCATCGGCAGCCTCGCCATTGCAGCTCGGGGCCATGGCCTGGACACCTGCCCGCAAGCGGCGTTCGCCGACTTCCACGAAGTGATCCGACCTGTCCTCGGAATTCCGGAGAACGAAATCATCATCTGCGGCATGGCGCTGGGCCACGCCGATCCGGCGGACGTGATCAACCGGTTACGGACGCAGCGCGCGCCGGCAGCCGATTTCGCCAGTTTCGCCGGATTCGAGGAGTAGCCAGCCGCCGGCAGCGGCCCGCGGAAAGCGCACGCACGCCAGGCGGCCCGCGCGCCGTCGGGTTCAAGCGTCGTGCGTCTTCTTCATTCGCGATTGGCTGTCCAGCAGCGCAACCATCACCGGCTGCCCCGGGGTGGAGCATCCCGTGTCGCAGCAGCGCCCCGGCTGCCGGTTGCGCGTGATGGCGCGTGCCGGGTCGTTCAGCACGCCGCGATCGAGCAGGCGCTCGACCAGATCCACCTTGCTGCCCACTGGGTAGTTGCGCCAGATTTCCTGTTTCATGGCGGCCGGCGAACCGCCGCCGTGCAGGCTGATGACGGAATACCAACCGCCCTGGTACGAAGCAGTAAGGTCTTCGATGAAACGCGCCACTTCGATGCGCTTGTCGTACGAGACGTCGGGGCTCGCGCGCAGCACTTCGGACAGGCGCGCCGCCGTCTCGGGGTTGTGGTCCTCGTCGGGGCCGGGCAGCGTCACGATCAGCCCGCCCGATACTTCGTGCGCCAGCCGGTGCATGTCGTAGATCTGCGTGGCCAGCAGCAGCTTGCCGATGTTGCTGAACACCGCGTCGGGCATGAAGGTCTGGCTGTAGGGATCCTGGTGCGCATACACGCTGGCGGCGACACCGCAGGCAAAAACCCCCTCGGTGATCTTGATCAGCTCCACCATGGGTTCGCGCAGGTTGCTCTTCTCGCCGGGATCGAGCCCGTTCGCTTCACACATCAACGCGCCCGCTCCGATGAGCAGGTCGCCGAAGCCGGCGCGCGCGCCGATGCAGCTGTGCCGGTGGTGGGTGGCATAGCTGTAGGTGAGCACGTGGCTGTGCTCCCACTCGCTTTCGTAGAAGACGCGGTCCCACGGCACCAGCACCCGGTCGAACATGACCACGCCGGTGGACTGGCCGTACTTGCGCGAGAACAGCGCCGCGCCATGCTCGACCTTGTCGCCGGGACGGCCGGCGGGGCGAGCGACGATGGTGACGCCGGGCGCGTCGACCGGCACCGCGCAGCAGACGGCGAAGTCCACGTCTTCCCGGCCCATGTTGCGGCCCGGCATGACGAGCAATTCGTGCATGTAGGGCGCACCGGTGACGATGGCCTTGGTGCCGCTGATCACGATGCCCTGGGCATTGCGTTCCACGACATGCACGTACGTGTCGGGGTTCGCCTGCTCGTGCGGCCTGCGACTGCGATCCCCCTTGGCGTCGGTCATGGCGATGCCCAGGGAAAGGTCGCGGTCCTGGACGTCGGCGAGGTAAGCGCGGAACCGCTCACTGTGCTCCGTCGTGCCACGCGCGTCATCGATGCGGGCCGTGACCTGCGCCAGGCCGTTGAGCGCATCGTGCGCGAGATAGCGCTGAGCGCAGCCCGTCTCCTGGCACAGCAGCCGAACCGCTTCGAGCTTGTTCAGCAGGTCACCGGCCGACTCGTTGACGTGCAGCATCCGGTTGACCACGCGGTTGCGGCCGGATTGCGTGGCGAGTGCGAGCGGCGCGACTTCGGGATTCAGCGCGAAGTCATAGGTGTACGCCAGGGCATTCACCCCCGGGCGCAGGGCCGGCTCGTCGGCCACGCTCTCGATGCGGCGACCGTCGACATAAACCACCGGCTGGTAGCGACGCAGGGATTCCCGGTACTCGTCGCCCGTCATCAGGCTGGCGCGGGTCGGCGCGGCATCGACGACATTCATGACTGCTCCGTCGGTAGCGCGAGGATCACTCGATCTTGACGTTGGCGCGTTTGATCACCTCGCCAAAGCGCTGGTACGCATCGGTCATCACGCGCCCGAGCTCGGCCGGCGTGCTCGATACCGGGTCCATGCCGAGTGCCTGGAAGCGTTCGCGCAGTTCGTTGGACTGCATCGCCTTCTGGATTTCGGTGGCCAGCCGGGCCGCCGCTTCCGGCGGCGTGCCGGCCTTGGCGACCAGGCCGATCCATGCGACAACGTTGAAGTCACTCAACCCGGCGTTTTCCGCAACGGTCGGCACGTTGGGCAGCGCACTCGAACGCTGCAGGCTCGACACCGCCAGGGCCTTCAGGCGCCCGGCCTGGATCAGCGGCAGTACCGTGGCGATCGTTTCAAAACCATAGCTCACCCGCCCGCTCATCAGGTCAGTCAGCGCGGCGGTGCTGCCTGCGTAGGGAATGAACGTGGCGTCCAGCCCGGCCTGGAGTTTCAGCAACTCGCCGGCCAGATGTTGCGTCGTGCCGTTGCCGGAGCCGACGAAGTTGTGTTTGCCCGGATTCGCCTTCACCAGCGCGATCAGCTCCTTGGCATTCGAGGCCGGAAACGACGGCTGTGTCACGAGCACGTATTGCAGGGTGGCCAGCATGCTGACGGGCGCGAATGCCGTGTGCACGTCGAATGGCACCTTGGTCAGTTGCGGATTGATGGACATCGGACCGCTGGAGGCGATCATCGTGGTGTAGCCGTCCGCGGGCGCGGTGAGCAGGGCGCTGACCCCGATGACGCCGCCGGCCCCCGGGCGATTGTCGACAACGACACCCTGGCCGAGCGCCTGCGCCAGCGGCTGCGAGACCAGGCGCGCCACGACGTCCACCGACTGCCCTGGCGGGAAGCCCACGATGATCTTGACGGGACGGTTCGGATAGCCCTGCGCGGCTGCATGGCCGGCGATGAACAGCGTCAGCATTGCGAGTGCCCGGACGATTACTTTCATTCATTTCTCCTTGGTTGGAACGGCGGACGTGCCGCATTCGGAGGTCCGCAAGGCTTTCGTGGATTCTTCAAGAATCCCGCAAATCCGCAACGGGTCGACTACCCTCAGACGCGGACTATGTACGGACAATGGCACAAATCCCGGAGCCCGGAAACCGGGGATTCCCCTACGCCAACGGTAGCGCTGGCCCGGATGTCGTGACCCTCGAGCCACGACACTATTGACAGAGAGAAGCCATATCAACGTTTGACATGAGCGGCGGCTGGAAGCAAGCAAAGCTGGCAGGAAAACGTCCGTTCGATGGAAGGGTTAAGCCTCCCGCTTCTTTCGCTTGGTCGGGTATAGCTGTTCACTATGGATAACGGAGGCGAATGCTCTCTGCGCGCTTGCGTAAGTTGCCTTTGGTCCAATGATGTCGCGCGCCAGTTCGTCACCCAGGAGCTTTTCTTCAGCGGCGACCTTCTTCTCTACGAGGCGAACAAGCCTCAAGAAGCTTCGCAGTTCCTTCGCGATCATCAGCCCTTAGCCGAAAGCTACCCTCCAGCCGATAAAAAGCCGCCCCAAGAGGCGGCTTTTTCATGTGGCCGAAGTCCGCTTAGCGAACGACTGCGAGCTGGTCGCGTTTGCCACCCTTGTACGTGTACAGCGTCAGGGCGCCGTTCTTCACGTCTCCCTTGTTGTCGAACGAGATGTTGCCCGTCACGCCCTTGTAGCCGTCAGTCTTCGCGAGAACCGGCAGGTACTTGGCTGGCTCAGCGGAGCCGGCCTTGACCATTGCGGCGACCATCAAGTTGACTGCGTCATAGACGTAGGGTGCGTAGACCTGGACGTCAGCGTTGAAACGCTTCTTGTACTTCTCGCGGAAGTCATCCATGCCCTTTTTCTGGGTACCTTCAACCCCGCCTGCTTCAGCGCAAACAACCTGGTTATCTGCCATGCCGTCACCAGCCAGTTTCGGCAGCTCGCTCGAGCAGATGCCGTCGCCCCCCATGAACTTGGCGTTAATGCCCAGCGACTTCATCTGTTTGAGCATCGGGCCGGCAACTGCGTCCATGCCGCCAAAGAACACGACGTCAGGCTTCTTGCCCTTCATCGTGGTCAAGATCGACATGAAGTCGGTGGCCTTGTCCGTGGTGAATTCACGGCCGGCGATCTTGCCGCCCGCAGCCTTGACCGCCTTCTCGAACTCGTCGGCAACGCCCTGGCCGTAAGCCGTGCGGTCATCGATCACGCCGATCGTCTTGCCCTTGAGTTCCTTCACGGCATAGCGGCCGAGCGTGCCACCGAGGTGCACGTCGTCAGCCACGACGCGGAAGGTCGTCTTGTAGCCCTGGCGGGTGAACTTGGGGTTTGTCGCCGAAGGCGAGATCTGCGGAATGCCAGCCTCGGAGTAGATCTTCGAGGCGGGGATGGAGGTGCCGGAATTGAGGTGGCCAACAACGCCGTTCACCTTCTGGTCAGCCAGCTTCTGGGCGGCTGCGGTGCCCTGCTTCGGATCGGCTGCGTCGTCTTCGGCGAGCAGTTCGAACTTCGCCTTCTTGCCGCCGATGGTCACGCCCTTGGCGTTGAGTTCATCGATCGCCATGCGGGCGCCGTTTTCATTGTCCTTGCCCAGGTGGGCGATGCCGCCCGACGTGGGAGCCACGTGGCCGATCTTGACGACCAGGTCTTGCGCGGAGGCAAGGCCCCAAGCTGTAGCGATCGCAGCGGCCACCGTCAATTTGAATTTCATATGCATAGCGAACTAACCTCCAGAGTAAGGAATTTGGTTGAGAACTTTGTTTTTCAGCTCAACGGGCGCGACCATATCGCAATTTCTGGGCCCGAACCATAGGGGAAAGGCCGATCAGGGGAATTACCCACGCAATCAAAGGGCTAATGCAACCGTTGGTTCCACACGGCGCAGCAGCGGGGTTGCGCCATCAGGCGTCCTTCAGCACGAGGTCACGCCGTGCAATGGCATAGCCCCTGTCGGCATAGTGCCTGTAACGCTGTCGCGCCTGCACCTTGTCATCTTCGTCGAGTGACACGACTTCGATCACGCGCTCAAAGCGCTCGAAACCGTCGGGGACCGTGCCGCCGAAATTCACCAGCACTTCGGCACGCGGCGCGAAACGGGCCGAGTCACACAGCACCACAAGTGAGGCGTCAAGCACCTGGGGAGGTGCATCGTGCACGCAGTGGGGGACGAAGGCCGTGGCATCGAAGGTCCAGAGCGCGCGGTCGAGGTCGCGCAGAAACTGCTTGTCGGCGGTGACAGCCACACGAGACCCCTTGGCTGCGGCCTTGCGCAGAAGCCTGCACGCGTAGGCCATCTTGTCCGGGGCGTTGAAGTGAAACTCGACATCGGTCATTCGATTACATGCCCATGTGCTCGCACCACCCTCATCGGGCCCTGGCCTTCTTCAATGTCTTCTTTGCGGTCCTGGCAGTCCTGGTGGTGCTCGCAGCAGGCGCAGTGGCGCCAGCGCTCGCAAGGTCCAGGATGTATTGCACCAGCAGGCCGACCGGACGGCCCGTGGAGCCCTTGGCTGTGCCGCCCTTCCAGGCCGTGCCGGCGATGTCCAGGTGCGCCCAGGGAAATTTAGTGGCGTAGCGCTGCAGGAACTTCGCTGCGGTGATCGCACCTCCGGCACGGCCACCCACATTGCCCATGTCGGCGAAGTTGGATTTCAGTGCCTCGCCGTATTCTTCGTCCAGCGGCATCCGCCAGCACGGATCGAGCGCGGATTCGCCAGCGGCTTGAAGACCTTCAGCCAGTTCGTCGTCAGTGGCGAACAGACCGCTACGTACGCCGCCCAGGGCGATCACGCAGGCGCCAGTGAGCGTGGCAATGTCGATGACGGCACTGGGCTTGAACCGCTCTGCATACGTGAGCGCGTCACACAGGATCAAGCGCCCTTCTGCATCCGTGTTGAGGATTTCAATGGTCTGGCCCGACAGACTGGTGACGATATCGCCCGGCTTCATGGACCGGCCATCGGGCATGTTCTCGCAGGTCGGAATCAGGCCGACAACGTTGAGCGCCGGCCTGATTTCGCCGATGGCACGGAACGCACCCAGCACGCTGGCAGCACCGCCCATGTCGAACTTCATCTCGTCCATGTCGGCAGACGGCTTGATCGAGATACCGCCGCTGTCGAAGGTGATGCCCTTGCCCACGAGCACCAACGGTGCCTCGCTGGCAGCAGCGCCCTGGTACTGCATGACGATAAAGCGCGCGGGCTCTTCGGAACCCTTGGCGACCGACAGGAACGAGCCCATGCCGATCTTTGCGATTTCCTTGGGGCCCATCACCTCGCAAAGAAACCCATGCGCCTTGGCCAGGCCCTTGGCCTCTTCACCCAGGCGGGTCGGCGTTGCGATGTTGGGGGGCAGGTTGGCGACTTCGCGTGCGAACTCTATGCCGTTCGCAGCGCCCTTTGCTGCGTCGAAAGCCGCCTTGTGCAATTTGGGATCGGCAACGGCGACGGTGACGCGTTGCAACTCACGACCTTCAGGCTTGGATTTGGTGGTGATGTAGACATAGCTGGCCTCGGCCGTGCCGGCTACAGCGGCCCGCACCGCATCGGCCCCCGCATCGGGCGGCAGGCAGATCACGAGACGCCTGGCCTTTGACGTGCGCAGGGACGAAACGGCCGCAACCACAGCCGCGTGCACCTTCTTGCCGGAGCCATCGCCCGCACCTGCAAACACGACTCGCGTGGCGGCAATGCCTGAGCTGCGATAGGCCTGCAGCAGCTTGCCCGCCTTGGTTTCGAGATGCTTTTCCTTGAGCGCATGGGCCGCGAGCAAGGACAGTGCGTCCTTCCCGGGCTTGAACGTGTCGCCAACCAGCAGTACGAGCGCATCGCATTTTTCTGACGCGGCGTCAGAGAGATTCAGAGGCTTGAGTTCAAAGTCCATAATTGCCTGTTCTTTTTCCGACAAGAGTCCATCCGCGCCCGATGTTATTCCATTCGTCTCTCCGCAAGGAACTCGCCCGCACTTTCGGAGCAACGCTGGTCGTGCTGGTCACCATCGTCATGACGATGACATTGATCCGCACGCTGAGCCAGGCAACCCGTGGCAGCGTGAATCCCCAGGAAGTGATGATGGTGATGGGCTACACGGTCCTGGGCTATTTGCCGCCGGTGCTGACGCTCTCTCTCTTCATCGCCATCGTCGGGACGCTATCGCGCATGTACCGCGACAGCGAGACCGTGATCTGGTTCGGCGCGGGCCGTGGGCTGTCGTCATTTCTGGGCCCCCTTTTCAGCTTTGCCTGGCCCGTCCTTCTTGTCGTGGCCGGGATGGCGCTCGTGGTGTGGCCCTGGGCGAATGCGCAGACACAGGAACTGAAGGACCGGTACGGCAATCGCGGCGACCTCGAACGTGTCACACCCGGCCAGTTCCAGGAATCAGCCAGCGGCAAGCGGGTGTTCTTCCTGGAGAAAGACAGCGCCGATACCAAGTCGGGCCGCAACATCTTCATCTCCACCAACGAAAACGGCCGTGAAACAGTCACGTCTGCGCGCAGCGGCCGCATCGTGACTATCGGCGAAAGCCAATTCCTGATGCTTTCCAACGGCCAGCGACTGGAGACAACCGGCAAGACACAACTGAAGATCAGCGAATTTCAGGAGTTCCTGAACAAGGTCGGAGAGAACGAGGTCGGCGCCAGAGACAACCTGCCAGCCAAAACCCGCTCGACGCCGGCGCTCTTCCAGGACCCAACCCGGATGAACCTGGGCGAGCTTGCGTGGCGAATCGGGCTGGCACTCTCGGCCATCAACTTTGTCATCATCGCGATCACCGTCTCCAGCGTGAATCCCCGTGCCGGACGCAGTGGGAACCTGGTGTTCGCGCTCTTTGCCTTCGTGGTGTATTTCAACCTGCTGAACCTCGGCCAGAGCTGGATCACCTCGGGCAAGGCAACCTTTCTTGCATTCCTCGTCGGCCTGCACGGCGCGGTGTTCATCGGCAGCGTCTTCTGGCTGGCCAAGCAACACAACAACTGGTCGTTCAAGGATCTCTATTCGAGACCCGCTGAGCGCCGCCGTGCGGTGAAGGCCTGATCGATCCATGCACACCATTCGCCGCCTGATCTACCGCGAAGTGCTGATTTCCGTCCTGTTCGTCACAACCGGCTTTCTTGCACTTTTTTTCTTTTTCGATTTCGTCGATGAGCTGCCCAACATCAACCGGGGCGTCTCGGGTTATCGGTTGACGCAAGCCCTGGGTTATGTGGTGCTCAGGCTTCCAAGCCACCTTTATGAATTGCTTCCGATCACCGTCCTGATCGGCACGATCTTCGTGATGGCGCGGCTGGCGCAAAGCTCCGAGTACACCATCCTGCGCACAAGCGGCCTTGGGCCCTGGCGCGCAATGAGAACGCTGCTGGCGCTTGGCGCCGTGTTCACCCTGCTGACATTTGCAGTGGGCGACTATCTCGTACCAGCCTCTGACCGCAACGCTCAACTCCTAAAGGCCCGCGTCGACGGCGGCCTGAGCATCGGACAGACCGGCGCGTGGCTGAAGGAGCGGCAGCCGAACAGGACCTATAACGTCAACGTTGCGGCCATCACACCCGATGGCGACATGGAACGTGTCCGCATCTTCGAGTCCGATGCGCAGGGCTTCCTGGTGTCGGTGACGCAAGCTCCCAAGGCGAAGTTCGGCCGTGACGGCGCATGGCTGCTGGAAAACCTGGAGCGAAGCGAATTCAGCTCGCCCGGTGCGGAGGCGGCGAAGGTGCAGCGCTTCAATCTGCCCAGCCTGCGCTGGCAGACCGAGATCACGCCAGAGATGGTGTCGGTGGCGTTGCTCAAACCCGATCGGATGAGCACGATCGACCTGTTCCAGTACGTCCGGCATCTCGAATCAAATGGCCAATCGGCGCAGCGGTATGAAATCGAGTTCTGGCGCAAGGTGTTCTATCCGCTCAGCTGCATCGTGATGGTGGTGCTCGCCCTGCCCTTTGCCTACCTGCATTTCCGCTCGGGCGGCATTACGGGCTATGTGTTCGGCGGCGTGCTGATCGGGATCAGCTTCTTCTTGCTGAACAACGTGTTCGGCTACGTCGGAAATCTGCAGAACTGGTGGCCGTGGCTCACCGCCGCCGCGCCGGGCCTGATTTATTCGGCGCTTTCCTTAGGGGCATTCGGATGGCTGGTGTTACGAAGATAAGTCGAAAGGTGAGGCGAAGATGACGCGTGCCATCGTTTTGTTTGGCCACGGTTCGCGCGATCCGTTGTGGCGTGCCCCGATGGATGCGGTTGCGCAGCGGCTGGCGCAACGATCCCCTGAGGCGGCGGTTCGATGCGCATTTCTCGAACTGGCGCAGCCCGATCTGGCAACAGCAGTCGGCGAACTTGTATCGGCAGGAACAACGCAAGTCACCATCGTTCCCATGTTTCTGGGAGCCGGGCGGCATGTGAGGGAAGACTTGCCCGTGCTGATCGACGGCCTGCGCCGCGATCACGCTGGTCTGGCCATCGACCTGCTTGCGCCGGTGGGTGAGCATCCGCTGGTGCTGGATCTGCTTGCATCGATCGCGAGCGCCGCGTCAAGCCGACCCGCTTGAGGTCTGACGAGCGAGTTCGCTCGAAGATTGATTGGCGTCGGTAGAATTCGCCCGTCGCAGGACGATCGATTCAAATATCGACCCATCATCAGGCAATCACTCCGGGAGGAGATTTTTCATGCATCTTCAGAACAAGCTCACCCAGAACCTCATGTGCGGCATCAACCCGCAGATTTCCGCATCATGAGCTCGGGCAGGGACCAGCCCCACGCAGCCGTCTCGGCGAGGGAACTGGCCACGCTCGTGGTTGAGGGATTGCACCTGGAAGATGTCGATCCGATGAGTGTCGATCTCGCCGCCCCCCTGTTCGGCGGCGGGCTTGATCTGGACTCGCTGGACATGCTCGAGATGTCGCTGCTCATTCAGCAGCGTTACGGCGTCAAGCTGAAGGCAGAAGACCCGAACAATGAAGTGATCTTCGCGTCACTGCAAAGTCTGGCAGATCACATCGCGCGAACGTCAGTCGCGAAAGGCTGATTTTCGCGTGGACTTTCCCGCCCCGCTCGGCATGATCGACGCAGCGCTGTTTTGGCGCGCACTTTCTCTGGTGATGCTGGGCTGGCTCGCGATTTTCTTTGGCCGCACGCTGTTGCCCGGCCGCGTTCCGCTGATCCAGCGCATCGCACTTGTCAGTGACCCTTCTCTGTCCGAACCACTGCGACGGTACACCCGCACGCTCACTGCGGTCTGGTGTGCCTATTTTGTGGTTGCTGCGCTGTGCGCATTGCTGCCCGGCGAGGCGTTTGCAGGTGTGGGGCTTTTCGTCTGGATTGGCAGCTTCGTGCTCTTCGTCGGCGAACACTGGATCCGTCCGCGCCTGTTTCCGGGCCATGAATTTCCCGGCCTGATTCAACAGTTGCGCGACACATGGCGGATTTGGCGATGAATCCTTTTAACGATTCGCCATTGGCGGCTGGGGCGATGCATCTCGACCGGGTTGCCGTGCGTAGTGCCGTGCGTGACTGGACATGGCGAGATGTTCACGCCGCATCCCTTGCGCTGGCACCCCGGCTTACCGGCGCATCGGCGGTATGCAACCTGTGCGAGACGCGCCTGGGGTTTCTGGTCACGTTTCTGGCCGCGCTCAGAGCCCATTTGCCGCAAGTGCTGCCCCCTTCGAGCGGCTCCGCAGACCTCGCCGCGATGCTGCAAGACAGTGCAGCGCCGTTGATCGTGGTGGACGACAAAGCGCTCGTGCAACCCGCGTGGAGTGCACTTGCGCAGGTTCTTGCGTTCGTTCCCGAAGTCCCGAGCGATCACCCGAGTGACTCGCGTTTGCAATGGGCTTGCGATCCCACGGTGCCCCTCGTTCGTCTCTATACCTCGGGCAGCACCGGCGCGCCGCAAGCGCAGCTCAAGACAATGGGCCAGCTGATGCGGGGAGCGCAGGTACTCGCGGCCCGGCTCGATGAAGAACTCGAGCAGCAGGCGCAGGCCATGAGTCAGGTCATTTGCAGCGTCGCACCCCAGCACATGTTCGGGTTGGAGGCGTCTGTCATGCTGCCCCTTCTCACCGGCCGGGCGGTGCTCGACGCACGTCCGCTGCTTGCGGCCGATGTGGTCGCAGCCTTCGAGCGCCCTTCACAATCCGATGCGAGCGGCTCGGCATGGATCGCGACGCCTCTGCATCTGCGGGCGTTGGTACATGCAGGCGATGCGTTAGCCAATTGTTCCATCGTCGTCGCATCCACCATGCCATTGGTGCAGACACTGGCCGCGCAGGCCGAGGCCTTGACTGGTGCAAGCGTGCTGGAGATTTACGGCTCCACCGAGACGGGCGTGGTTGCGATGCGTCGCACAGCAAAAAGCGCCGCATGGCGCCCGGTGGAGGGCGTGCGCGTACAGCCTTCGGAAAACGGCGCAACAGTGTGGGGCTCGCACTTCGAATCGCCGCGCGTTCTGGCGGATATCGTCGAGCCCGATGGCAGTGGTGACTTCACCCTGGTGGGACGCCGGGGCGATCTGATCAAGATTGCCGGACGACGCGCATCTCTAGCCGGGCTCAATTCATTGCTCCACGAGTTGCCGGGGCTGGAAGACGGCGTGTTCTACCTTCCTCCAACCGGCGCGCTTGCCGAACGTTTGGTGCTGATCTATGCGGGTGCGCCATTGGACAATCGGGCCGTGCAGGCCTGGCTGCGCGAACGCATGGACGCCATCTTCCTGCCGCGCGCCATGATTCGCATCGACCGGCTGCCACGCACCGCGGGGGGCAAGCTCCCGGCCTCGGCACTAGATGCCTTGTACATGCAACACTCTGCGCGTAGTGACACCGGACCCGCGCAATGAGCCGTATCGAATTCGAGTTTGTGGTCGCGCCCGACCATCCTTCGTTGCCGGGGCACTTTCCGGGTCGCGCGATCGTGCCAGGTGTGCTGCTACTCGATCATGTGTTCGAAGCGCTCAGGCGCTCCACGGGCCTGGAAGTCAGTCGGGTGGTTCATGCCCGCTTCAGCTCGGCCCTTTTTCCGGGTGAAGCCGCCCGGGGCTGGAGCGACGTCGACGGTTCCAAAGCATCCTTTCATGTGACAACGATTCGCAGCGGCAGCGATGTGGCCATCTCCGAAGGCGCAGTCCAGCTCATGACGGCGCGAGACGTCGCCCGCGCATGACCGCGTGGCGTGACAAGGCCGAACGGGGCAGCGAGTGGCTGATCAGGCTGATTGTCTGGCTCGCCCGCAATATGGGGCGGACACTTTGCCGCGTGCTCCTGTACCCCATCGTCTTGTACTTTGTACTGACAGATCGCAGGGGGCGGCGCGCGTCAGCGGAGTTTCTGCAGGCCGTGAACCAGAGGCCCACGCGCTGGCGCGACACCTTCGCGCATTTCTACAGCTTTGCCGCAACGCTTCTGGATCGCGTCTACATGGCGACGGGCGACTTCAGCCGGTTCCAGGTGACGATCGAAGGATTGCCGCTGCTCAACCAATTGCTCGCGCAAGGCCGTGGCTGCGTGTTGCTGGGCTCGCACCTGGGCAGCTTCGATCTCCTGATGCTGGCTCATCGGGCGATGGACGGCCGGCCCGTGAGCATCATGATGCGCGTCGATCCGCGTGCGAGGCTGCGAAAGATCATCGGCATTGATGAGCAAGGGCCCAACGTCATCGCGATTGGGCGTCCCGAGAGCTTTCTCAGGGCGCACGAAGCTCTGTCGCGCGGCGAGATCGTTGCGCTGCTCGCCGATCGCGTCGATGGGGGCGCTACGCTCACCGCGCAATTTTTCGGCCGCAGCATCCTGCTGCCACTCGCGCCACATGTGCTGGCTTCGCGCGGCGAAGCGCCGGTGCTGATGTGCCTGGGTCTTTATGAGGGCGGCAACCGCTACCGCATCGAGTTCGTGGAGTTCGGCATCACCGCCCCCCGCACCAGTCGCAGGGAGCAACTGCAGCCCGCTGTTGACCACTACGCGCAACTTCTGGAGCAATATGCCCGGATGTACCCGCTCAACTGGTTCAATTTCTATCCGTACTGGACGCCTGTGCAAGGCTCGCCTGCGCCATGAAGCGTTTCGCATTTTTCCTGTTGACTTGCTTCGCGCTGTGGGCTGGCACGGCAGGTCATGTCGCGGCGGCCGATGGCCTGACCGCTGCGCAATTGGAGCGATTGCTTCAGTCGTCGCCGCGCGCTTCAGCGCCCTTCGAAGAGACGCGCGAATCACCCTGGCTCAGCGTGCCCGCGACTTCGCGCGGCACCATGCACTCGACGCCTCGCGCACTCGAAAAACGTGTCGAGTCACCGCGCCAGGAGACCTGGCGGATGCTGCCGGATCGGCTGGAATTGTCGGCGGGCGGCAGCACCAAGCAGATCACCTTCGTGCAGGCACCCGCGCTCGCGGCACTGTCGGACGTCATGCGCCGCGTGATCTCCGGTGAGATCACGGCGCTCGAGCGTGACTTTCGAATCGAACTCAGTGGTGACGAGCGTGTCTGGCGCGCGCAGCTAACGCCTCGCGCAGCCGATGTGGCGCGTCATATCTCGACGGTGGAACTCCAGGGCACCGGAGCTCGCCTGCAGGTCGTCATCGTCTCTCAACGCCAGGGCGAACGCACCACCACGCGCCTCTTGCCCTGAAATTCCTCAACCTGACCCAAAACCTGTCCTCATCAGGATTTCCATGTACGACAAAGACCCATTGACTGCAATGGAGGCGATCACGGCCGCGCAGTGGCTCGCTTTCGCACCGGTCGCATTTCATGCCACAGCCGTGATGCGCGATCGCGGCGTACTGGCGGCGCTGGCACAGGCCGGGCCCAAGGGCTGCAGCATCGACGCCGTCGCGCAGGCCACGGGCCTTTCCAGCTATGCGGCGCGCGTGCTGATGGAGGCCGGCCTGGGCCTGCGCATTCTCTGGCGTCGCGAAGGGACCTTTTTCATCGGCAAGCTTGGCCGCTTCCTGCTCGACGACGAGATGACCCGCGTGAACTTCAACTTCACTCGCGATGTCTGCTACAAAGCGGCCGCACATCTGGACGCGTCGCTGCAAGAAGGCAAGCCCGTGGGGCTGAAGGAGCTGGGGCCGTGGCCCACGATTTACGAAGGCCTCTCGGTTTTGCCGCAGCCTGCGCTGGACAGCTGGCACGCCTTCGATCACTTCTATTCCGACCAGGCTTTTCCTGCGGCGTGCGAGCGGCTCGCTGCCGCAGCGCCCAGGCGCCTGCTGGACATCGGATGCAACACAGGCAAGTGGGCGCAGCTGTGCCTCACACGACTTCCCGATCTCCACGTGGGCCTGGTCGATCTGCCCGCGCAGCTAAATCGTGCGCGCGCCAGGCTGGAGGCGGCCGGTTTTTCACAGCGTGCGTCGTTTCACGCCTGCGACATGCTGGATGCGCAGACCTCGCTGCCGCCAGGCTTTGATCTGGTATGGATGAGTCAGTTTCTCGACTGCTTTGCCGACGAACAGATCGTTGCCATCCTGCAAAAGGTGCGCGCATCGCTTGCGCCCGGAGCGCGGGTCTGGATTCTCGAATTGTTTTGGGACCGCCAGCGCTTCGAGGCAGCCGCATTCAGCCTGCAGCAGACATCGCTCTATTTTTCCTTCGTTGCCAACGGCAATAGCCAGATGTACGATTCGGCCGTGTTTCTCCGACTCGTCGAGCGCGCCGGGCTGGAGATTGTCTCGATCACGGACGCTGTAGGCGGCTTTCATACGCTGCTTGAATGCCGTCCGGTGGCCTGAAGCGCAGGCGCACCTTATCTATTGGAACCCGCGTGCTCGGAATATCGGCCACCACTCTCGTGCATCCCGCCGGCCATGGCGTCCCGGCCTTGTGGGAAGCCGTCTCGCAGGCTCGCACTGCGCTTCATCCCAATGATCTCGACTGGTGCGAGCTGCCGTGCTGGCTGGGCCGTGTGCCGGGCGTGGAGCAAGTCGTTTTCGATACGCAACTCTCGCGCTGGGACAATCGTTGTCATCGCCTCGTGTGGCTCGCCCTGCAGGACGCCGCGTTTCGCAAGACACTGGCGCAGTCGGTCTCGCGCCATGGCGCGCATCGCGTCGGAATCGTGCTTGGCACCAGCACCTCGGGCATCCG
>JBKJKT010000194.1:0-19330 GCA_046597415.1 Ramlibacter sp.
CGACTGGTCGCTGGACCGACTGCTGCCCGACCTCGTGCGCGCCGTCGGCGCAGGCGCGCCGCTCGAGATTCGCGCGCCTCGTGCAACGCGTCCGTGGCAGCACGTGCTGGATTCACTCTCGGGCTACCTGCTGCTTGGACAGCGATTGCTGGAAGGCCGCGCGGACGTGGCGAGCGCATGGAACTTCGGTCCTGCGTCCACCGACATCTGCAGCGTGGAAGCCGTGCTGGACAAGTTACGCGCCCACTGGCCTGAACTCGCCTGGACGCACAGCGCGCAGGCGCATCCGCACGAAGCCGCCTTGCTGCAACTCGATAGCGCCAAGGCCCAGCAGGACCTCGGCTGGGCTCCCGCCTGGGGTCTGGATGAAGCACTTGAAGCCACGTCTGCGTGGTATCGGGCGTTCATGAACGAACAACGTGTGATCAGTCAGGCGCAATTGCAGGCTCATGCCGCCGCAGCGCGTGCCAAGGGGCTTTCATGGGCGCAATGAGCACGACCGCCACCGCCATCGAGGGCGTGATGCTCGTCGATACGCAGCGCCGCATCGATGCTCGCGGCAGCTTTGCCAGGCTTTATTGCGAAGAGGATCTGAAAGCAGTGATCGGTTCACGGTGCGTCGTGCAAATCAACCATTCCGTCACTGCTCAACGTGGCTGCGTGCGCGGGCTGCATTACCAGCGGGCCCCGCACGCGGAGATGAAACTCGTGCGTTGCCTTAAAGGTCGCGTGTGGGATGTCGCGGTGGACTTGCGCTCGGGTTCACCCACGTTCGGCAAGTGGCATGCAGAAGAACTATCAGCCGAAAACGACCGGATGTTGGTGCTTCCGGAAGGCTGCGCGCACGGCTTCCAGGTCCTGGAGGCAGGCAGCCAATTGCTGTATCTGCATACCGCCGCGTATGCGCCCTCAGCCGAAGGTGGGATCGACTGCCGCGACCCTCTTCTTGCAATCGCGTGGCCGCTACCCGTGACCGGCCTCTCGGATCGGGATGCGCGGCTTGCGCCACTCGCAGCGGACTTCAGGGGCCTGCCGTCATGAACTGCCGCCACTGTGCCCGGCCCCTTGAGCATGTCTTCCTGGATCTGGGCTTCGCACCGCCCTCCAACGCGTACCTGACGGCAGACAAGCTCAATCAGCCCGAGGGGCACTTTCCGCTTCGCCTGTTCGTCTGCGCACACTGCTGGCTCGTGCAGACCGACGACTACGCCGATGCAGACGACCTGTTCGACAGCGAGTACGCCTACTTTTCATCGACCTCGCGCAGCTGGGTCGAGCATGCAGCCGCATATTCACGAATGATCACGAACCGGCTTGGGCTTGGTGCGCACAGCCATGTCATCGAGATCGCCGCCAATGACGGCTACCTGCTGAAGAATTTTGTGGCGGCGGGCATCCCCTGTCTGGGTATAGAACCGACCGATAGCACCGCCGATGCAGCGCAGGCCCTGGGCGTGCCGATGTTGCGCGAATTCTTCAGATCCGGGGTCGCAAGCACGCTGGTTGAACAGGGCCACGCCGCCGATCTGGTTATCGGCAACAACGTCTTCGCGCATGTACCAGACATCAACGATTTCACCGCCGGGGTGAAACGGGTGCTCAAGGACGGTGGCACGATCACGCTCGAGTTTCCGCACCTGATGCGCCTCATCGAGCAGACGCAGTTCGACACGGTTTATCACGAGCACTTCTCGTACCTTTCTCTGCACACCACCTGCTCCATCTTCGCGGCTGCAGGCCTGCGTGTTTTCGATGTGGAAGAACTGCCTACGCATGGCGGCAGCTTGCGCATCTACGGCTGCCATGAGGGCGATGCAAGGGCGCAAAATCCAGCAGTGGATTCCGTGCTTCGGGCAGAAGTGCGCAGTGGGCTGCGCGATCTCGCGACCTACAACGCGTTCCAGGCGAGAGCCGATGCGGTCAAGGACGGACTGCTTGTTTTCCTCATCGATCAGAAGCGCCAGGGCAAGCGCGTGGCCGCCTACGGCGCTGCCGCCAAGGGCAATACCCTCCTGAATTACGCAGGCGTGAAGAAGGACTTGCTCGGTTTCATCTGCGATGCCGCGCCGTCCAAGCAGGGCAAGTTCACGCCGGGGGCGCATATTCCCATCGTTGCGCCTTCCATGCTTGAGAGCGAAAAGCCTGACATCGTGCTGGTGCTGCCCTGGAACATAGCCGCAGAGGTGACTACTCAACTTTCCTTCGTGCGAGATTGGGGCGGGCGCTTCTTTGCAGCAATTCCGCAAATGAGGCAGCTGTGATGGGGGGGGGTGCATTGAAGATCCTTGTGACCGGCGCCACTGGATTCATCGGACGGCACCTGCTGGCAGAACTGCTCGCACGTGGCCACACGGTCACGGCCCTCACACGCAAGGACCCCGGCACGGACGGCGGTCCGCGCGTGCAGTGGATTGTTCACGACATCGAGTCAGGCGACTCCAATGTCGAGCTGGCAGGCCATGACGCGCTCGCGCATCTTGCATGGCCCGACCTTCCGAACTACGACAGGCCAAGCCATGTTGAGCGCACCCTCCCTGCGCATTGCAGATTCATTGGCGACCTGGTGGAGAACGGGCTGCCCCAGGTATTGGTCGCTGGCACCTGCCTCGAATACGGACTGAGGGAGGGCTGCCTTTCTGAAGCGATGACGCCCCAACCGACGCTTGCGTACGCGGTGGCCAAGGATGCCCTCCGAAAATATCTGGAAGCCCTGCGCGCAAGGCACTGTTTCAGCTTGCAATGGGCACGTCTTTTCTACATGTTCGGCCCCGGCCAGAATCCTCGCAGCCTGCTGGCGCTGGTCGACCAGGCCATCGCCGACGGTCGGGAGTCACTGGACATGTCGGGCGGGGAACAATTGCGCGATTACCTGCCAGTGCAGGAGGTCGCGCGCGGGCTCGCGACCTTGCTCGAACATCCCGACATGACCGATGTGACCAACATCTGCAGCGGACGTCCGGTATCGGTGCGCAGCCTGGTCGAGCAGCGCATCCGCGAACGCGGCGCGGCGCTGCGCATGAATCTCGGCGTGCTGCCTTACCCCTCCTATGAAGCGATGGCATTCTGGGGCGATGCCACTCGCCTTTCATCACTGTACGAGAGCGCGGCCCAGTCGCGCTCCCCTTCCCACCAGGCAAGGATTTGATGCCATGAGTTTTGAAGAAGAAGTCGACGCGCGGATCGCCGCGAATGCCAATAACGCACCGTTGCGCGCCGCGGGTCGCGCATTCATGGAGGCATCCGTCGCCGCCGGCTATTCGTACAACTTTCGCTGGTTGTCTCGGCCGGTTATCCAGTATCCCCAGGACATAGTCGCGATCCAGGAGCTGATATGGAAGGTGCAACCCGACCTGATCATCGAAGCAGGTATCGCCCACGGTGGCTCGCTGATCCTGAGTGCTTCGATGCTTGCCATGATCGACTACTGCGAGGCGGTGGCCGAAGGCCGCGTGCTCGATCCACGCGCTACACGCCGCCGGGTTCTGGGGCTGGACATCGACATCCGCGCGCACAACCGCGAAGCGATCGAACGCCATCCGCTTTCGCATCGTATTGACATGATTGAAGGGTCGTCTATTGCGCCGGAGATCGTTGCCGAGGTTGCCGCTTCGGCGAAGGGCTATGCGAAAGTGATGGTGTTTCTCGATTCAAACCACACGCACGAGCATGTTCTGGCGGAACTCGAGGCCTACGCACCACTGACTTCTCCCGGCAGCTATTGCTGCGTCTTCGATACGATGGTTGAAGACCTGCCTGCGGGCTCATATCCCGAGCGCCCCTGGGATCGGGGCAACAATCCGAAGACCGCCGTGCATGAATACCTGCGCCTTCTCCAAACGACCGGGCGACTTGCGGCAGACGGGGCGCCTCTGAATCTGCGCATCGATACCCGCGTGCAGGACCAGCTGCTTGTCACAGTCGCACCGGATGGCTATCTGGAGCGGATCGCTTAACATTCATCGCATGGCGATCACAGGCTTCAACCGCGACCTGCCCAGTAAGCTGCGCGCGCGCCGATTCGAGTGCAGGCCCCGCATCCCCTGCGCCCTCATCGGTGACTGAGGTCCCGCGCGAGGCCCTGCCATTGTCCATCCAGCGCAATCTCGTCGCCAACTACATCGCGCAAGCATGGACGGCCCTCATGGGGCTCGCATTCATACCGGCCTACATTAAATTGCTTGGCATGGAGGCCTACGGCCTCATCGGGTTCTTTGCACTGCTGCAGGCGTTCCTGCTGCTGCTGGACATGGGCATGTCGTTTGTCCTGAATCGGGAGATGGCACGATTTGGCGCCGGCGCTCATGACGCGCAGTCGATTCGCAACCTATTGCGCAGTGTCGAGTACGTGGCGTTGATGGCTGCGGCCCTGATCGCGCTGGGCGTGCTGCAGGCGTCTGGCTGGCTGAGTACCAGCTGGTTACGCGCGCAGGCGCTCGCACCGGGGGTCGTGTCCGAGGCTATTGCGGTAATGGGTTTCGTAGTTGCCGCGCGGCTGGTCGAGAGCCTTTATCACGGTGGCATCCTGGGGCTGCAACGGCAGGTGTGGCTGGCCATCGCGAACTCGGTGCTGGTGACACTGCGCTGGGCCGGGGCGCTGGGCGTCCTGCTATGGATAGACGGCAGTGTCCGCGCGTTTTTTTTGTGGCAAGGCGCGGTTTCGCTGCTGGCCATTGTCGTCTTCGGGGCGGCGCTGTACCGGCAGTTGCCGAAGCCACCGAAGCCCGCCTCTTTCTCGATGGAATCTCTGCAGGGCTTATGGCGTTTCGCGGCAGGTCTGGTGGCGACCACTGCGCTTGCACTGTTGTTGACGCAGGTCGACAAGATTTTGCTGTCGAAGCTGCTCAGTCTCGAATCTTTCGGGGTCTATGCGCTGGCTGGCGTCGCCGCCACGGCGCTGCTGCAGCTGGTGACGCCGGTGACACAGGCCTACTACCCGCGCCTCACCGCGCTGTTGACCTCCGGCGATGAGCCGGGGCTCATTCGCGCGTACCACGAAGGCGCGCAGATCGTGTGCGCGCTCATGGTCCCTGCGGCCATGTTGTTGATCGTGTTTTCCGCCTCCGTGTTGCGGCTCTGGACAGGGGATGCCGCACTCGCCGGCCGAGCAGCGCCGCTGCTGAGCGCCCTGGCCCTTGGAACGATGCTCAACGGATTCATGAACATGCCCTACATGCTGCAGCTTGCGCACGGCTGGTCCAGCTTGGCAGCGCGGGTTAACGCGGTTGCGGCACTCGTGCTCGTGCCCGCGTTGCTCTGGGTGACACCGCGCTACGGAGCACTCGGTGCGGCGTGGGTGTGGGTCGCGCTCAACGCAGGCTACCTGACCGTGGGGGTGGCGCTGATGCATCGCCGGGTCCTGCGCGACGAGAAGGCGGTCTGGTACTTCGAGGATGTGGCGATGCCTGCACTGGCTGGCGCTTGCGCCACTGCCCTCCTGTATGCAATCAAGCCCGACGGGCTCTCCGCTGTTGGCGAGTTCCTGTGGCTGATGGTCACCGGGTTGCTCTCGCTGTTGGCGTCGATCAGCGCGGCACCGCTGCTTCGGCAACGAGTTCTCGCGCGCATCGGGATAACGATGCCTGAAAGGTAACCTCATGACGCGGCCTGTGGTGAGCATCGGCATGCCGGTGTACAACGCGATCGACGATATCAGCCGTGTGCTCGACAGCTTGCTGGCGCAGACCCACCGTGATTTCGAGCTGCTGATTTCCGACAACGCATCCACCGACGGCACCTCGCAGGTCCTGCAGGACTATGCTGCAAGCGATCCACGAATCCGCCAGGTGCGCCAGCCGGAAAACATCGGCGCAGGTCGCAACTTTCAATTCGTCCTGGACCACACGCAAGGCGAGTTTTTCATGTGGGCGGCGAGTGATGACGTGCGCTCGCCCGACTTCCTGGCAGTGAACCTGGCCTTTCTTCAGGCGCATCCTGACTTCGTCGCTTCGACCTCGCCCGTTCGCTTTGACAATGGCGACTTCAATGAGCGCAACATGGGCGACCGCAGCCTGAGCGCAGACGCGCCCGAGCGGCTGATCGGCATGTTCGAGGCATTCCACGCCAATGGGCGGTTCTATTCGCTGATGCGCCGCGAGGCGGTGCGCGATTGCCGGCACGTTTCCCGGTCTTTTCTGGGTGCAGATTGGGCCGTCGTGCTGCATCTGGCGGCGCGGGGCAAGATGAACCGCACGGACAAGGGCTGGGTGATACTGGGCTCCCGCGGGGTAAGTGCAACCCAGGACATCCTCGCAATTTTTCGCAAGGGTTGGCGCGAGTGGCTGATGCCGTTTCACGAATTGACAGGCATTGCGTGGGACCTGGCACGCAGCTACCCGGCCCCGGCGCGGTTGCGGCTGGCGACCGGTCTTGCGGTTCTCAATGGCAAGGCCTTCATCGGCCAGTTCATCACCATGTTCCGCAGGCCCCGGCCGCCCACCAAGCCCTAGCGAGCCGGTGTCGATGCGGTCGCCAGCAACTGTTCGATTTGCGCGGCGCATTCGCGGGCGCTGTCCGCCCAGGTAAAGGGCGACATCGGGGCAACTTGCCCACGCATGTCGTTGCGCGCGTGATCGACCAGCACACGCACGAGCGCACCGACCGACGTGCAATCAAAAGGGGTGACGCCGCCATCGGCCAGTTCGGCGAAAACCGGCAAGTTGCTCGCAATCACCGGACAGCCGCGCGTGCGCGCCTCCACCAGCGGAAGGCCGAATCCCTCGAAGAGCGACGGCAGCACCAGCGCCCTGCAGTTTTCGTAAAGAGCCAGGATTTCGCTGTCGGTCGCGTCGTGCACCGTGAGCAGCAAACGGCCCTGCTGTGGATGAACCCGCATCGACTCCATGAGCGCGGCGCTGTCGGAAGTCGGCCGGCCGGCGATGATGAGACCCAATTGCGAGCCTTGCGACCAGAGCTCCTCGAACGCTTCCAGCAACAGGCCGTAATTCTTCTTGGGCTCGAAGGAGCCGACGGATGCGAAGCACGCGTCATCCGCGTCGAGCATTGCACGGATGGATTCGCGGACCACGCCAGTCTGGCGTGCGGTGGATGGGTCACTGCCGAGCCGGAAGTGTCCCGTGGGTGGAATGGCAATTGGCAGATCGAATTCCTGCATCCAGCGGCGCAGGTCGTCTTCGGTCGCCCGCGAGATGCACAGGACGGCGTCACTGCACAGGAGCATTTCCGCGAGCCATGTACCGTAGAGGCGCGGCACCAGCGGGAAACAGAACTCCGGGTGGCGCAGGGGCATCAGGTCGTACACCAGCAGCACCACTTGCACACCCCTGGCCTGCGCGCGTCGCGCGGCTACCCAGGCCGCGTAGTTCCATGATGCGTCGGCCATCAACAGCACGTCACCCGCCGCCAGAGGGGCAGCTTGATGCTCGCGCGTGAGATCGTTGAAGGCCATCGTGCTGGACTTCTGCCAGAGCGCGCGCAGCAGGCTCCACGGTGCTGCCCGAAGCGCTATCGGCACCAGCCGGCGCGCAACGGCGCCAGTGATGAGACGGAACAGCCGACCTTTTAACGGCGCAGGCGGCGCAGGCGGCACAGGCGTGGAAAGCGCGCGCGCCGCAGCGGCTGCGGTTGCGGCAGGGCGCTGTGACGCGGTATCGAACTCCACCCGCCTGAACCCGGACGAATGAAAAGCCACGGCTTCGCAGTCACGCCCCGCGGCGCGCAGCTCGCCCAGCAGACGGCGCACCGTCCGCGTGATGCCGATATCCGAGCCCGACTGCGTCCGGGTGTAGCTGACGTCAATCCACCAGGTCAAATTTCTTTCTCCCACGGCAGTCCTGACCGACCGCGTATCGCGTTGCAGTTCATCGTGAATCCCGGTGCCAGCACTTCGTCGATGGTGCCAACGCGTGCCGGATTGAGCGCCCGCCAGTATTTGAAGACCACGTTGTCGTCGTCGAGCACGTAAACCTTGGTGTCTGAGCTTCCGTAGCTGCGCACAACACCATCACCTACCCGGGAACTCACTCCCTGGCCGGGCGGAAAGATGCGCGGACATGCACTTTCGAGTTTGCTGAACACGCGCGCAGCGAGTTCATTCTCAGGCTGCGTGGTGGTCCGGGGCGGTCGCGCGACGGGATACTCGAGGTCGCAGATCCAGAAGCCGTACCTGGCGAGTTCGGGCGCAGCAATGCTGTCGTACTTGCTCGTCGCCATCGCCGCAAGGTTGCGCGACAGCACCACTTTGCAATGCCGCCCCGGAACGAGCCGCATCCCCTGGCGGCCAATCAGCCGGTCGATCTCGTTGCGCATCGCCTCGGTCGGCTGTCCATCGGCTTGCCTGAACATCGGCACCGTGGGCGCGAGCACTTTCAGCGGCAGCGCATCCCGCTGGACGCGTTGCAGGAACGCCTGTGCACGACGGTCGTCGATATTCACCTCTGGCTCGCCCGACAGGCTCGCGATGTTCATCCAGCGCGAGCCGGCAGGGAACATCGGCGCGATGAGCGAATATGAAATGCTGGTGATGGTGATGTAGGCCGCCGGCTTGCTGCGTTCCTGTTCGTCCAGCGGCAGGTCAAAGTAGGGCGTGGACCAGAAGGCAAGCGGCCAGCGTCCCCATGGATTGCTTTGCGAAATTACAACGATCTGCGCACCCACCACGATCAGCGCTGCGCAGATGCGAAATCCGGCTGTCATCGGCAGACGGTGAATCAGCGCAATGCAAAGCGGTCCTGCGAGCAACAACACCGCAATGAAGTAGCGGCCGTTACCCGTAGTTGCGAGCCAGGGAATGAAGGCAAGCCAGGCGAATGCAATGAGCAACCATGTTGGCGAAAACCCGGGCGCGGGGCGCCGGCGGATGGCTATCACCGCCGTAATCGCCATCAGTGCCAGCAGGATCGCGAAACGCAAATCTGGCGCGAGGATCTCGATGTACAGGCCCGCATCAGGCACAGCCATGGAAATCGGTCGCCAGATCGCATCGCGCAGTGTGTCAGGCATAAACCGGTTCACGGCGTCCACCCCAGCATGGCTCGCAGCGGCATGAAGGCTGCATCGTAGAAGGGGTAGATCGGGTTGCCAAAGCGAGCCCAGAGTTGCCAGCCCCAATAGCCATACGCCATGACACAGCCCGCCAGCGTGGAGAAGCAGGCCAACGCCGTGCTGGTCAATCGCTCGCGAATGCCGACGCCCGAGAAAACCCACAGCACTGGCATCAGCATCGCGATCGGTCCGTTACTCAGCTTGAATGCGACCGAGACGCCGGCCAGAAGACCGGACCACAAAAGAAGCGATCGCCTTGCACGGCAACGCTCTGGCCGCAAGGCTTCCACGGCCAGCGCAATGGCCCACACCAGTGGAGACGACGCGGGCAGGTCGTTGGAGCTGGAGTCGAGCTGCGACAACACCACGCCGCTCAGGAATGCGAGCGCCACGGCCATCGCGCGCATCGCGGCGTCGAATGCTGTCGGGCCCGGCATGCAGGCGCGCGCGATCAGCCACACGGCCGGCACAGTCACGACATGCAGGCTGGCGAGCACTGCGCCTGTGAGCACCGGTCCCGCGCCAGAAACTGCCAATTTGTAAACTGGCCAATAAAGATAGGGATACGTCAGGGCCTGATAACCGGCTGCAAGAAAGTCTTCATCCAGGCGCGAATGCTGCGCCATCCAGCCCAGGTAGATATGGTGGTTCAAGGCGTCCCAGGAAAGGCCCATTGGGGCGAACCAGATCGGGATTGAAACCAGCGCAATCCACGCCAGAAAGGCAATGGCCGTCATCTCGGCGGGCCCCGCGAACCGAAGGCCGGCGAGGGAGCTGCGCGTCATGGCGTGCGTGCACCCGAACGCCAGCATGACAGCAAGGCACCCGCAAACAGAGCACCTGCAGCGGCCTGCATTCCGACCACCATCAGGGTGACGGCCGGAATCGCCGAACGCATCATCTCTCGCGGATCGAGAGCGCCGAACCCGGAGTCACGCCAGTCCAGCACCAGACCCACCGACCACGCAAGGCCACCCAGCAACATGACTGCACCAGCAATCAGGCCGACTTCCACGCTGAGTAACGACTGGGATCGGTCGAGCCAGCGCGGTTTGGGCACCAACCCCGCCAGTACCGCCATCCACTTGGTGAGCAGGGCGAGCTGGATCAGCTGCATCCCCAGCACCGTCGCGCCGCCCATGTACAGCAGCGAGTGAACATCAAAGCCGATTGCGACGAAATTCAGGGGGCCCTGACCCAGCAGCAGGAAACCTGAAAGTCCCACGGCCAGCAGCAGCAGGCCCGGATAGAAAAAGAGCCAGCGAGGGCAGAATAGCAAAAGGAAACGGAGGTGTCGCCAGCCATCGCGCCAGGTGCGCAGGTGCGACGCACGACCCCGGCCATCCGGACGCAACACCGTAGGCACCTCTTCGATTTTCAGTCCGGCCATGGCCGATTTCGCCACCATTTCGCTGGCGAACTCCATGCCGGGCGTCACCAGCCCAAGGGACTGGACTGCCTCGCGCGAAAAACCGCGCAGGCCGCAATGAAAGTCGCCGATTGGCACGCGGAAAAACAGACGCCCGATGAAGCTCAGTACAGGGTTGCCAAGGTAACGGTGCAGCAGCGGCATCGCGCCGGGCTCGATTCCGCCTCGAAACCGATTGCCCATGACGAGCTGCGCACCAGCGCGCAAGCGCACGAGGAATCCGTCGAGACTTGCAAAGTCATAGCTGCAGTCGGCGTCACCCACGACGATGTAGCGGCCGCGTGCTGCGGCGATTCCCGCAAGCAGTGCCGCGCCGTAACCGAGTTGCGGTACTTCGACAACCCGGGCACCCGCTGCAATCGCGATCTCGCGGGAGCCATCGGTGGAGCCGTTGTCGGCGACCAGGACTTCGCCCACGACCGAGCGGCTTTCAAGAAAACCGCGTGCCGCGCGAACACATTGAGCCACCGTTCGTGCCTCGTTCAGGCACGGCATGAGGATCGTGATCTCCGGGGCAGCAGTGGCGTCAGCAGTCATGAAGCGGTATCGGGAAGCAAGGCAGGTTGCAAAGCATGCCTCCAAATTGAAACGAGCGGCCGAAGCCGCTCGTCTCATACACAGTTACCAGGTCAGCTCAGCCGGCTTGCCGGCTGAATCCCATTAGCCGCGGCAAGAACCCGGCAGGAACTTGGCGGTGATGCCGTTGGTGGCACCTGGGCCGCACTTCCAGCCACCCACCACGGTGCCCTGGGTATAAGCGGTGATCACCGTGCCGTTAGCAGTGGTTGGTGTGAGGTCGATGGTCTTGGCATCAATGCCGTCGTCGCCGAAGCCTTGTGCGGTCACGGTGATCTTGCCAGCGGCGTCAGTAGCGATGGACGCCACATACTTCGACGATGCGGAAGCCGACTCGCAGCCCCAGGCGTTGGCGGCGACTGCCGTCAGCGAACCGGTCTGGTAGACCTCGGAAATCGTGGTGCGGCAAGCCGATGCTGCCAGAACTACTTCAGACAGCTTCGCGCGCTTGGTGTAGTCCTGGTAAGCGGGCAAGGCGACCGCAGCCAAAATGCCAATGATCGCGACCACGATCATCAGTTCGATCAGGGTAAAGCCCTGTTGCAGTTGACGTTTCATGTAGAAACCTCCGGTTGTTAATGGATGAAAGCTGAGTTACTTTGCAAGTGCTATGCCAAGACGTTCGACGTGAAAACGCCCTCCAACGCAAGCGTCGCTCGCCGAGATCTGTCAAAACAGGGCCAAAAGGGCCGTTGGGGGGCGACATTTTTGTCGAGCTGTGCCTTTAAGGACAGAGCAACGAGCGCGCGAGGTCCGCATTTTCCATCGGTGGCCGCAGTTGCTACTTGATGCAAACAGACCGGACCATCTTCAGATCGGTTTGGCCCAGCATCACTTTTTCCATCCCGTCCATCTTCAAGGTTCGCATCCCGCCTTCGACGGCTGATGCGAAAAGCTCGGCAACCCGGGCGCGTTCCTGGATCAGTCGCTTCGTCGGATCGTCGGCAACGAGTAATTCATGCAAACCGATACGGCCCTTGTACCCGGTCTTGTTGCACAGCTCGCAACCCTTGGCCTTGTAAAACTTGAGGCGCCCCTCGTGTCCGTACATCTGGACCCAGCTGTCGTATAGCTTTTTTGCCTCGCCGGCGTAATCAGCTTTCCAGGCGGCTGAGTGCCGAAGCTCTTCGACATATTCCGTGACGAACAGCTTGACCTCGTCTGCATCGGGAAAGTATTCGTCCTTGCAATCGCACAGCTTTTTGGCCAGGCGCTGGGCGAGGATGCCAAGCAGCGCGTCCGCGAAGTTGAACGGGTCCATGCCCATGTCGAGCAAACGGATGATGGATTCCGGCGCTGAATTCGTGTGCAAGGTCGAGAAGACCAGGTGACCGGTGAGCGAAGCTTCCACGCCCATCGACACGGTTTCCTTGTCACGCGACTCGCCCACCATGATGATGTCCGGGTCTGCCCGCAGGAAGGCTCGCATCACCAGCGCAAAGTCGATGCCGGCCTTCTTGTTGATCTGCACCTGCCGCAGACCCTTTTGCGTGATTTCGACCGGGTCCTCGGCCGTCCAGATCTTCGTATCCGGCGTGTTGAGGAATTTCAGGATCGAGTGCAGCGTCGTCGTCTTGCCCGAGCCGGTCGGGCCGCACACATAGAACAGGCCGTAGGGCTTGCTCACGGTCTTTTCAAGACGCGCCTTGTTGTGCGGCGTGAGTCCGAGCTTTTCCAGCGGAATCGGCTCGCCCGCAGCCAGGATACGCATCACCACGTCTTCGACGCCGCCGGCCGACGGTATCGTTGCGACGCGCAGCTCGATGTCGAGCGGACCCCACTTCTTGAACTTGATCTTGCCGTCCTGGGGCTTACGCTTCTCGGAAATATCGAGGTCGCACATGATCTTCAGGCGCGTCACCATCGCCTGCCGGAAATGCGAAGGGACTTCGATGTAAGGCTGCAGGCTGCCGTCGATGCGAAACCGGATGCCCGTCTTGGCCTTGCCCGGCAACGGCTCGATGTGAATGTCAGATACCTTCTGGTTGTGGGCGTCGATAATCACCTTGTTCACGAACTTCACGAGTTCGTTGTCTGCTGCTGCAGAAACATCGCCGCCGTCATCGGATTCCTCATCGCCTGCAGGTGACAGGTCCGCCAGCAGTTCGTCGATGGATGCCCCGTCCTCTTCGGCGCCCCACAGCTGGGCCAGTGTCTCCTCGAATTCCGTTTGAGTCGTGACGCGGTACGAGTATTTGCTGCTACGCGGGAACACCTGCGGCACGATGCGCGAACCCCGCACAGCCTCCGGGTCCAGGCACATGATGACCAGGCCCTCGGGCGTCTCTTCAAGCGGTATCCAGCCCTGCTCTTCGACGAAGTCCCGCTTGAGCGGACCCTGCAGGGCCTCGATGCGAACGCGGCCCTTGTTCATGGGCTCATAAGGCACGCCAAAGAACTTCGACAGGGACGGACCGATCTGCGCCGGTCTGATGCGGTAAGTGGCCATCAACATGTGCTCGACTGACTTGGCTTCCTCACGTGCCTGCTGGATGCACTGCGCGAGTTCGGCCGGAGTCAGCACCCCCGCAGAAACCAGGCCGTCATATTTGGTGGCGCGACGACGCTGGCCGTCCTCGACCTTTTGCATGCGCTGACGGATGGCCGTTGCGAGCGTCTTGCACAGCTGGGTCGCACCTTCGATTTCAAGTTCGCCGAACGGCTGGTCGCTCTTGTTGTTGATGACCTGCAGGACGCCATGCAGGGTGTCACCATCCAGGATCGGCACCACCAGCACCTGTTTGGTGCGGTAGCCCGATCGCTTGTCCACTTCCTTCAGGAAAGTCAGCGTTGGGTGGATCCGCTTGAGCGCGTCGTCGTCATAGACATCGATGATATTGAGCATCTGCCTGCTGAACGCTGCGTACCCGGCAAGGCTCTGGGCGCTGATCGGCAGCTTCAGATCCTTGCTGGTGTTGAGGCCAGTCTTGACCTTGGAGACAATCGAGGCGCGGTCTTCGCTGATCGCGTAAAGCGTCAGGCGGTCGGCGTTGAACAGCTTGCAGATGTCCTGGCTCGCTTCCAGCATGATCTGGTCGATGTTCTCCGTCTCGTGGATCTTGGTCGTGACCTGCTGCAGCTGCCGAAAGAACAGCGCCTCGAAGGAGACACCCCGCGTTTCAGGCGGAAGCATCTGGGAGTCAAAGAACGCCTGGTCAGTGTCGCGATGTTCGGGTTTGAGTACAGCATTCATGTAATCAACCCCCACGCACGAAGCTTCTCTTCTGCGCTGCCTCCCGAGGTGGCCTTCGCGCCTAAGGGCGGCCTGTCGGCGCTCATGTATGTGACCCCCACGCTCGAAGCTTCGCTTCTGCTGCCCCCCAAGGGGGCCTTCGCGCCTAAGGGCGGCCTGTCGGCGCTCATAAATGAAACTCCTGCCCGGCCCGCAGCCAGCGGATATCGTGCGCGACGTTGGGACCGAAAGGCTGCGTCTGGTCGAACTTCTGGATCTCCGCCATGATCAGCTCGGTCTCTGCGGGCTTGGTGTGCGTGATGAAAATCGGAAATGATTTGCTCTTGTCGATGCAGTCAAGCTCTTCGGCGAGGGACATGGGCGACAGGTGCAGGCTGCGCTGCGCGAGGTCTTTCTCGCGATTGCTGAAAGCCGTCTCAATCACAAGCGCCGCAACGTTCATCGAGTTGATGCGGCGCCAGAAAGCCGGGTTGCGCTCGGTGTCGCCGGTGAAGACCCAGCAGCCCTTGCCCGACGTCACGGCATAACCTACTGCAGGCACCGTGTGAACCGCCGGCAAGACTTCAATTCGCTTGCCGGTGATGTCCATGGTCTGGCCGACATGAATCTCGTGGAACGTGATGAACGGATTGGCCACGGTGGGGATGCGACTGAAATCCGGCCAGATGACGTTGTTGAAAATATGCGTCTTGAGCGCGGCGATCGTGCCGGGCAACGCGTGGATCTTCACGGGTTTGGTCAACGTCGAGGCAATCGAGTCGATCATGAGGGGCAGGGCTGCCACGTGATCGAGATGCGAGTGCGTGAGCAGTACGTGCTCGATGCCCTTCATCTCCTCGAGCGTGAGATCGCCCACGCCAGTGCCCGCATCGACAAGCACGTCGTCGTCGATCAGGAAGGACGTGGTTCGGCACTCCCTGGCGATCGCTCCGGAACAGCCTAGCACGCGCACCTTCATGTGAGCAGGACCCTCTACTTGGTTTCGAAATTGGTCGCCCCGTCCCATTCGGGATCGAAGGGCAGCAAGCGCATTGAGGCTACACGTTCGCTATAGAGTTCGTAAAGGTATTTTTTGGCATTCATTCTCTGCAGATTGAGCATAAGCACGTCGCACCGGTCCCAATCCTGCATGCGATAGGCCTTCAGGAATGCGGCCCAGGTCTTGAGTTCTTCCTGCGTTCCCTTTTCGATACGTGCGAGCGGCGCCACGGGCCAGTAGATCGCCACGGCCTGTGCCTTGCCTTTTACGCGCACGAGGTCCAGTTCCTGCCATGCAAATTCAGCGGCAAGCTTGCGCGTACTCCCACTCACCACGATGTCGACCCCGTACACCTTGGATAGCCCCTCCAGTCGGGACCCCAGGTTGACCGCATCACCAATCACGGTGTAGGCCCGGCGATTCTCCGAGCCCATGTTCCCCACACACATCATCCCGCTGTTCAGGCCAATTCCAACGCCGATTTCCGGTATGCCCTTGGCACGGTGTTGCTCGTTCATCTTGCGGACTGCGTTGGCCATCTCCATTGCCGTCCTGGAGGCCAGGTGTGCGTGATTGGGCAGGTCCAGCGGTGCGCCCCAGAAGGCCATGACGCAATCGCCCATGTACTTGTCAATCGTGCCCCGGTTCGTGCTGATGATGTCGGTGAGCCGGTCGAACACGCTGTTGAGCAGTTCCTGCAGCTTCACCGGCTCCATTGTTTCGGACATCTTCGTGAAGCCTCGCATGTCGCAAAACATCACCGTCAGTTCCTTGTTGGTCGCCTTCATGCTGAAGTTCGCGGCGCCCTGCTTCACCATTTCATCGACCAGTTCTGGGGGCACATAAGTGCCGAACACGTTTGCAAGTTCCCGCTTGCTCCGACTCTCGACGAAATAGCCATAACCCATGTTCAGCGCGAAAGCGGTGATGGCCATAACCAGGGCTGCGGCGAGTGGCAGCACGAGCATGCCCCCGAGATAGGCCCAGAAATTCGCAGCGACGATCGCGGCGATCACGGCAAGGCTCAATAGCACGGCACGCATGGCAGACAGCAGCGGCAGCGCAAATGCCAGTGTGAGCCCGGCAATCGCGAGGATCGCGACGTCGTAGCCCAGTGCCCAGTCGGGCTTGACCGGGATGCGATCATCCATCAGCCCGGAGATCAGATTGGCGTGTGTCTCGACGCCCGCGTAGGCCTCTCCGACAGGCGTGACCCGCAGGTCGAGCAGGCCCGGAGCTGTTGTGCCGACAAGCACGATCTTGCTCTTGAGACTGCCTTCGGGAAGTCTCCTGGCGATGACATCGGCTGCCGATACGTAATTGAATGAGCCGCCCTTGACACCGCCCGGTCCACGGAAAGGAACAAGCGTGGTCACTCCTTCAGCGACCGGAATCGTCATGGACTTGTCGCCCTGCCGAAGCTTGACCGAATCCAGGCCCTGGTAGCTGCGTGCGAGGTAGCGGTCCGTGGGAAACACCGGCTCGACCTGAGGCATGCCCGCCAGCATCCGGAACATCGCGAGCGCCAGCGATTCGTAATAGCCGTCCTTGTGCTCGGCCAACAGCGGTACGGAGCGCACCACGCCGTCGGTATCCAGCAGGGCATTGATAAAGCCGGCGACCGGAGCAGCCTTCGCCAGCTGTTCGATATTGGAGCCGAAGCCGTCCCAACTGGTGAACCTGATCGGCCTTCCATGCAGGGCCTCCTTGGTCATGACCGGCTGCGGCAGCACACCGGAAGTCCGGCCATCGCGATCACTGGTGAGGTAATACCCCATCACCACAGGGCGCTTCTCGAGCGCACGCGCAAACATCGAGTCGTAGTCGAGCGAGCCCTGCAGCTGGTTCAATTTGTCCGTGAACCCGGTCTGATCTTTCAACTCACCCTGGGCGAGTTGACGCAGCCGCTTGAGGCCCGAACTGTCGTCAGGCTCGGCAAAGACGATGTCAAACCCGATGAGGGTGACCTTTTGCCGGTCGAACAACTCGTCGTTCATTTCGGCCATGCGATTCCGGCTCCAGGGCCAGCGCCCGATTTCGGCGAGGCTTTTTTCGTCTATGTCCACGATGACGATACGCTCATCGAGCGTGCGCGGCATCGTGGCGCGCAAACGACCGTCATAAATGATGTCATCCAGGCGCTGGAGCACGTTCAATGAAACGATGCCGATGGCGTGCAGCAACGCAAATACAAGCGGGATGAGCGTGACCGCTATGCGGGACCAATGTCTGGCTAGCAGCCCCATGAACGCCCCCGTCGTGGCCCGTGGTGGTGTGGGCGCAAGCCCGCTACCACGATCAGGCCTGGACGAACTGCATTTGCGTGCCGGCGAGTTCGAGCAGGTCGCCGTTCTTCAGGGTCACCGGTTCGGCGCCGATGGCCGAGCCGTTGACCGTGGGCTTGTTGGTGCCCTCTACGTGTGCGACCACAAACCCGTGCGGACGCTTTGTGATCGCTGCAACAGCAACCCCGGGCTTCCCGATCGTGGTGACAACCTTGACCAGCGGCACTTCCCGGCCGGCAGCGGCTCCGGATAGCACCTTGATCGCGCCGTTGAAGGCCGTGCTGCTGGCGCCGAGGTCAGCCGCAGCCGCGGGAGGCACGGCACCGGCAACGGGTCGGGGGGCGACGGGCGGCATGACAGAGCCGGCCTTGAGAATCATCGTCTTATCGAAGGTAGGACCGGCGACCTCATTGATGTACTTGATCTTGTACTTGCCGATTTCAACCGTGTCGCTGTTTTGCAGCAGCTGCTTTTTGACAGCTTTCCCGTTGACGTAAGTGCCGTTGGTGCTATTGAGGTCTTCGAGGTAGACCTCATTGCCGGTCATCTGCAGTACCGCATGCTCTCCGCTCACCGCCAGGTTGTCTATCACGATGTCGTTGTACGGCCGGCGCCCCAGGGTGGTCCGGTCCTTCGTCAACTGCACTTCCTTGATGACAACACCGTCGATCGAGACGATCATTTTCGGCATGGCCCGCTCCTGTCTGAATAACTCGTTGTCGGCAAACTACTACCAAAGACTATTTTCCCAGCATTCTGGAAATCAAGCCGCGTTTTTTCGTTTCCGTGCCCGCCTGGGCCACTAGCACGGAGATGTTGTCCCGGCCTCCGTTGGCGTTTGCCGCATCGACCAGATGCACCACTTTCTGTTCCAGCGTTGCGTCAGTCCCCAGTATTTTGGCGATGCCCCCATCATCCACCATGTCTGACAAACCATCCGAGCACATAAGGTAGATATCGCCGGGATCGACTCTGTGTTCGTTGACTTCCAGCAACACTGCGTCCTCTACGCCCAGGGCGCGGGTGACCAGATTCTTGTTGCTCGAGGTCGCAGCCTGCTCCGGCGTGATAAGCCCCGCGTCCATTTGCTCCTGCAGGAGCGAGTGGTCTCTGGTGATCTGGGCGAACTCGCCGCCACGCAACCGATAGCAGCGTGAATCACCGATGTGCCCCAGGAGCAGCTTTCCCTCCTGGAACACACCGACCACGAGCGTTGTGCCCATGCCGCTGTACTGCGGGTTTGAATTGGCGGCGTTGAAGATGGAGCGATTGGCGTTGTCAACGCAGATCTCCATTGCGCGGCGCACTTCCCGAATATTGGCGTTACGTCCGGCCTGGGACAACCAGCGTCCCAGCTCTGATTTGATGAAGGTGGTCGCCATGCCGCTCGCGACCTCGCCGGCGTTGTAGCCCCCCATGCCATCGGCCAGCACAGCGAGACGCGTGGACTCGTCAAACGTGACGGAGTCCTCGTTGTTCTCTCTCGCGAGCCCGGGGTCGGTGCGAATGAAAAACTCGTAATTCATAGGTCCGGGTCAAGCCTCAAATGCCATTGCCGCCCCCTGAATCAGGGCCGCGCCCAGGCGGTCGCTGAAAAATGTCGGTCTTGATGAAGTCTGGATCACTGCCGCTCGCTGTCTGGCTGGCATCATAGCCGGGCGGCCTGGCGGCAGGCTCCATGATGACCGTCTTATCGGATTCGTCGGTCGGCGCTGCGCCGGCGGCAACTGACGCACGGGTCTTGGCCGCAGAGACCTCATCGTCTGACCGCAGCACGACGCCCTTGGCCATCGCGTTTACCATGGTAGTGCTGACGCCCATCATCTCGGCCTGGGCGGAACGCAGGTCAGCAGCGAATGCATCGCCAT
>JBKJKT010000178.1:0-15093 GCA_046597415.1 Ramlibacter sp.
CGTGGCAGCGACCGGCAACGGCACGATTCATCACGAAATGGAAGCTTCTCTGCGGCGCGCCGAGGCAGCCGGGGTGCGCGTCGTGCGCTCCACCCGCGTGGCTTCAGGACGGGTGATTCCGCATGAGCGCGATCTCTTTCCAGATTCAGGCGGCCTGTCCCCTGTGAAGGCACGCATCGCGATGCTCCTGGACTTGCTGAAGCCGCCTCGCTGATGGGCCAGAGCATTGCATCCAGCGCCTGGATCTACCCTCTGCTGGAGGTGGTCCACATCTTCGGTATCGCCATGCTGCTTGGCAATCTCGTGCTGCTGGAGTTGCGTGTATTCGGTCGCGGTGCTGCGTTGCCCGTCGTGGATCTGGCGCGACTCAGCCTGGGCATCGCGGTCGCTGGATTTGCACTCGCTGCGGCTTCGGGCCTCATCATGTTTGCTACGCGGCCGGCTGAGCTTCTGGCCAACCGCGCCTTCACGCTGAAGATGCTGCTGCTATTTGCTGCGGGCTGCAACGCCGCCTTGTTCCACGCACGGGGATCGCTGCACAAACTCGACGGCGCTGCAAGAATGCTGATGATTTCGTCCACCCTGATCTGGCTTGCCGTGCTCACATGCGGGCGCTGGATCGCTTATCGTTGATTCTCAATCGACACGGAGATCTTCTTATGCAACGACGCGATTTCCTAGTTGCCGCGCTGGCCGTGCCGAGCCTGGCTCAGGCCCATCATGGCTGGAGCAGTTTCGACCAGGACAGGCCGATCTATCTGGAAGGCAAGGTGGTCGGCTCGAAGTGGCAAAACCCACATGCCGAATTGATGCTCGAAGTGCCTGCCGACCTCAAGCTGCCCGCCGACCTGGGCATGCGCCAGGTGCCCGCTCAGTCAGCCCCTGTGGACGGCAAGGCTTTGCTCACGCGCGCCACGCTGCCCAGGCGGCGCGACAGGCGATGGGAGATCGAACTTGCAGCGCTCACACGCCTGGAGACCTGGAAAGTGCCAGAAATCAAGGTCGGCGCTTCCATTTCGGTTCTGGGCTTCATCTTCAAGGATGAGAAGGGCGAGCCCATCCTCAGGGCCGAATACCTGTTCGTGGGGGGCAAGGCGTACGGGCTGCGGTCCAGCCCGGTCTGATTGCTTCAGCTCGATCAGCCCATCAGCCGATCAGCCGATCAGCCGATCAGGCTGACAGCGCCTGCAGCGCGCGGGCCGTAATCTGCTCGACGCTGCCGGTGCCATTGATCGCCCGGTATTTTGGCGCCGTGGCAGGATCTGCCTTTGCCCAGTTCGAGTAGTACTCGACCAGCGGACGAGTCTGGGCGGCGTATACCTCCAGCCGCTTTTTCACGGTTTCCTCTTCGTCGTCCTGGCGCTGCACGAGCGGCTCACCCGTGACATCGTCCAGCCCTGCAACCCGGGGCGGATTGAACTTGATGTGATACGTGCGGCCGGACGCCACGTGAGAGCGGCGTCCGCTCATGCGCTCGACGATTGCATCGAACGGGACGTCGATCTCCAGCACGTAGTCGAGATTGACGCCCGCAGCCTTCAAGGCATCGGCTTGCGGAAGCGTGCGAGGAAAACCATCGAAGAGAAAACCGTTGACGCAATCGGGCTGGGCCAGACGCTCTTTGACCAGTCCGATGATGATGTCGTCGCCAACCAGGGCGCCCGAGTCCATCACCTTCTTGGCCTCCATGCCAAGAGGTGTGCCGGCCTTAACCGCGGCGCGCAACATGTCGCCTGTAGAGATCTGCGGAATGCTGTATTTCTGGCAGAGGAAAGTTGCTTGCGTGCCCTTGCCTGCGCCGGGGGCGCCCAACAGAATCAGTCTCATGGATGTCCTCGGAACGTTAGATCTTGGCCAGTACTGCGAGCGGCAATCGGGGCTTGCCGCCGTCGCACTTTATTGGGGCAAAGGATAGCACGCGTCCCCTTTGGCAAGCCTCACTCACCGGCGCCCTGCCAGAGGGCGCGCACCCGTTCCAGATCTTCCGGCGTATCGACACCCACGCCCGGCGCAGCGGGAGCAATGTGCACCGCGATTCGGTGGCCGTGCCACATCGCGCGCAGTTGCTCCAGCGCCTCGATGCCTTCGACCGGTGCCGGCGCCATCCCGGGAAATTTCCGCAGGAAACCGGCCCGATAGCCGTAGATGCCGATGTGACGCAATGGCCGGGGATCGGGCAGGGCAGTGACGACCGCGGCGTTCGCGTCGCGCCACCACGGAATCGGGGCGCGGCTGAAATAGAGCGCCAGACCCTGCGCATCCAGGACAACCTTGACCACGTTCGGATTCACGAATTCGGCGACGCTGTCGATGACATGCGCAGCCGTGCTCATGCTCGCCTCGTTCCGAGCTTCCAGGAGCCCGGCCACCGAGTCGATGAGCGCCGGGTCGATCATCGGCTCGTCGCCTTGCACGTTCACTACGACATCAGGGCCGTCCAGGCCGAGTTGTTCGCAAGCCTGCGCGAGGCGATCGCTGCCGGACGGATGGTCGGCTCGGGTCAGGATCGCTTCGACGCCGTGGGCCGTGCAGGCATCGACGATGGATGCGTCGTCGGCCGCGACAACAACCCGCGTCGCGGATGACGCTTTCGCGCGCTGTGCCACGCGCACCACCATGGGCTGGCCGGCAATATCGGCAAGCGGCTTGTTCGGCAGGCGCGTGGAGCCAAGCCGCGCCGGGATCAGGACACAAAAGCCCATCAGACCAGCGGTGTGCGGGCCGGCAGGCGTTCGAGCTCTTCATCGCTCAGCGTTCGCGCCTCTTCTTCCAGCAGGATGGGAATACCGTCGCGAATCGGGTAGGCCAGGCGCGCGCTGCGCGACAACAGCTCCTGGCGATCGCGGTCATAGTCCAGATGACCTTTGGTCACCGGACACGCCAGCAGCTCAAGCAGTTTGGGATCCATGGGCCGATGATAGCTTTGCATCGAGCATGGGATCGAGCATGTCGTCAAGCTCGCGCCAGAACGCAGGAGCAATGTCGAGTTTGAGCGCAACAGCCCACGCGTCCGGTCGATGCTTCCAGAGCTTGACCGCATCTTTTTCGGTACAGATGAGGGTTGAGTCAGGCGGGACGCAGGGGCATTTGCAAGGGCCAGATAGTCAGCGTCTTCGGCATGGTCGGGCAATTCTTGTGTGCAGGCAAGCTCGATCCGCTGCGCTCGCAGCATGTCGAAAAACGCGTCAGGGCGTGCGATGCCGGCGACAGCGACAAGCTTGCTGTCCGAGCGCAGTTCATCGAAGGAGCGTGTTGCACCATCGGCTCGCACGGCGGCAGCGGCGAGTTCCCGGCGAACCAGATGCCCGTCGATGCCGTTCGCGCCCTGCGTTCGCAGCACCAGATCTGCATGACGGGGCCAGCGCTCCCGTAAAGGACCAGCCGGAAGCAACCAGCCGTTCCCGATTCCCCGGTCGTCAAAGACGCAGATTTCTATGTCGCGCGCCAGGGCGTAGTGCTGCAGACCATCATCACAAACAATGACCTGCACGTCGGGATTGGCGGCAAGCAGCGCGCGCGCAGCGTCGGCGCGTGCAGGTGCAACGAATAGCGGGACGTCGCACGCGCGCACGATCAAAAGCGGCTCGTCGCCCACATCGCGAGGATTGCTGGCGGCATGCACCGCCCTGCAATCTGTGCCGGCGCGACCGTATCCGCGCGACACGACGCCCGCGCGTATCCCACGAGAGTGCAGGTGATTGACGATGGCGATGACGACGGGTGTCTTGCCCGATCCACCCGCCACCACATTGCCAACCACGACTACGGGAACCGGCACCCGGTTGCGTTTGAACAACCCTGCACGAAAGGCAAACCGGCGGAATCCGCAAAGCGCTCTGAACACGAGCGACAGCGGCCACAGAAATCGAGCGAGCGCGCCGCGCCGCAGCCATGCACGCTGCAGCGCCTGTGTCATCGTCAGCGCGTCGCGGCCGCCTGGGCCGAGGACTGGGTCGCGAACGTGATCTGATGGAGGCCGAGGCGACGCGCTGCCTCCATCACAGTGATGACCGCCTGGTGAGGTGCCGCGGCGTCGGCAGTGATGATGACAACGCTGTCCTTGCCCGCCTTCGCTCCCTCGGCAAGCGCCTGCGCGACGGCGTTCACGTCGCGCCCGATGACCGGCGTGCCCTTGACCGAATACCGCCCGTCATTGGACACCGACACGATCACTTCACGGGGGTAGTCTCGCTGCGCGTCACTGTCGGCAACCGGCAGGCGCAGCTGCAACTCGGTGAACTTGCTGTACGTCGTGGACAGCATCAGGAAAATCAGCACGACGAGCAGAACGTCGATGAAGGGGATCAGGTTGATCTCCGGCTCATCCTTCTTGCGTGGCCGAAAGTTCATGGTGTTCGGCTCACCGACCGCGAATCGTGTTGAGGTGCCGCACGAACCGCTCGGCCGACAGCTCCAGTGTCAGCAGGTATCCGTCGACGCGCACGCGAAAGTAGCGCCAGAAGATCAATGCCGGAATCGCCACGATGAGCCCGAAGGCCGTGTTGTAGAGCGCAACGGAGATGCCGTGCGCCAGCTGCGCCGGATTGCCGCCTGTGGTCCCCCCGGCTGGTGACTGGGAGCCGAATATCTCGATCATTCCGATGACCGTCCCCAGCAGGCCCAGCAACGGAGCCGCTGACGCGATGGTGGCTAGCGCGGTCAAGTAGCGCTCAAGGCGATGTGCAACGGCGCGGCCCGTGTTTTCCATGGTGGCTCGCAGGTCGGCTTCGGTGCAGCGCGGGTCCGAGTTGATGGCACGAAAACCGCTGGCCAATACCTCGCCCAGGGCGGAGTGCTGCGAAAGCTGGGTGACCACGTCAGGTGCAGGCACTCCGTTGCGCGATACGGCGAGCGCCTCTTCGAGCAATTTGGGCGGCACCACCTTAGCCGTCTTGAGGCTGATGAAGCGCTCGATCACGAGCGCGAGCGCAAGGATGGAGCAGGCGATCAGGGGCCAGATTGGCCAACCTGCGGCTTGTATGATCGAAAGCAAGAGGGGGCTCCGAGGTGGCAACTACTTCGTTGTGCGGGCGATTATCGTGTACCTGCACGTCCTGTAGGAATTCACCTCACAGATGTAGGACCTGACCCACAGAAGTTGTGGATAACTTTGTTGAGAACTACACCCCTAATGTCCGCCAGGCCGCACCAATCCTGCATCATTACAAAACGATGACAAATTGAGCAGGAAATTAATCAATGAAATCAGCTAGTTGCTCGGGAAAATCAGCGTCTCACGGGGAAACCCGCGCATGGTGTGACACGCGCTCCTCGCTGTGGACTAACTGCAACTCAAAATCGCTTGCGATGCTGCGAGCATGCTGATCGGCAGTGCGCCAAATCCAGGGTTAACGCCGCGAATCTGGCAAGTCGGGGCGCTATGCCGCGCCATTGCTGATGCGCTGGAGGCCAGGTTCAATCCTGTTGCGGTCCGCGGGGAGATTTCGGGCTTCTCGCGCCCATCCAGCGGGCACTTCTATTTTTCGATCAAGGATGGGCAAGGGCAAATCCGGTGTGCGATGTTTCGCCGTTCCGCGTCGATGTTGAACTTTGTACCGCGCGATGGCGATCAGGTCGAGGTTTTCGGTCGGCTCGATGTTTACCAGCCTCGCGGCGACCTGCAATTGATCGTTGAAAGCCTGTCGCGAGCGGGGCAGGGCGCCCTGTATGAGCAATTCCTGCAATTGAAGGCGCGACTGGAGGCGCAGGGCCTCTTTGATTCCGCACGCAAGCGGGAGCTGCCCTCTATGCCCCGGGGCATTGGCCTCGTCACTTCGACTGGCGCAGCCGCCCTGCACGACGTCGTAACCGCGCTTAGGCGACGGGCGCCGCATGTGCCCGTGGTGCTCGCGCCTGCGTCCGTGCAGGGTGCGCAATCGGCTGGCGAACTGGTCAGCGCGCTCCGCTTGCTCTATGCGATGGCCGAACGGGGCGAGATCGACGTGATTTTGCTCGTGCGCGGTGGCGGTTCGATCGAAGACCTGTGGTCGTTCAACGATGAGCAGCTCGCGCACACGATCGTTGAAAGCCCGGTCCCTCTGGTGTGCGGTGTCGGGCATGAAACCGATTTCACCATTGCGGACTTCTGCGCCGATGTGCGCGCGCCGACGCCGACCGCCGCAGCCGAACTGGCTGCGAGATCTCGCGATGCGTGGATGGATGAGTTGTTCGCTGCGGCTCACGGTCTGACCGGAGCGATTCGCCGCCGCCTCGATGTCGCGGCGCAGCGTACGGATCACGCAGCGTCCAGACTGGGACGTCCGCTCGGCCGGATCGCCACTCAGCAACTGAGGATCGGCGGAATTGCGCACCGGCTGGGCTATGCCGTTCGTTCGCGCTTGCAGCGCGAGGCGCAGTCGCTCGAACGGTCGCAACTGCGAATGGAGCTGATGGATCCCCAACTGGTGCTGCAGCGCGGCTATGCGCTGCTGACAGACGAGACCGGCAGGCCGGTGACGAGCGTGCGGCAGACAAGCGCGTGCCAGAAACTGCTCGCAACCCTTGCGGACGGGCAGATACCTGTCACTGTCACGCCAGCCGCCTGATTTAGTTCATAGAATCGTTGGCTGCAAGTCCGCGCATAACCTCAAGAGGAAAACCCAAGCCATGGAACACACCCTTCCCCCACTCCCGTACCCCATCGATTCGCTCGCACCCCACTACTCGAAGGAGACGCTGGAGTTCCACCACGGCAAGCATCACAACGCCTACGTGGTCAATCTCAACAACCTGCAAAAGGGCACCGAGTTCGAGAGCATGACGCTCGAGGAAATCATCAAGAAGTCCTCCGGAGGCATCTACAACAACTCTGCTCAGATCTGGAACCACACCTTCTTCTGGAACTGCATGAAGCCCGCTGGCGGTGGCGAGCCCACCGGTGCCCTGGCCGATGCGATCAATAAGAAGTGGGGCAGCTATGCAGCGTTTCGCGAGGCGTTCGTGAAGTCGGCTGTTGGCAACTTCGGTTCGGGCTGGACCTGGCTGGTAAAAAAGCCCGACGGCAGTGTCGATATCGTAAACACCGGCGCTGCTGGAACGCCTCTAACCACGGCGGACAAGGCGTTGATGACCGTGGACGTGTGGGAGCACGCGTACTACATCGACTACCGCAACATGCGTCCGAAGTTCGTTGAGACGTATCTCGACAAGCTGGTGAACTGGGACTTCGCACAGAAGAATTTCGGCTGATTCAGGCGCCGTTTAGGCGCTTGTGTTAACGAGGCTTGAACGGTCCGCCCGTCAATCGGGCGCCGGCCTTGATGCCCTTTTTCCCAAACCACCCCGTATTCATTTCCAGGACGTAGCGCACGGGCCTGGTGGAGCAGTGCGAATCAAGCGTCTGCGGCTTCATCTCGTCGATGTTCACAATCGTGCCGTCATCGGCGACGAATGCAATGGCCAGGGGCAGGAGGGTGTTTTTCATCCAGAAGCACTGCTGGCTGGGTTGCTCGAAGATGAACAGCATGCCCTCGTGCTGAGGCATTTCCTTTAGGTGCATGAGACCCGTTTGGCGCTGTTCGCTGGTTTGCGCAACCTGCGCTTCAATCTGATTCATGCCGACCGAGAGTTTCACTCGAGGCAAATTCATTTGCGGTGCGTCCTGCGCGAAAGCGGGTGACAGCGCGATGGTCGCGGCCAGGGCGGCAATAAAGGGCAGGGCTTTGGTCATGGATGGCATTCTGACTCACACGTAAAAACGCCCGCAACGAGCGGGCGTTCATCGTGAACCTGAAGAATTACTTCTTGGCCGCATCCTTCTTGGCGTCGGCCTTGGCTTCCTTCGCGTCCTTCTTGGCTTCAGCAGCGGCTACTGCCTTGTCCTTCTTGGCTTCGGCGGCGGCCTTTTCGGTCTTGGCGACAGCCTTGGCATCCTTCTTTTCTGCCTTGGCTTCAACCTTGGCTTCTTTCTTCTCGGCCTTGGCTTCGGCCTTCATTTCCTTCTTATCAGCCTTGACAGCAGCCGAAGCGGTTGCTGCCATCGGGGCGGCGGCCTTGCCAGAAGCAGCTGCCATCGGGGCGGCGGCCTTGCCGGAAGCAGCTGCCATCGGGGCACCTGCGTGCGTAGCGGCGAACGTCGCGGTTGCAAAGAGGGTGGCGACGAGGGTAGCGAGGAGCTTGTTCATGGGGTTATCCTATGTGACTGACTTTTGATGATGCTGCCTGAAGCAGGCTGCACATTCGGCAACGCGGCATCCAGCCCATCGGTTGACACCGCCCTCCCGAATGCAAGGTACAGGATAGTTTCAAGGCTAGAATTCGAGGGTTTTCCCCGCATGGCGGCAAGGCCGCACAGTAGTTCCACCCCCGGAGACGTTTCCCCATGTATCAGCACATCAAGGTCCCAGCCGAAGGCCAGAAGATTACCGTCAACGCCGATATGTCGTTGAATGTTCCCGATCAGCCGATCATTCCCTTCATCGAGGGCGACGGCACCGGCATGGACATAACCCCTGTCATGCTCAAGGTCGTCGATGCAGCCGTCGCCAAGGCTTACGGTGGCAAGAAGAAGATTCACTGGATGGAGGTGTACGCCGGCGAAAAATCGACTCAGGTTTACGGCCCCGATGTCTGGCTGCCTGAAGAAACACTGGCTGCCGTGCGCGAATACGTAGTGTCGATCAAGGGGCCTCTCACGACGCCGGTTGGAGGTGGTATCCGTTCACTGAACGTGGCGCTGCGCCAGGAACTCGACCTGTATGTGTGCCTGCGCCCGATCCAGTATTTCGAAGGAGTGCCTTCACCGGTCAAGGAGCCGCACAAGACCCACATGGTGATCTTCCGCGAGAACTCGGAAGACATCTATGCCGGCATCGAATTCGAAGCCGAAAGCGACAAGGCCAAAAAGCTGATCAAGTTCCTGCAGGACGAAATGGGCGTCAAGAAGATCCGCTTTCCCAACACCTCGGGCATCGGCATCAAGCCTGTTTCAAGCGAAGGCACCGAGCGCCTGGTGCGCAAGGCCATTCAGTACGCCATCGACAACGACAAGCCCAGCGTGACCATCGTGCATAAGGGCAACATCATGAAGTTCACCGAAGGTGGCTTCCGTGACTGGGCCTATGCGCTCGCCAAAAAGGAATTCGGCGCTGTCGAAATCGACGGCGGTCCGTGGATGAAGTTCAAGAACCCGAAGACGGGCAAGGACATCACCATCAAGGACAGCATCGCCGATGCGTTTCTGCAGCAGATCCTGCTGCGTCCAGCCGAGTACAGCGTCATCGCTACGCTTAATCTGAACGGCGACTATGTCTCTGACGCCCTTGCCGCCCAGGTCGGTGGTATCGGCATCGCGCCTGGCGCGAACCTGTCCGACACCGTGGCGATGTTTGAAGCTACGCATGGCACTGCGCCCAAATACGCAGGCAAGGATTACGTCAACCCGGGCTCAGAGATTCTTTCGGCCGAGATGATGCTGCGCCACATGGGCTGGACTGAAGCCGCGGACCTCATCATCAGCTCGATGGAAAAATCCATCCTGTCCAAGAAGGTGACCTACGACTTTGCCCGCCTGATGGACGGCGCGACGCAGGTCAGCTGTTCGGGCTTCGGCCAGGTGATGATCGAGAACATGTAAGGGCGTGCCGGGACGCTGCAACCCGTCCCGCCGGTCGTCCTCAACAACCCCGTGCGGTCCCGGTCGCACGGGGTTTCCTGTTTTATCGAGTCCCGAAGCGTTCGTCGATCCTGCGTGAGCGGTAATCAAAAATGCGCTCGACATCACGCGCCGCCCTTGCACCTCCAATCGCTGCACCGAGCCAACCGGCGGGCAGGCGGTAGCGAACCGTATCGCGCATCAGTGTTCCACCCCCCATGGGGATGAAGTCGTGTGTGTGCTGCCACAGTGCATACGGACCCCTGGCCTGCACGATGGTCTGAAGGTTGTTCGCGTCGCAAAAGAATGGCCAGATTTCGTCCCCCGTGCGCGCAAGCCACTGCTCCCAAACCCGCAGGTGGACTCCATCGCGTAATGGCGCGAGCAAATTCTCGAGTGCCTGCTCCACGGTCTCGAAGCGGAAATGAAAGCCCGACGCGAGCGTCGCCTTCGGCTCCACTCGCGTACTCCCGATCAAGATGTCGGCGCGCTCGCCGAACATGAACTTGATCGCCGGCTTTGGCAACGGCAGGTTCTGGATCACCCCCAGTGACCGGCAAAGCGCCTTTGTGAATTGCTGGTTCGTGGCGGGCATCGGCGCCACGCCCTCCAGGACACCCGAAGGCGCAGCATCCAGCGCGTGCATGAGCAGGGCAACCGTGTCTTCGAGGTGGATCCAGCTCATCCACTGCTTGCCCGATGCAAGCTGGCCGGCCATTGAGAGCCTGAACATGGGCAGCATCTTGGCCAGAGCGCCCCCCTCGCGCGCCAGGACCACGCCCGTACGCACTATGGGCACGCGTATTTCCGGGCGCTGCACGGCCAGCGGTTCAAGTGTTGCTTCCCATTCGGCTACGAAGTCAGAAGCAAAACCGAAACCCCTGGCACTGGAAGCGGTGAGCCGCTCGTCGGCGCGCTCGCCGTAGTAGCCGATTGCCGAACCTTGCACGAACGCGCCAACGCCATGACCGTGCTGGGCCACTGCGCGCACCAGCTGCTGTGTGCCCTCAACTCGTGAGTCGCGAATCAGCTGCTTGCGGGCCGTCGTCCAGCGTTTGTCGGCGACCGGCTCACCTGCCAGGTTCACGATGGCACCCACCCCCTGGAGAGCCTCGGCGGGCACTGCGCGGGTATGGTCCCAGGCATGGCAGATCGCCGGGAATGGCAGCCGCCGCCGCGCCGCGCTCACGTCGCGAACCAGGCAGACGAGCGAGTCGCCGCGAGCCGTGAGCGCCTTGCCCAGTTCACGACCTATCAGCCCCGTGGCGCCGGTCATCAGGATACGCATGATGTCGCCTTCATCGAGCTTGCCGCACGGCCAGCCAGACCTCGTTTCTGCGCATGAACCACGGCGTGAATGGCGCGTTGTAACGGGCCAGCACGGGTTCACCCAGCGTGGCAACACCCGCCTCGTCGAGAGCAGCCCTCAGAAGACCCAGATGCTCGTTGTAGTTGGACTGCGACCATGTGCCCGAGTAGCGAATGACCGCCCATTGGCCGGCTGGAACCACACGCAGTTTCACGCGAGGGTCTATCGGCTCCGGCGCGGACTCGAGCGTCACGCTCCTGGGCAGGACAAACTGCACCTGCATGCCCCCGGCCACTGAGGCCTGCGTCACCGGCGACGTCATTTCCATCTTCACCGGCACGGCGCTCTGTGTCACCGGCGCGGTCATCGCAAACTTCTTTTCACCCTTGTTCTTGCCGAAAATGTAGCCGGCCAGAATCGGGAATGCCTGATTGCCCGCCTCGTCGGGGCTGGCATCGAGCACCACTTCGGCGACGACATAGGGTGCGTACTCGCGCAACTCCACTTCGTCGAGCTTGCGGATGACCTGGTAATCCGGCTCTTCGATGGCGTGGCTCGCAAGCGGCATGGCGGCGAGTATGAGCCCCAGGAGTTTGGCAAGCAGGTTGGACAGGTTTGGGTTCATGATGAGAGGTGACCGGGTTGGCTATGGCGCGGCAGGATCAGGCCCTCGTGGAGGGCGACGTTCTCCAGCGCCTGTTCGAAGCGCAGACGCGATGCGCCCGCGACCTGCTGCAGATAGGCATGCAATCGCGCGTCGCTGGTGTTGCGGTAGCGGCATTCGGCGCTGTACGCCTCGAAGTGCGAGAGCTGCATCAGCAGTTCGGCCACATGCCGCGGGCACTCACACGCGATGGTCGAAGACAGGGCAGAAAAATCGGACAGGGCGGCGTCATCCCAGCGGCGCTGCGGCACGGCGTCATTCGGCTGTGCAAGCTCGACCGCCACTCCACTGGCTGGTGGTGCCATTCTCAAAACACCTTCAAGCCATTGACCCAGAACGGTGTCGTTCTGCGGTTCGCGTAGCAAGGCGACGCGAGCGTCTGCCAATGTGGCGCATGTGGACTCAGCGGCGAACCGGTACAAGACCGCTTTTGCAGTCGCCGAGAGCATGGGTGCATCGTCTTGCAAGGCGGTCAGCCAGCTCTCGTGCAAGCGGGGTTCGTGCACCAACAATGCATCCACCGATTCGCCTTTCAATGCAGCAGCGGCCTGCGCGCCATCGACAAACGGGCCCATCAGCCGCACCGGACCGGACAACCGTTGGAGAACTGAGGGTCGTTGCAGCCGTAAGTGCAGCGCAGCCCCGATGACTGCGACGCGCCAGGGGCGCGCGGGCAGAGGCAGCTTGTTTGCTGGTTGCTCGGCCTGCCGGGCGGTTGAAACGGCGGCATGCGTGTCTGCAACCTGCTGCAGTTGCTCCATGCCCAGCTTTGCAATGCTGCCGATGGCATGACCCCGATCCGTCAGCCGCTTCAGCGCGGCCAGACGCCGGACGTCGTCAGGCGAATACATGCGCTGTCCACTTGGCGATAACGTCGGCTGCGTCACACCATACCGCCGCTCCCAGACACGCAGCGTCGCCACAGGCATTTGCAGCATCCGGGCAACGGCTCCGCTGCGATGGCGGGCGACCGATTCAGTTGCATCAGCTGATCTGTGCCTCGTCTTTTTCATCATTCTTCTCTTAGTGAATCGTATTTGAACTCATTTATAACTCAATAATGTCCATGTTTCTGTATATTGAAGCTGGTTTGAATCGATAAAAGATCAATCGTGTCTATGCACATGGCTCCCGCGTCGCGCGTAGCAGCGCGGACGGCAAGATTCGGGACTTCGGGCGACCCGAAAGCGGTCTTCTGGCCTGGGTCATGCGCAATGACGCCAGACCTGGCCGCGAGTCTCTGGATGGCGAAACCCATTGGGTGGTGCACGCACGGATGCCGCCGGGGAGCTGCTCCAGGTGATCCAGGCTCCAGTCAGATCGCCAGAGCGCCGATCAGGTGGCGGGAACGATGGCGTGGCTGCTCAGCGATGGTGCCGCACGACTCACCGGGCAGGTGCTCGCAGTGGACGGAGGGTTCACGACAGTGCGACCCCTGATCAGGTGACAAAGTGCAGCAGGGGTGTCGAAGCGAGTGAAGCCCTTCGCGGGCCGCATGCTATTTGGTCATCGTGTCACCATGTCCATGCCCGGCAGCGTGAAACTGTGGAGCACGGACCTTGGAGTGACGCTGTCGTTCCTGGGTCTGGATGGGTTGGGGCGTATCCTGGCCGGGTTCGGCCAATATGTTCTGTGCCAGTTGGCCCTTGGGGCCATCGGTGACTTCAAACGTGACGCGCGAACCCTGCTTGAGGGTTTTGAAGCCTTCCATGGCAATGGCCGAGAAATGGGCGAATACATCTGCGCCTCCTCCATCGGGTTCGATGAACCCAAAACCCTTCGCGTCGTTGAACCATTTGACTGTGCCTGTCGCCATTTTTTTCTTCCCGCAGTTTTCCCAAATCCTTTTTGAAGTGTCCGGGAAATGGGGCAACCCTGTCAACTTTTTCACTAACAAGAGTTTTTAAGGCCAATCTGGAAAATTTAGCTGCAGCAGTAGCGATTTTTGTGATTGCGACAAGTCGCAGAATAGCTTCATCCCGATGTAGCTTGAATGTGACGAATCCACCACCAATTCACCTGAGGGCAGCAACCGCAAAGCGCGCTCGATAGAATGAAATTCATGGCATCAAAACCCCCAACGCTCCCACCGGTTGCGCCCAAGACGCGCAAACCGGCTGACGAAGGCGGGTCGGTCGTACTTGAGCGGCGCACCCAGAAGACCAAACCTCCCCAGATGTACCAGGTCGTCATGCTCAACGACGACTACACCCCGATGGAGTTCGTCGTGGTGGTCATCCAGGAGTTTTTCAACAAGGACAGGGAGACGGCCACGCAGATCATGTTGAAGATCCACCTGGACGGAAAGGCGATTTGCGGTATTTATTCGCGCGATGTCGCAGCCACCAAGGTGGACCAGGTCCAGGAAGCGGCACGGCAGGCGGGCCATCCTTTGCAATGTGTGAGTGAACCGGTTGAATAAGTGCGGTTCGATCCGATTTGAAGTAGTCTGCAGTAGTGTTAGTTAAGTCAAAGGCAAAGGAAATTTCATGATTGCCCAGGAATTGGAAGTCAGCCTCCACATGGCATTTGTGGAGGCGCGTCAGCAGCGCCACGAGTTCATCACCGTGGAACACCTGCTGCTCGCCCTGTTGGACAACCCCAGCGCGGCGGAAGTGCTCCGGGCATGCTCGGCGAACATCGATGACCTGAGAAAGTCGCTGTCGAACTTCATCAAGGACAACACGCCGCAGGTGGCGGGTACCGATGACGTCGATACCCAGCCGACGCTCGGGTTCCAGCGCGTGATCCAGCGCGCCATCATGCATGTGCAAAGCACCGGCAATGGCAAGAAGGAGGTGACCGGTGCCAATGTGCTGGTCGCCATCTTCGGCGAGAAGGATTCGCACGCCGTCTACTACCTTCACCAGCAAGGCGTGACCCGTCTGGACGTGGTCAACTTCATCGCTCACGGAATCAAGAAGAGCGACCCGCCAGAGCCAGCCAAGGGTGGCGAGGCTGCACCGAACGAAAACGAGGAAGGTGGCGAGAAGAACGAAAAGGCCTCGCCGCTGGAACAATTCACGCAAAACCTCAACCAGGCCGCCAAAGAGGGCAAGATCGATCCGCTGATCGGGCGTGAGTACGAAGTCGAGCGTGTCATCCAGATCCTGTGCCGCCGTCGCAAGAACAATCCGCTGCTGGTGGGTGAAGCCGGCGTGGGCAAGACAGCGATTGCCGAGGGCCTGGCCTGGCGGATCACGCAAAAGGAAGTTCCGGACATCCTGGCCGAGTCAAATGTGTATTCGCTCGACATGGGTGCGTTGCTGGCCGGCACCAAGTACCGCGGCGATTTCGAGCAGCGCCTGAAGGGCGTGCTCAAGTCGTTGAAGGACAAGCCCAACGCGATTTTGTTCATCGACGAAATCCACACGCTCATCGGTGCTGGCGCCGCATCGGGCGGAACGCTGGACGCATCGAACCTGCTCAAGCCCGCGCTCAGCTCGGGTGCCCTCAAGTGCATCGGCGCGACGACGTTCACCGAGTACCGGGGCATCTTCGAGAAAGACGCGGCCCTGTCACGTCGCT
>JBKJKT010000010.1:0-7679 GCA_046597415.1 Ramlibacter sp.
CGCACGCGCCGTCAGGTCGGCAATGCCGCCCGCGCCGAATGGCACCACGATACGAATCGGTCTGGAAGGGAATGAGCGCGCCAGAACAAGGTTCGGCGCGATTGCCGCTGCTGCAGCCGCGACCAGGGTTCGCCTGCGGATGCTACGCACAGTCGCTGGAGGTGTCAGGTCTTGCCGGGGCTCTCGTCGTCACGCGTTGGTTCGGGTCGTCCTTCAAAGTACTTCAGGAGACTGGCAGTGCCTTCGCCTACGCGTCCCACGGTCTTGGCGGAGGATTGTTCCACCTGTGCATCCTTGATCAGTTCCCTGACTTCATCGAGTTCGTCCACCGCATCCTGCACCCTGGACTCGGTCGCGACATTAAGGGCGACTGCATCGGCCACGACCGTCGCGACCTGCGCAATAACTTGCGGGTGGGCCAGAACCGCATTGGCCTGTTCAAGGTCTTCAGCAACCGCAGTCAGGTCCTCCTGAACCCTGTCGGTTTTCTCGAGAGCCTCGGTCAGGATTTTTGAGGCGCGCGTATTGGACGGGGGCTGGGGCGGGGACATAGCGCGGATTGTCCTCCAAACATCGCACTCCCGCGCGAGTAGGGGTAGTTTCAGTCGGCTTCGGCGGCGCTTGCTTTATCTGGGCAGATCGCTATCTGCTGATCTGGTGCTCTGCTGTATCAGCCGCTGAATGCCCGCCTTGAATTTACCAATCGCTGCAATGCGTCTGCGGAAGCCGGCTTGACCAGATGTTCGTCAAACCCCGCCTCACGCGCGCGAGTCTGGTCGTCCGGTGATCCGTAGCCTGTCAACGCGACCAGCCGAACTTGAGTCCCAAGGATTGGCCTCAATCGCGCGGCAAGCTCGTAACCGCTCATGCCGGGCAGCCCGATGTCCAGGAGAACCAGCTCCGGCGTGAATTGCCTCAACACCGCGAATGCTTCTTCTCCATTGCCGGCGACCCGCACTTCCGCGTTCATATGGCGCAACAGATCCTTCATCGTCGCCGCCCCGTCCACGTTGTCCTCTACGACCATCACGCGGACTAAACGATGCCCCTCGCCTGGACAAGCGGGAGTGGAGTCGTGTTGCACGGCCGCGATCGGCGCTCGCGCCGTGGGCAGCGTCACCACGAAAGTGCTGCCGCGATCAGGGCCTGCACTATGGGCGGTAATCTGCCCGCCGTGCAGTTCCACCAGCGAGCGGGCCAACGTGAGGCCTATTCCAAGGCCTCCCTCCGAGCGATGAATCGTCGAGTGCACCTGGGAGAAGAGGTCGAAGATGGAGCTCAGCTTGGCCGCAGGAATACCCACCCCGTTGTCCTTCACGACCACCGAAGCCCGGCCGCCGTCTACCAGAAAATCGACAGTTATCAGCCCTGCGCTTTCGGTGTATTTGGCCGCGTTGTTCAGCAGGTTGGCGAACACTTGAATCAATCGCGTTCTGTCCCCGTTGATATGGATGGGGTGGACCGGTTCATTGACGACGAGCCGATGGCGCTTGGCCTCCATCAACGGCGCCACTGTCTCGCCGGCAGCTTGCAAGATCTCGTCCAGGGGCAAGACCTCCCGCTCCAACTTGATCGCCCGGCGGCTCACGCGGGATACATCCAGAAGATCGTTCACCAGGCGAGTGATCTGCGATAGCTGACGCACCATCACATCCAGAGGACGATGAAGAGCCGTCTGATCCGGCTTGGCGACACGGCGCAGAAGCTCTACGGAATTGACCAGGGGTGCCAACGGGTTGCGCAGCTCGTGGGCAAGCATGGCCAGGAATTCGTCTTTGCGCTGGGACTCCTGACCCAGTTTCGTGTTGAGCTCGGCGGCCGCAGACCTGGCAGCGTCGAGAGCGGGGGCAAGCGAATGCGCGCGCGCTGCGCCCTCCCGCGCCAATACGACATCGGCCTCCTGTTCTCGTCGCGCCTGCTGCGACAAAAGCAACGCGCCCAGCAGCGGCATGCGTCGCGCCAGCAACCGCATCCGGGTCACGTCGGGATCGCCGCCGACCGCAACTGCCAGAGCCGTACCCGTTGATATGGCGCTAGCCAGCCTGAGGTTGGACGCGGGAAGGTCAACCGGCGCCTGGTGCGTGCCAGCTTCGGCGCAGCAGGTCAGGAAGCTTCGCCACTTGGGCCCGCCTCGCACAGTCTTCGGCATCCCTGGCGCCGGGACGAAGAGGCCGGTTTGCGAATCAAGAACGAACAGCAGGAGCTCTTCGCAGCCCAACGCCGTCGCAAGACGTGCAGCCGCCTCCTGCCTTGACTTGGAGTCGAGCGCCGCGAGAGCGTCGACCAGGCCTTCAAACGCTTCAGGTTCGATCACATCATTCAGGCAAGATGCAGACCACCGCGGTGCAGTTGTGAAAGCCCCCGAATTGCCCTTCTGCGCGGGCAATCTGGCCATAAGTGTTGCAGCCAACGAATCCCCCGGGGCCCAGTTCAGACGCGCAGGCTGCCAGTTCGTCCTCGAATGCGCGTCCAAGACGCAGGCGCGTGGCGACGCAATCGAACACAAATGCGCCAGCCGGCGCGTGCCCATCAAGCGCTGCAAGAGCGTTGCGGGTTGCCTGACGAGCAGCCATCACAGCGCTCCGGTCGCTCGTCTGCATGATGTGGACGATGGCCCCTTCCGGGACGGCGGCGGCGCAGGCGATGGCACCGTTGTCCGTGATCGCCAGAGGGACCCGGAGCCGATAGCCCTCCGGCGACTTGATCCCGAGCACGTTATGAAGGAAGAACGGCAACGGGCCACCGAGATCCAGTTGTTGGCCCGATCGTTCAGCATGGGCCTTGAACGCCTCAACCGCCGGTGCCCCGTTCAAGCTCACCAGAGTCGCTCCGTCGGCCTCGGTTACCCGAAGCGGCTCGCCGATGGGCTCCCACCCATGCGAAACCCCAATGCCAAGCGGCTTGGCAGAGAGGATTTCGAGAGCGACTGCGCCGTCCGCGAAGAATTCCCTTCCTGCGAAGACATGCGTCTTTTCGAAGCGTCCGTCGTCTCCCGCTCCACCACCAAAAAACCGGTAGTTGCCCCCAGTTCTTAAAGTCAACTCCTCCACGAGCGCGTCGGTGTGTCCGGCCAGCGCATCCGTCATCACCAGCGCGGAGCGATGGCGTGCCGAATTGCCTGCGGTTCCCTTGAACGAACCAACTATCGAAGCGGCAGCGCGGCCAGGGTCAGCCGCCACGTCTCGGCCGGTGGCAAGCGCAAACTGCATGTCATCTGAACGAATCGCCATCGCCGATACGATGCCTTCCCCCCGTCCGATTTGCGTGAATTCTCCAGCAGACGAGGCCCCGGCAATCGTTTCAGTCCCGGCTTCGTCCGCAAGAGCACCCAGAAGCGCCGAAAAGTCATGCCTGGCCGATGCGAACACCACGATCGCGTCCGGCGCATCGCCGCCGAAGGCGTCGACGAACGCCTTACCCAGCTCACGTCCGGCGGTACGACTGTCGGTCGCCCACGTCATAGCGTTGTGAACCTTATTCATCTCCGCCCTCATTCAATTCAATTCTCCATGCTAGGGGCCAAGCGCTGGCTCGACTGTAGGACGTGATCGACAACTCTGATGCTGCGAATCGGTTGGGAACGATTGCGTGGGGGTGCCCTGCCATTCGCGCGTGGGAAGCTCTGAACGAGCTTGAATTCAGCTTTGTACTTCTTCATATAACCCCTTAAAGTTTGTTCAACTTCTGGGGGTCAGTTCATCGCGCCGCGAACCCGGGAAGTGAGAGGGGAGCTGGCGGAGTTATAGGGTGCGCGTATAACTTTTCATAATGGCCGGTCGGCGCCCATCGCCACAAATGCCGCGACTTTGCACCGGCCCGCAAGGTCTGTGAACTGGGCCGTGAGCTTGTCTGACACGTTCGCCCCGGCGCATTCAGCCAACTCCCGGCCTGATGAGTCTCGATGGGCTCGGCGCCAAGTTTTCTAAGTGATTTGGCGACATTTATTGCACTTTATAAGTGACTCAGCGACAATTTGGACGCGCAAGTTCATTTTTCTAGTGATTCAGCGACATCCTGATTGACCAGGACCTGAGGCAGACTCCGATAAATCTAAGTGGTTAGGCGACAAAATAGCCATCTTCTAAGTGTTCTGGCGACATAACCGCCACGTTCTTAAGTGTTCCAGCGACATGACGCCCAAATCTCGCCTGCCCCTGCCTTCCGCTGATGAGCTTTTTTTCGCCTCCGCCATGCCTCGCACGGAAGCTCGCAAGCTCCAGCGCCAAGCGGAAGCCGGGACGTTGCGGCGCGTCGTCAAGGGCGTGTACGCCCCCCTCGTGGAGGACGACGAGCTCGCGCCCCTAGTGCGGCGCAACTGGCAGAAGGTGGTAGGCATCGTCGTGCCCGGCGGAGTCGTGTCTCACCGAAGCGCCATGAAGGGTGGCCCGTCGCCGGAGGGCGATGTAATCGTCTCCCACCCCACGGCCTTCAACAAAAAAGTAGTGCTGCCCGGCTTGCGAATCCGAGTGATACATGGACCCGGCCCCCTCCCCGGCGACTTGCCCATGGGCAACACAGGGGTTCACTACGCTGGCCGGGCCCGCTTTCTGCTGGAAAACGTCGGCCGCAAGGGTGACCTTCGCGTCTCGCGCGAGGAGCTCGAGGAGTTCTTGGTAAACGTTTTGAACGCCTCTGGAGAGAAGGCCCTGAACGAAGTCCGAGACGGCGCATCAGCGCTGGCGCACACCCTGAGCGCCGAGAAGGCCCTCGACGAACTGCGGGGCATCATCGGGGCGCTACTTGGCACCCACGCCAAGGGGGAGTTGCGGACAAGAGCGGGACAAGCCGTGGCCAATGGCAGCCCCGTCGATGCGGAACGCCTCGCCCGCTTCCAAGTGCTCGCCGCCTATCTGCGCTCAGAGCCGTTGCCGCGGATTGAGAGCGTCGCCACCGGGCAAGCCCGGCAGCACTTCGCGTTCGTGGAGTCGTACTTCTCAAACTATGTGGAAGGCACGAAGTTCGACATTGAACAGGCGCGCGACATCGTGATGCACCAGGTCATTGTTGCGAATCGTCCAAAGGATTCGCACGACATCCTGGGTGTGTTTCGACTTGCTGTCACACCGCCATTCCGCGACAACCCTCCAGTAGCCGGCGCCGAGTTTCTGGAAGGCCTGGAAGGCTGGCACTCGGAGATGCTCAAGATGCGCCCCGAGGCCAATCCTGGCAAACCGAAGCTGCAGGTGAACTACGCTGGCACTACGCGCTTTGTTGAACCCGGCTACGTGCGCGGCACGCTGTCAGAAGGGTCGCGGCTCGCACTCTCCGTGCCGGAGGGGCTCGCCCGCGCAATCTACTACGCCTTTCTGATTTCAGAGGTGCATCCCTTCGAGGACGGCAACGGTCGCTTGTCGCGCCTGGTGATGAACGCCGAGCTGTCTCGAAATGGCCTCTCGCGCATCATCATTCCCACGCTGTATCACCCTCAGTACGTCGATTGCGCCAGGGCATTGACCCGAAGCGACCAGCCGGAAGGATTCGTCAAGAGCTTGGCCAAGATGGCGCGCTGGTCGAGCCACTTCGACTACACCGACCTGGACGCCCTCATTTCCGCCCTGCGCAAGACAAATGGACTTGAAGAGTCTCCTGCGCAGTTCAGGCTCCTTAACGCGGATGGCACCCCTGAGGCCTGAGTAGCACACGGTGGCAGCGACATGAGCAAGCGTTCAAATCTCGGGTTGGCCCACAACGCACTACCAAACTGGTTCGGCCCAGTCCCGCCCCTCAACGGCAGGAGGGGTCCCTAGCAGCCAAAGCCAAAGCCGTTCCTTGCGGAACATCGCGTTCTAGGCCAAGCGATGAAGATGCTGAAGGTTTAGGCCCGTGTACTGCAGCTTCGCGATGGCATCCGGCAAAGCTGGAATCGGGTACTGGCGGCCCACGTTCTTCAAGTATGTCTTGCCGCGGGCGTCGGCTCACGCCCCGGCCCTGTCATCGTCGTCGACACGTGTGACGGGCAGGAGCTGGGTCGCTTATACCGACTTGGCGTGACTTGCGGTCGGCTCCCGAAGGTGCCCGACCTGCAGCTCCCGGTAACGCAGGCGCCGCATCGCCTGCACAAGCTGTGGAAATGGGTACTGGCGCTCCTCGGCGCGCAGGTAGACCCGCCCTGCGTCGGAGCGCCCTACCCAATGTCCCGTCAGGGCGTCGCGCGTTTCGGTGGCGATGCCGCACAGTGAGCACTGCTGCTTGAAGGTGTACCGGAACGAGTGATAGTCCAGCGCCGGGTCGGTCAGACCGACCTCATCGAGCAACCGGGCGAACCATTTCCCGAGCGCGTTCGACCAAGTCTTGTTCGCGTTGTCGTTGCTCAGATCGGAAAAGAGCCGCCTATGCCCGGCAGCCTTCTGCTTCTCAACGAACCCCAGGAAGCCACATCGCAGCAGCTCCTGGTGAATCGGCACGCGCCGGAAGCTGCTCAGGGTTTTCAAGTGCTGGTCATCGCCCTGGTCCGAAATGCGGATGCACCACACCCCGTTGACGCTCTGGATGTCGGCCACCTGCAACTGCGCAATCTCTTCCAGCCGCCTGCCTACGAACGGTCCCAGCAGCGGTGCCCAGAACGCGGCCTCGCCGACTTGACCATGCGGGCGGTGTCCGCTGGTGAACACACGGTTGCTATAGATGGCGTTGAGCTCCTCGACGGTGCAGGCGCGGCGCTCCTTGGCCACGCGCACCCGGCCGGCCGTGACTACTGCAATTCTCTCGAACGGGTTGCCGCTCACCTGCTCAATCAGTTCGCTCTGGCCAAAGCGAAACAGGGTCGCCAGGAATCCGATGCGGTTTGCAACCGTGCCTCGCGAGAGACTGCGTTCGATGAGGCGGTCACGGTACGTACGTGCGTGCTCGCGCGTGATGCTCTGAGCAGCCGGCCGGCCGTGCATCTCCTGGAACTCATTCACGGCCGTCGCATAGGCGTTCACGGTGCGATAGCGTGTCTGCGTCTGCTTCCAGGCAGCCAGGAGGTGATGAAGCGTGTAATGGGGGCCCTTTGGCGCCGGTGCGACATGCGAGGACGCTGCTCGCGCCGGCGACGTAACGGGGGTAACGCGAGCAACGGTTGCCTGCGGCGGTGCGCTCCTTATCGGCGCCGGATGATTGTGGTGCTGGCTGTCGCCAACCGCTGTCAGCTCGCTCTTGCGTTGCACCGCGGCAGCTCTACGTGCCGCAGCCACTCGCAAGTTGAATTGAGCGAGCTCTGCCTCGAGCATCACCCTGGCCTTGCTCAGAAGGTCCGTCTCGAGCGACCTCCACACTTGACCGCTTCGAGCTTCGGGGAACTCGTTTTCCAGCCCCGCTGGGATGCGTCGCTTGAAGTAGTAGGTACTGCCGCGAACCATCAGGTACTGGGGCAGCTTCTGGGAAGGCTTCGGGCGTTGGGCGCCTTGACTGTCGGTGTGATACATGGAGTGCTCTCTCGCGTTGGTGGCGAATGAGCCGCCGGCGCAGAGCAGTGCATGCAGACAGAAGCGCGTGGCACGGCTGGTTGCTACACAGCTGCCACACAAACGAGCGGCCGCGGGTAGAACCGACAGGCGTACGACGTGTAGCAGTCAAAAAAAAAGCCGTTGCAAATCAAACTTGCAACGGCTCTTCATACTTTGGCGGAGTGGACGGGACTCGAACCCGCGACCCCCGGCGTGACAGGCCGGTATTCTAACCAACTGAACTACCACTCC
>JBKJKT010000206.1:0-11986 GCA_046597415.1 Ramlibacter sp.
GGTCAGGCAGTCACCGATCACGTCGATGCCGATGAACAGCAGCCCGCGCGCGGCCAGGATCGGTCCGATGTGCTCGGCGATCGCGCGGTCGCGCGCGCTGAGTGGCTGCGCGACGCCCTTGCCGCCGACCGCCAGGTTGCCGCGCACTTCCGAGCCCTGCGGGATACGCGCCAGGCTGAACGGCACGGGCTTGCCACCGATCACCAGCACGCGCTTGTCACCCTCGGTGATCTCTGGTACGAAGCGCTGCACCATGAGACTGGTCGCACCGTCACGATTGAGCGTTTCGGTTATCGAACCGAGATTCAGGCCGTCCTCTTTCACGCGGTAAATGCCCATCCCACCCATGCCGTCCAGCGGCTTGAGGATGATGTCGCGGTGCTCTGCATGAAAACGCCGCACTTCCTTCGCATCGCGGGTGACCAGGGTCGGGCTGCAGAACTCTGCGAACTCCATGATGGCGAGTTTTTCGGGGTGATCGCGCAAGGCGGCCGGCTTGTTGAAGACAGCCACGCCCTCGCGCTCGGCCTGCTCCAGCAAATGCGTCGCGTAGAAATACTCGCTGTCGAACGGCGGGTCCTTGCGCATGATGACGGCGTCGAAGTCTTTCAGGGCCTTCACGCCTTCGTGCATGACCGCGAACCAGTCGTCGTCAACGCCCGTGATCTTGATGTCGCGCACCTGCGCACTCACGACACCGCCCGAGCGCCAGCTGATATGGCGTGGCTCGCATGCAGCCAGTGAGTGACCGCGGCGCTGCGCCTCGCGCATCATGGAATAGGTGGTGTCCTTGTAAGTCTGGAACACTTCCAGCGGGTCAGCGACGAAGAGGATTTTCATGCGTTCTACTGTTGCACAAAAAGGGCGTCCCCGCGTGCTTCAGGCTATTGCAGATGCAGCAACCTGAGCATCGTCCAGCCGACGGCGAGCGATAGCGAGGGAATCACCAGCAGCAACCCGTAGCACGTACCTCGTATGGTTCGCGTGGCGAGCAGCAGCCCGATGGTCGCGAGCGCCGTGGGCTCCGGCATCCACCCGGCCACCTCGGCCCTTGCGAGCGCACCGCCGATCAACGCCGTCACCACCGGATAACCGACGATGGCGACAAGGGCCACGATGACCCCTGTCCACCGCATTCGCACCGAAGGTTCTGCGCGACCCCCGAGGCGCAGAACCACGCAAAGCAGCAAAATCAGCAGCAGCACCGCCTGTACCCCGAACGCCCACGCCAGATAACGCGCGCCCCAGTTGATCGGGGCAAAGGCCTGCCAGTGAAATGCCCATCCCACATGGAACCAGGCCACGGCCAGCACGCCTGCCATCACCGTCACGGCCAGCGGCTTGCGTACAGCGGCCATCCATGCCAGCAGCAACCCTGTCGCAACGGCGAAAACCTGCCAGGGCCATGCCTGGGCGTTGAGTCGCTCGACCAATCGCCAATAGGTGGCGGCCGAGAACATGAGGAAGTCCGACAGCTCGTAGCTCGACCACTCGGTCACGAGCGGCCTTCAGAGCTTGCCGAGGTGATCGGCAATGCGTTTGCGAAACGCCTCATCGGGCATGACACCCGTGGCGGCCGCAAGGTTCTCGCGCACATGTGCCACCTGCCGGGTCGCCGGGATCACGCAGGTGACGGCAGGATGCGAGACGATGAACTTGATGACCAGCTGCGCCCAACTCCTGCAGCCAATCTCGGCAGCCCATGCGGGCAGTGCATGCGCCTGCAACTTGCGGAGCAGCTGACCTTCACGAAACGGCCGGTTTGCGAGCACCGCGATGCGCCGCTCCTGCGCCAGGGGTAGCAACTTCTGTTCGGCTTCGCGGTCCAGGGGGTTGTAGCTGAGCTGGATGAAATCGAGCTTGTGGCCGCGCATGATCGTTTCGAAGTCACCGTGACGGCGACCCTCCGAGGTGGTGATGCCGACATAGCGCAACTCGCGCGCCGCCTTCATCGCCTGCAGCATCGGCAGATGCTCTTGCCACGCCAGCAGGTTGTGCACCTGCATCAGATCGAATCGCGGCACTTGCCACAGGGCCTGCGATTGCCTGATCTGTGCGGGGCCCTCAGCTGAAGTCCAGACCTTCTCGGCGGAGATCAGGGCGCCCGGCATGCCGAGCGTGCGCAGGCCTTCGCCGATGACGCCTTGCGACGAGCCGTACATCGGTGAAGAATCCACCAGACGCCCGCCGGCAGCAAAGAATGCGCGAAGCACTTCCGCGCACTGCGCCCGTGCAGCCGTATCGTTGCCGACGTTGAAGGTAATCCATGTACCCAAGCCCACAGCTGGAATCTTCTCACCCGAGGATGGGATGGTTTTCAGCAGTGGCGCTGCCTGGGTCGTCGCGGTACCTGCGGCGGTCTGCGCATGCAGTGAACCGGGCGCACGCACGATTTGCACCGCGCCAGCCGCAGCAGTACCCAGTTGCAGGAACATTCGCCGTTTCATCGGCCAAAGCTTAAGTCAGATCTCGATCTTGGACCCAAGCTCGACCACCGAATTGTTCGGAAGCCTGAGGAAATCAGCGGCGCCGCTCGCGTTGTGGTGCATCTGCGCAAACAGCTTTTCGCGCCAGGGCGCCATGCCGCCGCCAATGGTCGGAACCACCGTGTCGCGCGACAGGAAATAGCTGGTCTTCATCGCGTCGATCTCACAGCCGCGTCCACGGATCTGCTCGAGTGCGCGCGGCACATCCGGGTCATTCTTGAAGCCGTAGTGCAGCACCACTTGCCAGCAGCTGTGCCCGAGCGGTTCGATCTCCACGCGCTTGCCAATTCCGATCCACGGGACTTCATGGCTCTTGACGCTGACAAACAGGTTGTTCTCATGCAGGACCTTGTTGTGCTTGAGATTGTGGAGCAAGGCGTTCGGCACGGTGCCCGGCTCGGCCGTCAGAAACACGGCTGTGCCTTCCACGCGCGTGGGCGGACTGACGAAGACGGCCTCCAGGAAGCTCGGCAGGTCGATGGCGTCCGACTTGATCTTTGCGTTGAGAATCGCCCGCCCCTGCTTCCACGTCATCATCAGCGTGAAGATGACGCCGCCAATCGCAAGCGGGAACCAGCCGCCTTGCAGCAGCTTGAGCGCATTGGATGCAAAGAACGTCAGGTCGATGATAAAAAACCATCCTGTGGCCGCAACGCACAGGGCCAGCGGGTACTTCCAGCCGTAGCGGATGACGAAGAAGGTCAGCACCGTGGTGATGAGCATATCGAGCGTGACTGCGATGCCGTAGGCGGCGGCCAGGGCACTTGACGATCGGAAGAAAAGAACAGCCAGCACAATCGCTACGAACAAGCCCCAGTTCACGGCTGGTATGTAGATCTGCCCGGTATCGCGAACGCTGGTGTGCTGCACGTTCAATCGCGGCAGGTAGCCCAGCTGGATCACTTGCTTCGTGACGCTGAAGGCACCGGTGATGAGTGCCTGCGATGCGACCACACCCGCAGCCGTCGCAAGGAAAACCAGCGGCAGCTGCGCCCAGTCAGGTGCCATCAGAAAGAAGGGGTTCTTGACGGCATCGGGCCGGTCCAGCAAGAGCGCACCCTGTCCGAAGTAATTGAGCACGAGCGCCGGCATGACCACCGTGAACCAGGCGATCCTGATCGGGCGCTTGCCAAAGTGTCCGAGGTCCGCGTAGAGCGCTTCAGCACCTGTGACGCACAACACGACGGCTCCCAGGATAATGAAGGTCGTACCCGGATTGCGCACCATGAACAGCACCGCGTAGTGCGGGCTGAGCGCATAAAGGATTTCCGGGTGGCGCAGGATGTGCGATATGCCGAGCAGCGCGAGCACCGCAAACCAGACCAGCGTGACCGGGCCGAAGAACCGTCCTATGCCGCTGGTGCCGCGTTTTTGCACGGCAAAAAGACAAAACAGGACGACGAGCGTGAGCGGAACCACCCATTCCTTGAACGCGGGTGAGACGACCTCCAGGCCCTCTATCGCAGACAGGACCGTGATGGCAGGAGTGATCACGCCATCACCGTAAAAAAGCGCAGTGCCGAAGATGCCCACGGCAAGCAGCCACTTGCGAAGCTCGGGCTTGTCTTTGACCGCCTGGGATGCAAGAGCAAGCATCGCGATCAATCCACCCTCGCCGTTGTTGTCGGCGCGCAGCACCAGCACAACGTACTTGAGCGAGACGATGACTGTCAGCGTCCAGAAAAAGATGGAGAGGATGCCGTAGACGTTGTCTATCGTGAACGGCACATGGCCGGACCCAAAGACTTCCTTGACGGCGTACAGGACGCTGGTGCCGATATCGCCGTAGACGACACCGATGGCACCGATGGTCAGCGCCGCTAGCGAAGATTTTGACTGTTGCACAAATTACCCGACTGCCGGCCGGAGCCGATGCGGGGTGGGTTCTTTTGGGATCGCTATTGTGCGCCTGAGCCTGCACGAATTACGCCCATGTTGCAGTGCAGCAACGCGCTTCGAGCAGCCTGTCGTTTTCGCAGGCCTCAGTCGTAGCTCTCGGCGTCCGGATCGGTTGCTTCGAGTTCGTAGCTCGCAGCCAGCATCGCAAGACGCCCAATGACACCATACATATAAAACCGGTTCGGAGCGCTCGCGCCTGGGACTTCCCCCGGTTGAGGTAAGCGCGTACTCTCGGCAAAGGCAAGCGGCGCGAAGCTGGAACCCGGTGCGTTGAGGTTTTCATCCACTCCGCGATCAGCGTGAACACGGTAGAAGCCGCCCACGACATACCGATCCATCATGTACACCACCGGCTCGGCGACGGCATCGTTGACGCGTTCGTTGGTCAGCACGCCCTCCTGAATGATGACCTGGTGCACCGGCTGCCCGTCCTTGTTGACATCCATCTTGTTGCGGGTCTTCAGGCTGAGCTGGTCCAGGTCTTTCACGTCACGGACGGTCATGATGCCCATGCCCGATGTGCCGTTGTCGGCTTTCACAACAACAAATGGCTTCTCGTTGATGCCGTATTCCTTGTACTTCTTGCGCACCTTGGTGAGCAGCGCATCGACATTGGTCGTGAGGCACTCCATACCCGCGCCTTCGGCGAAGTTCACCTCGCCGCACATGTTGAACATCGGGTTGATGAGCCACGGATCCACGCCCAGCAATTTGCCGAAGCGCTTGGACACCTCTTCATAACTCTTGAAATGCGTGCTCTTGCGCCGTACCGACCAGCCCGCATGCAGCGGCGGTAACAGGTACTGCTCATGGATGTCTTCCAGGATGCCGGGGATGCCGGTGGCCAGATCGTTGTTGAGCAGGATCGTGCAGGGGTCGAAATTCTTCAGCCCCAGGCGTCGCTTGGTACGCACCACGGGCTCCAACAGCACTGTCCCACCACCGGGCAGGTTGATGGAGGTCGGCTCCTTGATGTCCGGGTCGATCGAGCCGATGCGCACATTCAGGCCAGCCATGTGAAAGATGCGCTTGAGCTGGGCAAGATTGGAGAGATAGAAAGTGCTGCGGGTGTTGTTGTCCGGGATCACCAGCAGGTTTTTGGCCTCCGGACAGATCTTTTCAATGGCAGCCATTGCCGATTGCACGGCCAGCGGCAGCATCTCGGGGGTCAGGTTGTTCCAGCCGCCCGGGTACAGGTTGGTATCCACCGGCGCCAGCTTGAAACCCGCATTGCGAATGTCCACCGAGCAATAAAACGGCGGCGTGTGCTCCATCCACTCAAGGCGAAACCAGCGCTCGATGGCGGGCATGGAGTCGAGCACCCGCTGCTCGAGTTCGTTGATAGGGCCGGTAAGGGCGGTGACGAGGTGAGGAACCATGGCCCTGATGCCTTCGCGTTGTTCTTGACTGAATTTTAGGGATTTGAGGGCGGCGCAGCCGTATTGCAAGGCCTGCTCATTGCGGCTTCGTGACTGCCATTCGGACTATTTTCATATTTTCCTGAACAAGGCCGATGCGGTAACCTGGGACAAGTGCCCAATGCCATACGCGTGGAGAGACGGGGTCAACAGCCTGGTGGAGCTTCCGCTCAGGGGAAGCATTACCCTAAGACCATAAAAAGACTTTATGTGGGCTTCCTCAACACCGTGCTGATCGAGGGCGCGCCGCCTGGCCCTACACCACCGGACCTACCGTTACCCGACCCAACTCACCCCGCCACCGCCAACGGCAAATTCAACAGCAAATTCTGCGGCTTCAACTTCAGCCGCTTCTGGTCGTCCATCGCCATCGCCAGGTACACCGGCTTGCCTTCCATGACCGGCTGAACAATCGACGGTTCATCAAAGTGCAACGCGAACAGGCACAGCATCCGCGCCATGCGCTCGTTATCAACCTCATGCCCCTGGAACAGGTCGTTCAGCACACTGTTCGCCTGCGCATCCAGCCCGACATGCCAGACCCAGTTGGCATCGTCGATGTCGCGCTCCACCGTCACGCGCACGCTGCTGCCGATGAAATGACTCACCCATGCCTCCAGCACCCGGCACAGCGCCTCCAGGCCCGGCTCGCCGTGCGTAAGCGCGAGCACCATGTCGTGGCTCTCGTCGCGCTGCCAATAGTCGTCGGCGCGAGAGTCGGTCAGCACGTCAAGTTCAGCCGTGCGTAGCGTGGCGCCGCCCTGCTTGAGCAATTCGCCCAGTGTCCCGAAGTTCGCTGCGATGGCGTGGCGCTCCACCGTTTCATCATCAGCCGCCATCACCTGGCCGTCATCCTGGATAGCGATGCGCTGCGCGCGAAACAGCATCTCGGCAGCACGCGCCTCGAACACCGTCGCGTCATCGCCGATCACATGCCGCAGCATGATTTGCGTGAGCTGCTGCACGAAGATCGGCGGCACATCGACACCGTCGCCTTCGAACAAAGCGCGATAACTCGCGTCCAGCGTTTCATGCGCCAGAAGCCGGCCGCGAAATCGCAACCAGATCTCGTAATTGCTGCGCGCATCTTCGTCTTCAATCGCAGCCAGGTGCGCAGCCGTGACTTCCATGCGGGGCTGCGCGAGCAAGGCCTCATGCAATGCGATTTCCGCAGGACCCGATTCCGCGATCGGTGTCATCTCGGGGCTATGCAACAGGTGACGAATGAATGCGTCAGTGACGACGAGGTTGCCCGAGGCTGTGCGCTCGAGCAATCGATAACCGCAGCTGGGCCAGAAGTCCTTCACGTGCGGATTTCGCCCTGGCCGAGCACCACGTATTTCAGCGATGTCAGGCCCTCAATGCCGACCGGGCCGCGCGCGTGAAACTTGTCTGTGCTGATTCCGATTTCCGCGCCCAGGCCAAACTCGAATCCATCGGCGAATCGCGGGCTCGTGTTGACCATCACGCTCGCGGAATCCACTTCGCGCAAGAAGCGCTGAGCGTGAATGTGGTCGCGCGTGATGATCGCATCGGTGTGATGGCTGGAGTAGTGATTGATGTGGGCGATGGCTTCGTCCAGGCCCTCGACGACCTTGATGCTAATGATGGGAGCAAGGTACTCCTCGAACCAGTCCTGTTCGGTGGCGTCCTTGACGTTTCCAGTTGCGGACAGGATCGCCCTGGCCGGCGCATCGCAACGCATCTCGACGCCCTTGGTTGCGAACACGGCGCCGATCTTCGGAAGAAATTCTCCCGCGACCGCGCGCGCGACCAACAGGCCTTCGATCGCGTTGCAGGGGCTGTATTTTTGCGTCTTGGCGTTGTCTGCAATCTGCACCGCCATATCGATGTCACATGGATCATCGACGTACACGTGACAGTTGCCGTCCAGGTGCTTGATCACCGGCACCTTCGCCTCGCGGCTGATGCGTTCGATCAGGCCCTTGCCGCCGCGCGGAATGATCACATCGACGTACTGCGGCATCGCGATGAGCTGGCCCACTGCTTCTCGGTCAGTGGTCTGCACCAGCTGCACCGCTTCGGCGGGCAATCCGGCCTGGACCAGCGCCTGCTGCACGAGCTGCGCCAGCGCCTTGTTGGAGTCGATGGCTTCCGAGCCGCCGCGCAGGATGCAGGCATTGCCGCTCTTGATCGAGAGACTCGCGGCTTCGATCGTCACGTTGGGACGGCTCTCATAGATCATGCCGAAAACGCCGATCGGCACGCGCATCTGGCCGACGCGGATGCCGCTGGGTTGCTGCTTCATGCCTGTGATTTCGCCGATCACGTCCGGCATCGCGGCAAGCTGTTCACAACCCTGCGCGATGGTCTCGATAATTTTCGGGGTGAGTTTCAGCCGATCGACCATCGGGGCCGAGAGCCCGGCGGCACTGGCGCGCTGGATGTCTCTGGCGTTGTCGTTCTGGAGCGAATCGACGTTGGTGCGCAGCAGACGCGCGAGGGCAAGCAGCGCCTTGTTCTTGGTGGCGGAATCGGCTCGCGCCATGGCCGCCGAGGCCTGGCGGGCTTGCAGGCCGAGCGATTGGGTGTACTCGGAAATATTCAGTGCGTTCATGGCGTCTGCATTATCCCCTTCCTCTTTGGGGGAGGGTGGGGGAGGCGGCAAGAGAGGAACACTCCCTGCAGAGCGCGAAAGCAAGCCGGTGAAGCGCCTGCCATCCATCGGTCGGCCAGCCCGGCGCCTTCAGGCCCTTCACGATGCCGTCCACCAGGTGCGCGGAGTGCAGCAGGTTGTCAACAGCGGTGGTGGTCAGGCGCGGCAACACCCGCTCGAACAGGCGCTCTTTAATCCCCCACACCCGCTGCTCGCGCAGCGCCATCGGCAGCGGACGGCCCGCAGCCATCGCGTCCTTCACGCGCTTGAGCGCACGAATGTCCTCCGACAAGGTGTAGTGAACCAGGATGGGTGTTTCGCCCTCGGCCTTGAGTCCATCGAGCATTCGCTGCACGCGACCGGCTTGCCCGCCGAGCACGGCTTCGGACAACTTGAACACGTCGTATCGCGCAACATTGAGCACTGCGCTCTCGACCTGATCGAAACTGAGCTCACCTTGCGGATACAGCAGCCCCAGCTTCTGGATTTCCTGGTGGGCCGCGAGCAGGTTGCCTTCAACGCGATCGGCGAAGAACTGCAGCGTACGCTGACCTTCATCTCCTGCTACCACGCGCTGTGCCTGCAATGACAGGCGCTGCGCAATCCACTGCGGCAATGCGGCACGCTCCACAGGCGGCAATTCGATGGTGACCCCATGACTGTCGAGCGCGCCAAACCACGCGCCCTTCTTCGTCATGCCGTCCAGCCTGGGCAGCATTACCAGCGTGAGCGTGCTGTCGTTTCCGTCGGCGCTTTCGGCGAGTTGCTGCAGCGCCGGGCTCCCTTCCTTGCCGGGCTTGCCCGAAGGAATGCGCACTTCGACGATCTGCCGGTCCGCGAAGAGGCTCAGCGATGCGCCGGCTGCCAGCACCTCGCCCCAATTGAAATGGGCCCCGGCGACGGTGTGAACCGTGCGCTCGGTGTAGCCCTGCGCGCGTGCCGCTGCGCGAATCGCATCGGCCGCCTCCTGCTGCAGCAACGGCTCGTCGCCGTGCAGCGTGTAGAGCGACCGGAGCCCCTTTTGCAGGTGGTTGTTGAGTTGCGCGGCTGCGAGCTGCATGCCGGCAGTTTATAGGGTCGCAACAGCTCGGTCTGACTTCGCCTGGGCAAGCCTGGATTGCGGGGGAGAGACAAGGCCCAGCTCCATGCATTTTTCCATCACGACCTGGCGGAAGATGCCGATCGCCACCTCAATCAGGCCCTCAGAGATGGTGAGCGGCGGCGCAAAGCGGATCACTGTTTCGTGTGTGTCCTTGGAGAGCACGCCCCGTGCTGCGAGCCGCTCGATCATCTCTCGACCACCCGCCAGATCGGGGTTCAGGTCCACGCCCACCCAGAGGCCACGCCCGCGCACTTCGCGTATCAGGCCATGGCTGTCGTCCATCACACTCATCAGGCCCGACTTCAGCTGCTCCCCCAAACGCGCACTGCGCTCGACGAGCTTCTCGTCTTCGAGCACGTTCAGGGCTTCCAGACCCACGGCCGCAGCGAGCGCGTTACCCCCGAACGTCGAGCCGTGGCTGCCCGGAGTGAACACGTCCATCACCTTCGCATCCGCGAGGAATGCACTGACGGGCATGACGCCCCCGCCCAAAGCTTTCCCCAGGATCAGCGCATCGGGACGAATGCCCTCGTGCTCGAACGCAAAGAGTTTGCCGGTTCGGCCCAGGCCGGATTGAATTTCATCGGCAATCAGCAGGATGTTGTTGTCGTCGCACCATTGGCGCAGCCGCTTGAAGAAGCCGCGCGGCGGGACGACCACGCCAGCTTCACCTTGCACCGGCTCGATGAGCACGGCGCAGGTGTTGGCAGTTGTGGCCGAACGGACACCCGCCATGTCACCGAAATCGAAGTGCTTGAAACCGCCGCTGAAGGGCCCGAAACCGTCGCGATAGTCGTCTTCCGTCGAAAAGCCCACGATGGTGCTGGTGCGGCCGTGGAAGTTGCCGCGCGCGACGAGGATTTCGGCCTGACCATCGGCAATGCCCTTGACGCGATAGCCCCAGCGGCGCGCGCACTTGATGGCGGTTTCGACGCCCTCGGCGCCGGTGGTCATCGGCAGGGCCCGTTCGAAGCCGGACATGGTGCAGAGTTTTTCGAGAAAGGGGCCCAGCGCAGTTCCGTGATACGCGCGAGAGGTAATGGCGACCTTTTCCAGCTGGCGCTGTGCTGCCGCGACGATGCGCGGGTGCAGATGGCCATGACTCACTGCCGAATACGCACTCATCATGTCGATGTACTCGCGACCCTCGGCGTCGTAGATCATGCAGTCTCTCGCGTGCTCGACAACGACGCCGATCGGCGCGTAGTTGCGGGCGCCGAAACGCGCTTCCTTTCCAATGTATTCACTCGTTGCGTTGTTGCTTGCGTTGTTCATGACTCTTGCTCCATCAGATGAAACAAGTCTAAATCGGGTGCAGTTCCGGCAACGTCAATCGGTGAAGAATCGACGCCTAAATCCGCTGAGAACCTTTGATCCGACTTCCGTTTCGGAAGCGACGTAGGGCGCAGCGTCAGGCTCCTGCAGGCGTTGCTGCCACTTTCGGAATCGGAAAGCCCGTGAATTCCTTGATTGTCTGCAGCTCGATGTTGGTCACGATCTTCTCGATGCCCAGTGATGCATCGTCGAGCCAGTCATTGATGAGCCGGTGGTATTGCTCCAGGTGCGGGCACGCAATGCGCACGAGGTAGTCGTACCGGCCGCTCACGATGTAGCAGGCCACGACTTCCGTCGTCTGCGCCATCCGCCGTTCGAAACGCTGGATGGCAGCCTGCCGCTGGTCCTTCAGAGCGATCTCGGCGAAGACGCAGATCTGCTCCCCAAGGGCCGAGCGACTGATGAGCGTTCGATAACCTTCGATCACGCCGCCGGCCTCGAGCTTGCGGACGCGATTGAGCGTTGCGCGCGCCGACAGATGAATCGCTTCAGACAGCGCCTGCACCGAGGTGCGCCCGTCGCGCTGGAGCAGATCGAGCAGCTTCAGGTCCGCGCGATCGAGCTGCATCGGCTTGGTTTAAAGCGATTTGACTGCAGCAAGGCGCCGCATCATCTGCTGCACGATGTCCGTCTGCATGTCGCGATAGAGAAGGCCTTCTTCGGCTTCCTTCGCGAGTACCGCGGATTCGTTGAAGCTGATGTCGCGCTGCTGGAGCAGTTCGGTATCGGGTATCAGCTCCTTGCCCTGTGGCGTGCGAAGGCGGAATCTGAATCGGATGCGCAGCTGGAACTCACGGACCTGCCCTGTTGCATTCAGGCCGACAACCACCTTCTCTCGCTGGTCGGCCAATACGTCGAGGATCACCTGTGCAGTCTGGGGCGAAGCGGTTTCCGGCAACACGGTGATCGTTCCGCCAGAGGCCATGCTGCGCCTGAGTTCGTTACCCAGCGATGAGTTGCGTGCACCTGAGATATAGATGGAGCTGAACACAAAGTTAGGTGCCTGCCGCAGCTGAAAGCCGCAGCCTGAGAGGCAGAGCAATGAGGTGACCAGGAAGGTCCGCCGTGCCGCAAGCGTGGGGGTCCGCCGCGCCGACAGGCCGCCCTTAGGCGCGGCAGCCCCCTTGGG
>JBKJKT010000056.1:0-57264 GCA_046597415.1 Ramlibacter sp.
TACGTACCGCCGACGATGCGATGTGCGAAGGACTGGAATGCAGGCTCGATCTTCAGCAGTTCTTCCCGGCTCACCAGCGTGCGCTCCACGCCATATTTGCGCATCAGGCTCACGGCGTTCGCGGCTTCGTCGAAGGTCGCCTCATCGGTGAAGTAGTGCGCGATGCCACGCTCCAGGCGCAGGTAGTCGATGCCTGCACCGTGCACGACATCCTTGAGGGCGATGTGGCTGTAAGCCCCCAGTGCAACGAGCTGCTGCAAGTTGCGCTCGAAAGCTGCATCGTTGCACTGCGCGAGGAACTTCAGGCCCCATCGCCACTGTTGCCAATCCATCTGCGGCCGAAACAGCAGCGGCGCGTCGTTACTGAACATCCACTTGAGCAGTTTCGCCGGCGCGTGCCGGCTGGCCCACGGTTCGCAGTAGCTCACCGAGATCTGACCTGCGTTGGCGAAGCTGGTTTCCCGCGCAGCGCCCGGCTGGCGCTCGACAACGGTGACTTCATGGCCCAGTGCGCTCAGGTGCCACGCGGTGCTGATGCCGATGATGCCGGCGCCAAGGACTATGACTTGCATGCGACCGAAGTATGCGGATTTCACGCCAGCTGAACAGTGAAATTAAACTGTTGCCCAAAACATCAGGCGAACTAATGGAGGGAATGAATGAGCACTTTTGATCCGGACGCACTGGAATGCCTGGCGGCCATTGTGGAAGAGGGCGGTTTCGAGCGGGCGGCGCAGCGCCTGTCGATTACGCAGTCGGCGGTCTCGCAGCGCCTGCGGGCACTCGAGGCGCAAGTCGGAACGGTCCTCATCGTGCGCAGCCGGCCGCTCAAGCCGACATCGGCCGGGCACCTGCTCCTCAAGCACACCCGGCAGATGCGGCTATTGCGCGCCGACCTGGAGCGCGACCTGAAAGAGCTGGCGCCGAGTTCGATCGGCGGCGGCCGTGAAGAAGAGCGGGTCTCGATCGCCATCAATGCCGACAGCATCGCCACCTGGGCGCTGCCTGCACTTGGCGAACTCGCGCGACAGGGCTTGCCGATGGAGATCATTGCGGACGATCAGGATTTCACCCAGGAGTGGCTGCGCGAGGGGCAGGTGCTGGGCTGCGTGACCACACTCAAGCAGGCGCTGCGCGGCTGCAAGGTGTTGCCGTTGGGTGCCATGCGCTATGTGGCCGTTGCACAAGCGGAGCTGGCGAGGGCGAAGCTTCCGAACGGGCTGGATCCGCACAATTTTCGTGACGTTCCGTTCATTGCATTCAATCGCAAGGACGACATGCAGTGCGAATTTGTCGGGAAGTCATTCGGCCTGAAGCACGTTGCGTTGCATCAGGTGTTCGTGCCAAGTTCTGAGGGGCAGGTGCGGGCCGTGCTGGCGGGCTGGGGCGTCAGCGTGTTGCCGGAGCTGCTCGCTAATGGCTTGGTCGAACAGGGGCAGCTGGTGAATGTGGCCCCGGGACATGTGCTTCCGATCCAGCTGTACTGGCACTGCTGGAACCTGGAATCGGATGTGCTGGATGTGCTCACGGCGGCTTTGGTGAGTGCGGCGCGAGAAGCGCTCGCCTGAGCGTGTCGCGTGCCGCGACCAGGGTCATGCACCTGTGGATGAGGGGGCGATCGGCACATCGATCACCAGTTGCTCCCTAAACCCCGCCTGTTCCCCCTTGACTGCATACCCCAGCGTGTTGGCCACGACGCGGCATCCGTGAGCCGCATAGTCCTGCTGGCAGTGCAGGTGTCCGTGAAGCCACAACTGCGCCTTCGGCAACAGATCGTCGAGCGCGTTGCAAAAGCCGGCGGTACCGGGAGTAAGTCCGTAGCGCGGATCGGCGGAGAGGAGCGTCGGAGCGAAGTGCGTCACCACCACCGTGGTGCCTTCAAATGGCGTCTCGAGTGCGCTGCGTAACCAGTCCTGTGATTCGAGCGCCACTTCGCGCCACTGCTCAGCGAGCATCGGCAAGCCGCGTCGGGTGCTTGCTGCCTTGCGCAGGTAGAAGTTGGCGGCGCGAAACGCCTTGTCGCGCTTGCGAAGCACCGCAGCTGGACTGGACTGGGCGCGGTCTTCGTCGGTCACGAGCGCGTCGAAGTCGGCCCAGAGCGTGGTGCCGATAAAGCGCACGTCCGCCAGTTGCACGATTTCCTTCTCGAGCCAGGTAATGCCCAGGCGCTCGCAAGTCTCTTGAAGCCGTACGTGCGTTTCGTCGAAGTCGAGCCCGTCGTACTCGTGATTGCCGGGCACGTACAACACCGGATGCGGCCAGCCGTGTCGGGGTGAGAACCGGGCGAGGCCGAAATCGGTGTCTTGGAGCTGGCTGCCGTTCTGGTAGGAGCCGATGTCTCCGGCCAGCACCAGCAACTGCGCGTCCGCAGCGGGACGTGGTCGGAAGTGCGGATGAGCTTCGAGGTGAAGATCGGAAAGCAGCTGAATCTTCATCGCGGATGCGGCGGATGTCATCGAACCGAGGATACCGGCAGCCATGTCCCGGTCCGGTGCAACCCATGCCGCACCGGCATGAACATTTGCCAAAGACCAGATTGAAATCCTAGGGAAAACCCTTATTCTTTATGAATCTACTCAAAGCGCCACCGCGCGCAGCACACCATGTATGTCCTGATTGCCCAGATTTTCCGCAAGGTTCCTTTCACCAAGAACAAGTCTCGCAAAGGCGGGATCCCGCGCTCATTGCTGGAAAGCGCAGAAGCGCGCGCTGGCTTCGGTCCAGTCCAGGTCAATGAAATGCGGCAGGCCGCGTTCGCCTACCTGCGAGTCGTTCGTTAATCTCCTGTTGGGCCAAACGCGCTCATCGCTGCCGCAGCGACCGCCAGCCGCAACCAGGCATGATCGCTTCGGGTGCCCTGCCGGCGATGCCAGAGTGAATCGACATGCACGGGCGGCACTTCGAATGGCAGGTCCCGCAAAACCAGGTCGTTGGCCAACCCCGTCACCGACAGGAAGTGGCGGGGCAGCACGGTCAGCAAGTCGGATGCCGCCACGACCCGGCCGGCGGTGAAGAACTGGTTGACTGTCAGGACGATGCGCCGGGTTCGTCCCAACGACGCCAGCGCCTCGTCGATGAAGCCGAAAGATTTGCCCGAAAAACTCACCAGCAGGTGATGCGCCTCGCAATACCGTTTGAGTGTCATCGGACCGCGCGCCAGTGGATGACCGGTCCGCATCACGCAAACATATTCCCCGCTGTAGACCCTTTTATGGTCGAAGGCCGACATGCCCGCCTGCTGTTCCTGGGATGACAGGTCGGCGAGCACCGCCGGGAAGTACCCGACGGCCAGATCCATCTGCCCTTCGTCGAGCAGTGCGCGCGGATCCCGGGTGAGCAGCGGGAGCACGCGCATGGAGACGCCCGGGGCATCGCGCTCGATGATCTCGACCAGCCCCGGCATCAGCTTCGCCGCCGTGGCGTCAGCCATCGCCAGAACGAAGGTGTTGTTCGCCTCGGAAGCCGTGAAATTGCCGGGCGTGAGCGATGCCTCCATCTGGCGAAGCGCCTCTGCAATGGCTGGCCAAAGGGACATGGCCCGGGGCGTCGGCTCCACCCCATAGCCGCTGCGTACGACCAGCTTGTCGCCAACGGCGTCCCGCAGGCGGCTGAGGGCATTGCTCACGGCAGGCTGGGTCATGTGGAGGTTGCGAGCGGCCCGGGTGAGGTTGCGCTCGGACATGACTTCATCGAAGACCCGAAGCAGATTCAGGTCTAGAGTTCGGAAATTGGGACTATTTATCACTGTCGTGAATGATAGCCATCACTAATCAAAATTGGATATATATCAGTGATTACCCTAGTATCGCCCTACGCGATCGGTAATTCCACCTCGCGAACGAAGGGAAAGAAGCCATGACTGCATTTGCCCATGTGGACCATCCCACCGAACATCCGGGCGTGGTTCGCGCTGAACGTGTGGCCCAGAGCGTCAGGAACATTGCCAACCGCCTCGACAGCGCCCGCGCAAACGCCAGCATGTTGCTGGCAGCGATCGTTGCCGCATTGCTCGTGGCAGCCAATCAGGTGGTCGACACCTGGACCGAAGGTCATCTGCTCGCCGCCTGGATGGTGATGTGGACGGTTGCGTTCGCAGCGATTGCCCTGTTGGCAGGTCCGGCACACCGCGCGGCGATCTCGCTGCGTTCCGGCTACGCCGGCTTCAAGGCCTCCCGCAAGCAGGCAGCAGAAGACCAGAAGTTCTGGGATATCGCACTGACCGACGCGCGCGTCATGGCCGATATCAGCCGGGCCATGGCCGCAAGTGCCTCGCGCGACACCAAGAGCTATTTCTGAGAAGGTGAACGACATGGCCGCTGCAGTTCATACCTCCTGGTTTGCCGGCGTGGTCCGCCTGATGCCCGCCGCCCTGCGCAACGCGCTCGATGCCTGGTCCTATCGCATTGCGATGGAACATGCAGCCCGCCGCCGCAATGCGGGCAAGCCAGCCATCGCTCCTGCGCCAACCGAATACAAATTGCGGGCCTGGCGCGATTGACGGACGCCTCGCCGCACTGACGGAATCAAATTTAAATCTCAAGGGAAAAATATCATGACCACTCTTTCACACAGCAACCGCATCCCTCAACACCCCGCCATCGCTCGCTTCGAGCGTGTGGCCTTCGCAGCCAGCGAACTGGCCAGCGACATCGGTGGCATCTTCACCAACTGGGCCGCTGCCCGTCGTGAGCTGGCGCAAGTCAGCCGCAAGGCCAAGCTCACCAGGCGCTCGCAACGGCTCATGCGCAATGCAATCTGAGATCCCTGGATAAGTTGAGCCCCACTTGCGGTGGCTTTCTTAATTTGGCGCTGGAGCCCGGCCAAGTAAGGCTCACCGGGGCTTCCATGGTGTGCGTAGCGTACTTTTTTGTATGCTAAGCCAGAACCTCTCTAGGCCATTGATTCTGCAGGACTTTTATATGGCGCCCGGCGCACGCGGCCTTCTCATCAATAACTTAACTTAGCCTATCACTCACCCCGGCTCACTCACCCCGGCGTAACACCCATTTGGCGGAGCTGGCAGTCAGGCAGCCAGCCGCTTTTCGATCTTCGCCAGCGTCTCGTCCAGCTCCCTGGGCAGGTGGTGCTCGAGCTGCTTGAAGAGCTCGGCATGCAGCTGCAACTCTTTTTCCCACGCAGCCTTGTCCAGGCTGATCACGCTATTGAATTGGCTGGGCGTGAACTCCAGGCCGGTCCAGTTCAGGTCTTCGTACGATGGACTCACGCCAAACACATGATCCGTTCCGCTGGCCTTTCCTTCGATTCGGTCGATCATCCATTTCAGAACGCGCATGTTCTCGCCGTAGCCGGGCCAGACAAACTTGCCGTCTTCTCCCTTGCGGAACCAGTTGCTCGTGTAGATGCGGGGCAGCGTCGCGCCTGCAGCCTCGAGTTTCTTGCCGACGTTGAGCCAGTGCTGGAAGTAGTCGGACATGTTGTAGCCGGCGAACGCGATCATCGCAAAAGGGTCGCGCCGCACGACACCCACCTGGCCGGTGATGGCTGCAGTCGTTTCAGAGCCCATCGTCGCAGCCATGTAGACACCTTCGACCCAGTTGCGCGCTTCGGTAATCAGCGGCACGGTGGTGGACCGGCGACCGCCAAAGATGAACGCGTCGATCGGCACGCCGGCCGGATCGTCCCATTGCGGATCGAGCGCCGGATTGTTGATCGCGGCGACGGTGAAGCGTGCATTCGGATGAGCAGCCTTTGCGCCGGTTTCCTTCGCAATCTCTGGCGACCAGTCCTTGCCTTGCCAGTCGATCGCGTGCGCCGGTGGCTCGCCCATGCCTTCCCACCAGACATCGCCGTCATCGGTGAGCGCGACATTGGTGAAGATCACGTTCTTGTCCAGGCTCGCCATGCAATTGGGATTGGTGTCGGTATTCGTGCCTGGTGCAACACCGAAGTAGCCCGCTTCCGGGTTGATTGCGTAAAGGCGTCCGTCGGCGCCGGGCTTGATCCATGCGATGTCGTCGCCGATCGTCGTGACCTTCCAGCCGTCGAACCCCGCCGGTGGAATCAGCATCGCGAAGTTGGTCTTGCCGCACGCAGAAGGGAAAGCCGCTGCCACATGGTATTTCTTGCCCGCCGGATTGGTGACGCCCAGGATGAGCATGTGCTCGGCGAGCCAGCCCTCATCGCGGCCCATGTTGGAAGCAATACGAAGCGCGAAGCACTTCTTGCCCAGCAGCGCGTTGCCGCCGTAGCCGGAACCATACGACCAGATTTCGCGCGTCTCGGGATAGTGGACGATGTACTTGGTCTTGTTGCAAGGCCAGCTCACGCTCTTTTCGCCGGGTTGCAGCGGTGCGCCGACCGTGTGGACGCAAGGAACGAACTCGCCATCAACGCCCAGCACGTCATAAACGGCCTTGCCCATGCGCGTCATGATCTTCATGTTCACCGCGACGTAGGGGCTGTCCGAGAGTTCGATGCCGATGTGGGCGATCGGCGAGCCGAGCGGGCCCATCGAGAACGGCACCACATACATCGTGCGGCCACTCATGCAGCCGTCAAAAAGCGGCTGCAGCGTCGCGCGCATCTCGTCGGGAGCCATCCAGTTGTTGGTCGGACCGGCGTCTTCGCGCTGCGCGCTACAGATGTAGGTGCGGTCTTCGACGCGGGCAACGTCCGACGGGTCGGAGCAGGCCAGGAAGGAGTTAGGTCGTCTGGATTCGCTCAGCTTGGTGAACGTGCCGGCATCGACCAGCAACTGGCACAGGCGGTTGTATTCCTCTTCGCTGCCATCGCACCAGTAGATGCTGTCGGGCTTGCACAGGGCGGCCATGTCGGCCACCCACGCGATCAGTTTCGCGTTCTTCACATACGCGGGCGCGCTCAAGTTCAGCCCCTGCATCACGGGTGAGTTCATCCAAAGCTCCTAAAGTAAAACCTGATTTCAGGAGGGCGCAGGGCTCGGGACGGCTGTGACGAGCGCGCGCCCTTTTGACATCGGGCTTGGCGCAGTCGGCGGGCGGTGCTGCAGGGTGAGCAGCATGACGGTCGTGAAGGGTGTTCCACGGGGTCCGCGGGTCGGCTGGAAAACTGATTTTAGGGACGGGGCAGGCGACTTGTGGGCGAACGGGATGGAAAACAATGCAAAACTTGCATAGGGTTATGCGTCGCGGCGCTGGAACGTTGCCGGCGTAAAGGCCGCCACTTGTCAACCCCATTCTCACGTCACAGATCGCGGCCAAGGCCCGCCTGATGACACGCCGCGCCCTTCGCTTGAACGCCTGCGAGCCCGGCTAATGGGCATGCTGAGGAGAATAAAGTGTGTCATGGCACACTCGTACCGTTCGCGGTACACTTGAGCACAAATGGGTTGCGACTACGCGGCCGGCGTCGGGCTCCTGATACTACAGGGGCCCTTCTGCTTTCAGGGGAACACTTTTAGGCCGTACCCATTCTTCCTACCCAACCAGTCGCGGCAGAACTTCGGTTCCAGCGCGTCATACGCGCGATTCGATTGATTGGGGCGCAAGATTGACAAGCCGATCGGTCGAGCGGTCAGATCTGCGAGTTGCAGCCCTTCGGAATTCGTCTTTTTGTCGGCCACGACAAGTTCGAACGGGAGTACGCGATGAAGGTAATTCGCCCCGTCTCGGATGCGCAGGAATTCAAGCTCAAGTTCCTTGTCTTCTGCGGCTCCTCGCGCTTCGCACACTACGTAAGTTGTGCGATCTTGCTGGCCGTGCGCACTCATGCATCGAAACAACCGCTCCAGGCCGAATTCGAATGCAAGATGATAGGGGTGCGCCGGGTACGCATATTTTCCCTTGTGCTTGTTCTTGTCGATCACTACCGCAAGCAACTCCATCGGGGCGCCCGCCACGATAGCCGTCAGGTCGTCCATCAATTTCTCGCGCATCTCCTTCGAGAGTTTTGAAAACGCACCGCGCTTGCGGCGGATGTCGATTTCATGAAAGACGACCATGTCGTGTCCAAATAGCTCGAACTTCAACTTGCGCAGCGCAGGCGCTGTCTGCGTCGTGTACGCCGCGATGTTGAACACGCAGAACGACAGGACGAAGACGGGGTAATTCTTGTCAATGCTTTCGAGGCTGTGATCCCCGCTCTCATCAACGTAAACGACGTAGTCGCTATTCATCGGCAATCCACTGGCCTTAGCGATAGCCTCCGCACGGCACGCGCTGTAAAATGCAAAAAAATGGTGGAGCACCGGAATCGAGCCCGGGCCCAAGGATAGGAAGGCCGCCGGCGCATCCGGCGTACCCCACACTGCGTAACAGCGCCACTCCGGCCCTCATACAGTTCGTCCGTCGCAAGTCTGGACTGTTGAGGGCCTTTTCCATTTGGGGCGGGTGCCGGCGGCGATGGCTTGCCCGTCCTCTAGATCATCTCCTCATAGTTCACCTCGTGAATCGATGGGTGAACTGTATCAGGAAAAAATTGCCAGCTAACGCATACCGCGAAATATTTTTTCCCAAACGCGGTAGAGGTAAGGAGTCATGTGCTATCGTCTGACCAGACTAGATGATGGAGCACCCGCCATGGCCACTCGCGTTCGCAGCCCAAACTACCCGATCATCAGCCTTCCTGATGCCGTCGACCGCGCCCGGCGTATATACGACAAGGAGCATTTGCACAAGGCGGACCCGGAAGTAATTTGCAAGGCGATGGGCTACACGGGCGTCAACGGCAGTTCGTTGGGTGTTCTCTCTGCTCTGAAGAAGTACCTGCTACTGGACGAAGTCGGCAAAGACTTGAAGATCAGCTCTGATGCCCTGACGATCCTGGTCGACCCCTCTGCATCACAGGGGCGCACCGCTGCGATTCGCAAAGCGGCTCGCGCCCCTGCCCTCTTTCAGACGCTCTTTGATGAGTTTGGGGACAGCCCGCCAAGTGATGAGAACTTGCGGGCCTTCCTGCTGAAACGAGGTTTCGCGCAGGCGGCGGTAGACACGCCTATCCGGACCTATCGCGAAACTTTGGAGTTTGTTTCGCGTGAAACAGGGGCTTATCATTCGCCTCAATCCCTTCAAGAAGACTCAACCATTCAAGTTACCGAGGACAGGCCATCAGAGCGTTCCCCTTCTCGACAGCAAAACGCAACGCATGACCAGGTTGCTGGCGCGTCGTCCCCTGCCGGCATACGCCGCGATGTTTGGGACTTGGATGAGGGCCGCGTGACTCTTGAGCGTCCTGCCGAGCTTGGAGAAGACAGCCTTGAATACCTTGAAGCGTGGCTGGAGCTTCTACTCAAGAAGATCAAAAGAGAGAAGCTGGGATCAAAGTCTCGCGCGTCTGATTGGATTGACCCGCCTACTGCGTAGCCGCATGTAGACACGGGCTAGGTAGGTCGCCGCTAACGCCCGAAAGCCACCGCCCCGATCGAGACTCGGTGCTCGGACGCATGCTGAACACCTCGCCGAAGCAGCACCAGCCTAAGCCTGTGCCAGCGAAGCCAGATAAGGGCGGGCTGGCACGGCGGCTAACCGTCTTGAAGGCGCACGGCCCTCATTTGCTGGTTACCTTTGAGGCGGTAGCTCAGCGGTCTATCGTTTCAGGAACGAGTGGTCGGCGGTTCGAATCCGCCCCGAATCAAGAAGCCCAGACTTGGCGCTGTGCTTCATCGTTTCCGGCCCTCTGGTTTTCACCTACATACTGCCGTGCGCTGCTAAACCACCAGAACGCCGAAAGCCGCCAAAAGGCGGCTTTCTTGTCGGGGCAGATGAAGTGAAAGTGCCGATTCAAGCCACGTAAATAGCAATGAACGCCAGCAAGAACATCAACACCCCGCCCATCACAGGCAGCACGATCGGCATCATCGGAACGATCGCTTCGACCCCATCCTGGGGTTCTTGCTTTTCTTCGCCGTGGCTGTGGCGCGCTTCGGGGCTGGACATGTTGCTTCCTTGGGAGATTCGTCGGATACGTCGGATGGGCGAGATTTTAACGTGTGAACGGCCAGGTCAGAGCAGCGCGTAGGTCACGCTGGCCCGGCTGACGCTCTTGCCGTCGTCGGCCCCCCGCAGGTCGATTTCGCCGAAAGCCATCGACTTGCTCGTGCGGATCACGCGAGCCTGGATCAGCGCGTCCTGGTCGGACAGGGGTTTCAGAAAGCTGCTGCTCATCTGTACCGTGGTGCACGGGCGGAACTCGCCGAACTGGTTGATCAGCGCCAGCACCATCGACGTGTCGGCCGCAGCCATCATCGCCTGCCCGCACAGCATGCCGCCAACACGCGACAACTGTTCGTTCTTGGGCAGGCGCAGCGTCACGCTGTCCTTGTCGAACGCCTCTACCGTCAGGCCCAGTGCCTGCACCCACGGCGCGAAATATTCGGCCAGCGCGCCTTGCAGCACTTGCCTGTCCATCGTTTTCTCCATCATTGTTCCTCGGCTTGAAAGTCACCCTCATGCAGGGCGTCGAGCACAGCCCGGATGTGGTCCGGCCCCCGCGTCTGGATCACCAACTCGATCTCGACGTTCTGCGCAGCCAGCACTGTAAATGCTCGCTGGTGATGCACCTCGTCAATGTTGGCGCCGGCTTCGCTCACGATGGCAGTGATCCGGGCAAGCGAGCCCGGTACGTCGCGTGCGCTCACCCGAACCCGGGCCAGCCGCCCGGCACGCACCATGCCGCGTTCCAGAATCGCGGCCAGCAGCAAGGGGTCGATGTTGCCACCGCCCAGCACTAGACCGACCCGCTTTCCATGAAACCGCTCGGGGTGCTGGAGCATGGCGGCCAGACCAGCAGCGCCGGCGCCCTCGACCAGCGTTTTTTCGATTTCGAGCAGCATGACGATCGACTGCTCGATGTCGCCTTCATCGACCAGGACCAGGTCGTCGACCAGCTTCTCGATGATCTCCTGGGTGATCTTGCCGGGCGTGCCCACCGCAATGCCCTCGGCGATGGTGCTGCCGCCCTGCGGCAGCGATTCGTGCTTGACTGCATTGAACATGTTGGGAAAGTGCAGCGTCTGAACACCGATGATCTCGATGCCCGGCTTGAGAGCCTTGGCCGCCACCGCGATGCCCGCAATCAGGCCCCCGCCGCCCACCGCCACAACAATCGTGTCCAGATCGGGCACGGCACGCAGCATCTCGATGCCCACGGTCCCCTGACCGGCGACGATGGCCTCGTCGTCGTAGGGATGAACGAATGTCAGGTTGCCCTGCGCAGCCAGTTCCAGCGCATGCGAACGCGCCTCGTCGAGCGTGTCTCCATGCAGAACCACTTCCGGCCCGAAACTGCGCGTGCGCTCGACTTTCACGCCTGGCGTGAAACGCGGCATCACGATGGTCGCCTTCAGGCCCAGGCGTTGCGCGTGAAACGCAACGCCTTGCGCGTGGTTACCCGCGCTCATCGCGATTACGCCGCGGGCCTTCTCGTCATCGCTGAGTTGAACCAGCTTGTTGAACGCGCCCCGCTCCTTGAATGAAGCGGTGAACTGCAGGTTCTCGAATTTCAGGAAAACCTGCGCGCCCGTGATTTGCGAAAGCGTGCGCGACTCCACACAGGGCGTATCGAGCACCTGGCCCTCCAGGCGTTGTGCGGCGGCGAGTACATGTGACAGATCGATCATGGGCGGGATTGTCCGCGCTAATAAGCGGGGAATGGAACGATTCCCCACAATGCGCGTCTTCCATGTAGCATGAAGTCGCGTTAACGTAATCAGGCGCCCTCAGGTGCTGGAGGCTTTCCGGATGGTCAAGCGATCGGCCGATTTGCAGCTGCTCCCCTCACCGGGCCTCAAGAGCGCGCCGGTGCTGGACCTGATGTGTTCGCATTTTGTCCTGACGCTGGCGGCCAAGCAAGGTGGCAAGTTCAACGTGCGGCGCGACTTGAATGGCCTGTTGTCGCTCGCAGGGCGCCATCTGGTGTGGCCTGCTCCGGCGCTGGCCAGGCTGCGCGAATTTCTCGGCCGCCGTTGCAAAGACAACGAGTTCTGGCGCAACCACGAGCAACTCGGCACCCAGGAGTTTCTGGATCGGCATGGCGTCTGGCGTGGTCCGTACGAAGAGGGCACGCTTTTTTTCTACCTCGACGAATACGCCAAGGACCAGCCCAAGGACTTGCTGTCGGTACTCGCTGTCACGGGCGACTGGCTGACCAACGCGCTGAAGAAGCAGTCGACGCTGGTCGAGAAAAACATCGACGCACTCTCGGGCCTGCTTCAGCTCAACAAGGCCGAGCGCGCCCTGCTGCTGTACGGAACGCTTGCGCGGTACCAGCGTGACCTGCGCAGCATCCTCGTCGAATTCAAGGTGAACAACGCGCCGGAGGCGTATGCGGCCATCGCCGAAATCGCCGGCGTCAATGCCACCGACGTCGGCGAGGCGCTGCGTGCGGGCTCGCGGCTGGAGCGGATTGGCCTGGTCGAGAACCTGATCTCGGAGCACAACATCACCGACCTGGCCGATCTGATGAAGGTGAGCGAGAAGCTGCCTCCGGTGCTCATGCGCGAGTACCGCGACCAGAACGAATTGATGGCGGTTTTCACGCGGCCCTCAGCCAAGAGTGCACTGGCACTGAGTGATTTCAGTTTCGTCGATGAAGACGCGCAGGTGCTGTGTTCGTTGTTGCGCAATGCAGTCGCGCGCAAGGAGGCTGGAGTGAACGTGCTGTTGTACGGGCCGCCCGGCACCGGCAAGACAGAACTCGCCAAGGTGGTCGCGCAGGCGGCGAACCTGGAACTCTTCGAGGTGGAATACGCGGACCGCGACGGCAATTCGCTGTCCGGCCGTGACCGCTATCGCTCCCTGCAGATCGCGCAGGTCTTCCTCAAAGGCAGCGCACAGGCTGCGTTGCTGTTCGACGAAGTGGAGGACGTGTTTCCGCCTATCTCCAGCGAAGCTGCGCAGATCATGGCGCGCGCCGAACAGGTTGCGATGCCGCAAAGCAGCAGCGTGAGCGGCAAGGCGTGGGTCAACCAGATCCTGGAATCCAATGCGGTGCCCACCATATGGGTGACCAACCGGATCGAGCAGATCGATCCGGCATTCAGGCGACGTTTTGCCTATCACCTGGAATTGAAGTCGCCGCCGCCGGGCGCGCGCGAGGGGCTGGTTCGCAAGACGCTGGAGGGCGTTCATGTATCCGATGCGTTCGTTGACAAGCTCACGTCACGCAAGGGCTTGACGCCCGCCCAGATCCGGACCGCCGTGCGCTTCGCGGGCCTGGCGAGTGACGAGCCCGAGACGATGGAAAGTCTGATCGAGCGTCAGTTGCGCAATTCAGACCAGGCGCTTGGCAACCGGCCACAGGATGCGGGAGCGCGAACGAGCGTTACGACCTACGACATTGACATGCTGAACGTGGAGACGCGATTCGAGATTCCGCGCATCGTGGAAGCGCTGCGCGCGCGCGGCCACGGAACCCTGTGTTTTTACGGCGCGCCGGGCACCGGCAAGACGGCTCTTGCGGAGCACATCGCGCTTAGTCTCGACAAGCCTTTGCTCATCAAGCAGGCCAGCGATCTCATGAGCAAGTTTGTCGGTGAGACCGAGCAGAACATGGCGGCGATGTTTCGTGAAGCCGAAACCGAGAAGGCGGTGTTGCTGCTCGATGAAGCCGACAGCTTCTTGCAGGACAGGCGCGGTGCACAGCGCACTTATGAGGTGACCGAAGTCAATGAGATGCTCCAGGGCATGGAGCGCTACAAGGGCATCTTCGTTTGCACCACCAACCTGCTCGACCGCATCGACCAGGCGGCGCTGCGAAGGTTCACGTTCAAGATCCGATTCATGCCACTGACCGGGGTGCAGCGCGAAAAGATGTTCGTGACCGAAGCGCTCGGTGGCGACGAGACCCTACTGAGCGCGCAGGCCCGTACGCGCCTGAAGCGGCTGGAGCAGCTTTGCCCGGGCGACTTTGCCGCCGTGAAGCGCCAGGTCGACATCCTCGCGGCTGAGTTCAGCGTCGATGAATTCCTCGAACAACTGGAAGCGGAACATCGCATCAAGCCCGAGGTCCGCGAAGCGCGGAGCATGGGTTTCGTTCAATAGCGTCATCACCTCCGTCCGCTTTCGCAGCATGACCCGCTTGTGAAGCTGCACGATGGTGCGGCTGGCGGTGTTGGTGCACAGCGACGGAAAGACGGCATGCACGAGCGCTGCCGCCGCGCCGTAAAACAGGCTGCCTGAGAACGACAGAGCCGTGCCCATGTGCTGCCAGTAGCTTTCGCCAACGCTTTTGGGGTGTTTGGTGAAGATGTTCATGAAGCGCAAGTCTAGGGACGGTCCAGGAGAAAAGGCTTGCAAAATAGTGGTTTCAAACACCATAAAAATAGAAAATAATTCTCATGGACAAGAAAGACTTGAAGATACTTTCCATTCTTCAGAAAAATGGTGCAACCCCGATCGCAGAGTTGGCTGAGGCTGTCGGCCTGTCGTCCACGCCGTGCTGGCGACGCGTGCAAAAGATGCAGGAGGAAGGCGTGATTCGCGATCACGTGGTGCTCTGCGATGCGGCGAAGCTGAATGTGGGGGTGACCGTATTCGTTTCCGTGCGCACCAATCAGCACAGCGATGCCTGGGTGAAAAAGTTCGTGCAGGGCACGCGCGATATTCCCGAGATCGTGGAGATCTACCGCATGAGCGGAGACATCGACTATCTGCTGAAGATAGTCGTGCCCGACATTGCGGGCTATGACGCGGTTTACAAGCGCCTGATCAAGTCGGTTGAGCTGCATGACGTCAGCTCGAGCTTTGCGATGGAGGTGCTGAAGTCGACGACTGCGTTGCCGCTGGATTACGTGCAGTAGGGGTTTTCAGCCAACTTCCGCCACGACCCGCAAGACATCCTGGCCATATTTCTCCAGTTTCGTCGAACCAATCCCGCTGATGCCCTGAAGGTCGCCTAGCGAGCGGGGTGACATGGCGGCAATCGCAGCCAGCGTCGCGTCATGAAAGATGACATAGGCCGGGAGATTGTGTTGCCGCGCCACATCTGCTCGCCAGGACTTCAGCGCGGCGAACCGGTTGGCACCATCGATCGTGAGACCTGCCGCCGCGACCGGTGCGCGAGTTTTCTCGGTCGTGCGCCGCCGCCGCGCCTGCTCAGGCAGCGACACAGACTCACGCAGTTGCACCGCGAGCTCGCCTTTGAGCACTGCGCGCGATCCAGCCGTCAGACGCAGCGTATTGAAAGCCTCACTGTCCACCGACAGCGAACCGGTGGCGATCAGTTGGCGCAGCACGCCGCGCAGCTGCGTCTCGCTGAATTCCGCACCGATGCCGAACGTGCTCAGGCTCTCATGCCCGAACTGCTTGACCTTCTCGGTCGCTTTGCCGCGCAGGATGTCCATGATGTGGCCGGCGCCGAAGCTGATGCCGCTTTGCTGCTGCACACGGTAGATGGTCGAGAGCAGCTTGCGCGCCGCATCCGTGCCATCCCAGACGGCAGGAGGAGCGATGCAGTTATCGCAGTTGCCGCAGGGTGTGCTGGCCTCGCCGAAATACCCGAGCAGCCTCACGCGACGGCAATCGGTCGCTTCGGCCAATGCAAGCAGCGCATCAAGCTTGCCGCGCATCACCTGCTTGAACTCTTCGCCCGCGGGACTCTCGTCAATCATTCGCCGCTGGTTCACTACGTCCTGCAGGCCATACGCCATCCATGCGTCCGCAGGCAGTCCATCGCGTCCGCCGCGTCCGGTCTCCTGGTAATAGCCCTCGATGTTCTTGGGCATGTCCAGGTGGGCCACGAAACGCACGTCGGGCTTGTCGATGCCCATGCCGAACGCAATCGTCGCCGACATCACAATTCCTTCTTCGCGCAGGAACCGATCCTGGTTCGCCTGCCGCACTTCGGGGTCCAGCCCCGCGTGATAGGGCAGTGCGCGGATGCCTTGCGCGCTGAGCGTGGCGGCGATCTCTTCTACCCGCTTGCGCGTCTGGCAATAGACGATGCCTGCATCGCCTTCGTGTTCGCGTTCTATGAATCGCAGCAGCTGCGCCGTCGCTTCCTTTTTCTCGACGATGGTGTAGCGAATGTTGGGCCGGTCGAAGCTGCTGATGAATTGCCGTGCATCGCCCAATTGCAAACGCTCGACGATGTCTGCGCGCGTGATGTCGTCGGCAGTCGCGGTGAGCGCCATGCGCGGCACATCGGGATAGCGCTCGTGCAGCACCGTGAGTGCACGGTATTCGGGCCGAAAGTCGTGACCCCACTGGCTCACGCAATGCGCCTCGTCAATCGCGAACAAGGCCAACCGGCCGTTTTCGTGCATCGCCTGCAGATGCGACAGGAATCGCGGCGTCGTCACGCGCTCGGGTGCGGCATAAACCAGAGTCACCTCGCCGCGCAGCATGCGCTTTTCGACCGCGCCCGCTTCGTCCATCGAGAGCGTCGAATTGAGAAACGCCGCATCAACCCCCGCTTCATGCAGTGCGCCGACCTGGTCGTGCATCAGCGCAATCAGTGGCGAGACCACGATGGTTACACCACGTCCTGCACGCTGTCGGGCAATGGCCGGTATCTGGTAGCAGAGCGACTTGCCGCCGCCGGTGGGCATGAGCACCAGTGCGTCGCCTCCGGCGATGACGTGATCGACGATGGCGGCCTGGGGACCCCTGAAGTGTTCGTAGCCGAAGACTTCGTGCAGGATCGCGGCGGGTTGGGCGGTGGCTGTTAGGGGCAAGATGCCGCTATTGTCCGCAACTGAGTGGGTGCTGCACTTTGTTCCTACAATGCCATCATTATGAAACCCATTGTGTACACCCGCGGCCAGGCTCTGGCCGGCATCCTGCAACAACGCATCGCCATCCTCGACGGCGCGATGGGCACGATGATCCAGCGCTTCAAGCTGACGGAGGCCGACTACCGCAGCGACAGGTTTAAAGACCACCCCAAGGACCTGCGCAACAACGGCGACCTGCTGAGCCTGACGCGCCCCGATGTGATCCGCGACATCCACGAGGCCTATCTCGCCAGCGGTGCGGACATCCTGGAAACCAATACTTTCGGCGCGACAAGCATTGCGCAAGACGACTACGACCTGGGCCACCTGGCCAGGGAGATGAACCTCGCGTCGGCCAAACTCGCGCGTGCCGCAGCCGACAAGTTCACCACGCCAGACAAGCCGCGCTTCGTCGCCGGTGCCCTCGGCCCCACACCCAAGACAGCGAGCATCAGTCCGGACGTCAATGACCCCGCTGCACGCAACGTCGACTTCGAGAAGCTGCGCGCGGCCTATTACGAGCAGGTCGAAGGCCTGGTTGAAGGCGGCTCGGACCTGCTGCTGGTGGAAACGATTTTCGACACGCTCAACGCCAAGGCGGCGCTGTTTGCGATCGACGAGTATTTCGTGAACACAGGCGAGCGACTGCCCATCATCATCAGCGGGACCGTCACGGATGCGTCGGGTCGAATCCTCAGCGGGCAAACCGTGACTGCTTTCTGGTACAGCGTGCGCCATGCGCAACCGCTGGCTATCGGCCTGAATTGCGCCCTGGGCGCTGCACTGATGCGGCCTTACATCCAGGAACTGGCGCGCGTTGCCCCCGACACGTTCATCAGCTGCTATCCCAACGCCGGATTGCCCAATCCGATGAGTGAAACCGGTTTCGATGAAACGCCCGACGTGACTTCGCGCCTTTTGCGAGAGTTCGCGGCCGAAGGGCTGGTCAATATCGTCGGGGGCTGCTGTGGCACGACACCGGACCATATTGGCGCCATCCGCGAGGCGGTGCAGCCGCTGGCCGCACGCTCGCGCCAGCGCGAGTTTTTCTACAAGGAAGCGGCCTGAGGCTTTTGGCCCCGGTGCGCCGTGCATCCTTCAATCAAGCTGGCTGGCGGGCGGTAACCCACCAGCCACTTGTTTTTCCGAAAGCACCGGTAGGCCCTCTGGAATGCTTACAGTGTGGCTGTCTCGCGTCCAAAAGTCTTCCCGAACTTTCCGCATTCTCCGATCGACACAGGAAAAATTCCTGAATTTACAGGAATGCTCAGATAATCCATCTTCATGGATGCAATCGATCGGAAAATATTGACAGTTCTGCAGGCTAATGCCCGCGCCAGCCTTCAGGAGATCGGGCAGGCCGTCGGTTTGTCCACCTCGCCGTGCTGGGAACGCATTCGCAAGATGGAACTCGGCGGGGTGATCGAGGGCTATACCGTACGGCTGAGCGCCCAGGCGCTGGGCCTCGCCGACACCGTGCTGGTACAGGTCACGCTCGACAGCCATTCCGACAACACGCTGGAAAAGTTCGGAGAAGTCCTGGCTGCGATCCCGGAAGTGATCGAGGCGTACCTGGTGTCGGGCGACTACGACTACCTCTTGCGCGTTGCGGTGAAGGACACGCGTGACTACGAGCGGCTGCTGCGCGAGAAGCTCTACAAGATTCGGGGCATCCGGCACAGCAAGTCGAGCTTTGTGCTGCGCACGCTGAAGAAGGCGGACCTGCCTCTGTAAGGCGGTCGTTGAAAAAAAATCCCCCGGAACCTTCCCGTTCCGGGGGATGCGAGTGGTCGGGCTGAAGAAACTTGCAAATAAGCGCCCAACCGAAGAGACCCAAGCTTACAAGCACGACTCGTGCCCGAAATCAGGGCCTTCCTTGATGTCCCCGATTTCCGGGATACGGCACGTCAGTCCGTGCTGCCTTCCACCTGAATGATTCCATCGCAGACGTTGTTGGTGAAGGCCAGCGCGATATGGAACCCCACCCGTTTCCACTCCAGAATTTCCCGATTGGGGGCGGTTCGGCTCCGGTGGCCGGGTTTACCGACCGATTTCAGTATTTCATCGATGCTTCGGCCCGTTAATGGTGCAAGGCGCTTGAATCTGTTCTTCAGGCGGGCTGCACGCACCGCGCAGATGAACGCGATCATGATCGACAAGACGACGAGATAGGCCAGGAGTGCTGCGAAGGTGGTCACGCGCGGCAGTTTATCCCGACAGCCCCTGACAGGTTATCCAACGGGTTGCCTTAGTGGTGCAAGGCCTCGTGCGGCATCAACTCGTTGATCTCTTCGTTCATGGCCTGCGTCAACTGCGAATAGAGTTTGAGCTTGTCCTGCGTCTCGCGCATCCGCTGCGCAATTCGCAGCGAAATAGCCATCATCAACTTGGCTGCCGTACGCGGGTCTTCGTCCAGCAATTCGTTGAGGGCTTCGCGAGTGAGCATGGCGCAGCGCAAGTCATTCATCGCAATGCATGAGGCAGAGCGGGGCGCACCATCAAGCAGGCCGATCTCGCCGATGATGCTGCCTGGGCCCAGCACCGTGACGGTGAGCGGCTCGCTGCGACTGACGACCGAATTTTCCACCGTCACCTCGCCATGCAGGACGAGCAGCATGAAATCGGTGTGACGTGCATCGCCTTCGCGAATGAAAGTCCGTCCCTGGGGAATCCGGCAGGGCTTCATGAACGAGACCACCCGTAGCGCTTCGTCCAGCGTCAGTTGCATGAGCGCACTGGGGGCGCAGAGCATCTCGGCTGCACGCTCGGCTGAATTGGAGCCGGCGATCTTGCGGCGCCGGTCCCTGGCCTGGCGCGATTCCACGAAGTCCGCAGGCGGGCTGCGACCCAGCAATCGCCCGAACAAGCCGGGCAACGGATGGCGAAGAGCGTTGAGGTGGTGCATTTAGAATGAATGCTATTTCAAGGAGCGCTGCAGCCCCTAGGCCGTTTGCCTAAGGGCCAGGCTTGAAAATACCTAACCGCGCTCACCTTCAGGTTCAAGTCACGGCCGGCCCCAGCCGGTTTGCAAGCAAGGTGAGACAGTCATGAGCGCCATCCCCGACCCCGCGGTTTCCACCGTTACGCCTCCCATGAAGTTGTCCGGTCTGGAGCCGGTATCGATCGATCGCGCAACCCTGTTCGTCAATGTCGGCGAGCGTACCAACGTCACCGGTTCCAAGGCCTTCGCCCGCATGATCCTGAACGGTCAGTTCGAGGAAGCCCTCGCGGTGGCGCGGCAGCAGGTGGAAAACGGCGCGCAGGTGATCGACATCAACATGGATGAGGCCATGCTCGACAGCAGGGCGGCCATGGTGCGGTTCCTGAACCTGATCGCGAGCGAGCCCGACATCGCGCGCGTCCCGATCATGGTGGACTCGTCCAAGTGGGACGTGATCGAAGCGGGCCTGCGCTGCATACAGGGTAAGGGCATCGTCAATTCGATTTCGATGAAGGAGGGCGTGGATGCTTTCCTGCACCAGGCGCGCCTCGTCAAGCGCTACGGCGCAGCCGCTGTGGTCATGGCGTTCGACGAAAAGGGACAGGCGGACACTTACGAGCGCAAGGTCGAGATCTGCGAGCGCGCCTACCGACTGCTCGTCGATGAGATCGACTTTCCGCCCGAGGACATCATCTTCGATCCCAATATCTTCGCCATCGCCACCGGTATCGAAGAGCACAACAACTACGCGGTCGATTTCATCAACGCAACGCGCTGGATCAAGGCGAACCTGCCGGGCGCGAAGGTGTCGGGTGGCGTGTCGAACGTGAGCTTCTCATTTCGCGGCAACGACCCGGTGCGCGAAGCGATCCACACGGTTTTTCTCTATCACGCGATCCAGGCGGGCATGGACATGGGCATCGTCAATGCCGGCATGGTCGGCGTGTACGACGAGCTTGAGCCGCAGCTGCGCGAACGCGTCGAAGACGTGGTGCTCAACCGCCGTGCAGATGCGGGCGAGCGTCTCGTTGAAATCGCAGAGTCGGCCAAGAGTGGCGCCAAGGACGAAACGAAAAAGAACGAGTGGCGCGCAGGAACGGTGGGTCAGCGGCTGTCGCACGCGCTCGTTGCAGGCATCACGGACTTCATCGTTTCCGATACCGAAGAGGCCTACCAGGAGATCCTGGCCGGGGGCGGACGCCCGTTGCATGTGATCGAAGGCCCGCTCATGGCCGGCATGAACATCGTGGGCGACCTGTTCGGCCAGGGCAAGATGTTCCTGCCGCAGGTGGTGAAATCCGCGCGGGTCATGAAGCAGGCTGTCGCCCACCTCATCCCCTACATCGAAGAAGAAAAGCGGCTGCAGGCGGCAGCGGGCGAAGACGTCAAGGCCAAGGGCAAGATTGTCATCGCGACCGTGAAGGGCGACGTGCACGACATCGGCAAGAACATCGTCACCGTCGTGCTCCAGTGCAACAACTTCGAGGTGGTGAACATGGGCGTGATGGTGCCCTGCCACGAGATCCTGGCGCGTGCCAAGGTCGAGGGCGCGGACATCGTCGGTCTCTCGGGCCTGATCACGCCTTCGCTGGAAGAGATGCAATACGTCGCCAGTGAAATGCAGAAGGACGATCACTTCCGCATCCGCAAGATTCCGTTGCTGATCGGCGGCGCGACGACGAGCCGCGTGCACACGGCGGTGAAAATCGCACCGCACTACGAAGGCCCCGTGGTCTATGTGCCCGACGCATCGCGCAGCGTGAGCGTGGCGCAGGGGCTGCTGTCGGACCAGGCGGCGAAGTACATCGCCGAGGTCAATGCCGATTACGACAAGGTGCGCTTCCAGCACGCCAACAAGAAGCAGGTTCCGATGTGGCCGCTGGCGAAGGCTCGCGCCAACAAGACGCCGATCGACTGGAATGCTTACACCCCGCCGGTGCCGAAATTCATCGGACGCCGTGTGTTTCGCAACTTTGACCTGGCCGAACTCGCGAAGTACATCGACTGGGGTCCGTTCTTCCAGACGTGGGATCTCGCCGGAGCATTCCCTGCAATCCTGAAAGATGAAATCGTCGGTGCCGAAGCGCAGCGCGTGCTGTCTGACGGCAAGCGCATGTTGCAGCGGCTGGTCGAAGGCCGCTGGCTGACGGCCAATGCAGTGATGGGCTTCTGGCCGGCCAACACGGTGAACGACGACGACATCGAGTTTTACACCGACGAATCCCGCAGCCAGGTCGCGATGACCTGGTACGGCATGCGCCAGCAGACAGAAAAGCACGCCATCGACGGTGTGATGCGTCCGAGCCGTTGCCTGGCGGATTTTGTCGCGCCCCGGGGGGTGGCTGCAGACTATGTCGGCGCGTTCGCTGTCACGGCCGGGCTGGGCGTCGACAAGAAGGAGCAGTATTTCCTGGCCGACCACGACGACTACTCCGCGATCATGCTCAAGGCGCTGGCCGACCGTCTGGCTGAAGCCTTTGCTGAAGCGCTGCATCATCGCGTGCGCACCGATCTTTGGGGCTACGCGGTGGGCGAAGGTCTGTCCAACGAGGACATGATTGCCGAGAAGTACCGGGGCATCCGACCCGCGCCTGGCTATCCGGCTTGCCCGGACCACAGCGTCAAACGTGAATTGTTCGAATTGCTGCAGGCTCAGGTTGCCGACATGGGCCTGACCGAAAGCCTTGCAATGACGCCTGCTGCCAGCGTCAGCGGTTTCTATCTGGCGCACCCAGACAGCACCTATTTCAGCGTCGGCAAGATCGGCGAAGACCAGTTGAAAGACCAGGCGGCGCGGCGCGGGGCTGATGTGAAGTTGCTGGAGCGATTGCTCGCGCCCAATCTCTGAGGCGGCCATGCGCGGCATCCTCTCTCACCTGCCCGCCTGGGTGCGCAACCTCGGCGTGGCGGTCCGGCCGCTGGTTCGAGCGGGCCGGCTCTGGAGGGACGCGGGCGGTGCCCAGATGAGCGCCGCGATGTCGTTCTACGGCATCCTGAGCCTGGCGCCTCTTCTCATCGTGGTTGTCGGCATCCTCGGCTGGTGGCTCGATCGTGATGTGCTGGAGCGCGGTATGGTCGCGCAAATCGCTTCCGTGGTGGGTGATCAGGGCGGCGCGCTCGTCAAGGAGGCACTGGCCAGTGCCAAGAAGCCTGCCCAAGGAATCATCGCGACCCTGATCGGCTTTGTGGTGCTGCTCTTCGGTGCAACGGGAGTGTTCGGGGAACTGCAGGAAGCACTTCAGCGACTTTGGGCGCACGGAAGTGAGGCGCAGCGCAAACAGAAGTGGTGGCACACAGCTTCGTTGCGGCTGCGAGGAGTCGGCTACATCCTTGCGTTCGGTTTCATGCTGCTCGTGTCGCTCGTCATCTCTACGCTGCTGGGTCTTTTTTCAGGTTGGGCCGGCGACCAGCTGGCCCTGGAAACGCTGCTTCGCGTGGTCAATGAGCTCATCGCATTCCTTGTCAGCGCCGCGCTCTTCATCGCTCTGATGCGGATCAGCTCGGGCCGAAAGCCTGCGATCCGGTTCATCGTGATCGGCGCATTCGTCGGGGCCATTCTGTTCACCATCGGCAAGCAACTCATGACGGTTTACCTCTCGACGGCGGCGGTGGTTTCGGCCTACGGCGCGGCGGGATCGCTGGTGGTGGTCCTGATGTGGATCTACTTTTCGTCGGCGGTGCTGCTCTTTGCGGCAGGGTGTGCCCGCGCGATGGAAGAAGAGCGCAGGCGTCAGGCCGGCACGAGCGATCGCTTTTGCGCCAGTACCAGCGCCAGCACCGAGGCCACGGTGACGCCCAGCATCAGCCAGAGTCCCCAGCGGTAGCCGGCTTCGGCGGTCCAGAGCACGCCCATCAGGAAGGGCGCGAGCGCTCGCGCAATCGCAATCGGAACGCCCAATGCACCATTGAGCGAAGCCACATGTTCGCGATTGACGTACTGCGCGACGGCCGTTCCCTTGACGATGGTCATCATGCCGTTGCCCAGGCCGTAGAGAATCACGAACAGAACGGCGGCCCAGGGGTGGCCTGCGCCCACGATCAGAGCGCCCAGCCCGAGCGGAATCAGCATCGGGATCATCCGATTGGCCACGTGCACGTCGAAGTGATGCTCGAAGAAGTACAGGAGCAAACGACCGAGCACCTGGAGAACGCCGATGCTCGCGGGAATCGCGACGACCCAGGCTTCGCCAAGGCCGGTTCCGCGCAACAGGCTGATCATGTGCGGTGGGAGCGCAGAAGTGACGCCCATCATCCCGACGGCGAACACACCGAGCAGCAGGAAGGGCGCGCTTCGCAGATACACCGACGGCGGATGTGACGGCGCCGATGCGGATGACACCGCCTTCTTCGGCGCGCCGCGCAATTGCATGGCATGCAGCGGCGCGCAAACGAGAAAGTGAAGGGCGGCCAACACCCAGAGGGCATGCCGCCAACCCATTGACTCGATCAGGAAGTGCGAGAGCGGAATAAACACTGTGCTCGCCAGGCCACCGAGGAATGTGAGCGTGATGATCGCGCGCCGGAAGTCATTCGGAAAGCGCCGCGTGACAACGGCGAACACCGGGCTGTAGAGCGTTCCTGCCAACCCGATACCGAGCGCGATCCACACCGCGTAGAACAGGGCAACGCTGTCGATGAGGCTATGTGCGATCAGGCATGCGCCCACAAGGAGCGAGGAGCCGGTCATCACCGCGCGCTCGTGGCCCCGGTCGATCCACTTTCCGATCGGGTAAGCAGCGATACCCTCGGCAAACAAGGCGAGACTGAATGCGAGAGAAGACTGGGCGCGGCTGAGACCCAGCTCACGCTCGACCGGTTCGAGCAGCAGCGCAAATGTATAGAACACGCTGCCCCAGGAGATGAGCTGCGCCAGGGACAGCCAGCCGATCATCCGCCGGTCGTAGGTCGGCGGTGGGGTGGCAATTTCGCTCATCTGCATATCGTACGGGCTTGGGCGCCCCGGCGACTCCTGCGATGAATACACTCATCAGGGTCACGCGGCGTATCAACCGAGGCAGGCACTCACAAAACATGGACACCAACCTTCCTTTCCCATCCGGACGCCAACCCGTCCTGGCCCGCAACATCGTGGCCACCTCTCAGCCGCTCGCCGCGCAGGCCGGCATGGCGGTATTTGCGCGAGGCGGCAACGCCATCGATGCCGCGCTGGCTTCGGCGATAGCGCTGACGGTCGTCGAGCCCGTCATGAACGGCATCGGCGGCGACTCGTTCGCGCTGGTTTGGGAGGGCGGCAAATTGCATGGCCTCAACGGTTCGGGGCGCTCGCCGGCGCAGTGGGACGCGGCGCGCTTCAAAGCGATGGAGGCCATGCCCTTGCGCGGCTGGGAGAGCGTCACCGTCCCCGGCCAGGTCGCAGGATGGGTATCTCTCTCCGAGCGCTTCGGCCAACTGCCGTTCGAGGATTTGTTCGCCGATGCGATCCGTCATGCACGCGACGGTTTCCCCGTGAGTCCGGTCATCAGCCGGCAATGGAGTGAACAGGCAGCGCTATTGCGGGAGTGCCCGGGCTTCGACGCATTCATGCCTGGTGGCCGCACGCCGGTGGCAGGCGAAGTCTGGCGCTTTGCGGACCAGGCCAGGACGCTCGAAGACATCGCCCGCACACGGGGCGAGTCTTTTTATCGCGGTGCACTGGCCGACGCCATGTGCCGGCACGCAGCAGACCATGGCGGTGTGCTCAGTCGCGCTGACCTCGAACAACACCGTTCTGAATGGGTCAATCCGATCGGCGTCGAATTCCGCGGCCGCCAGGTGTGGGAGATTCCGCCCAATGGACAGGGTATCGCGGCGCTCATCGCGCTGGGCTTGCTGGAGCACCTGCCTTATGACCAGACGGCGCTGGGCTCAGCGCAACGCATGCACCTGGAAATCGAGGCCATGCGCCTGGCTTTCGCAGACTTGCATGCGCACGTGGCCGACCCTGTGCACATGCAATGGACAGCGGCGCAGCTACTGGACCCGGCGCATCTGAAAGAGCGTGCCCGCGGCATCGACTTGAAGCGCGCTTTGGTGCACGGGCCGAGCAAGCCGCCTGTCGGCGGGACCGTCTATATCTGTACCGCAGACAAGGACGGGCGAATGGTGTCTTACATCCAGTCGAACTACCGGGGCTTCGGTTCGGGCGTGGTGGTGCCGGGCACTGGCATCTCGCTGCATAACCGCGGCTCGGGCTTCGTCACCACGCCGGGGCACGTGAACCAGGTCGCGGGCGGAAAACGGCCGCTGCACAGCATCATTCCGGCGTTCCTCACGCAAGGTGGGCAGCCCGTCATGGCGTTTGGTGTGATGGGCGGAAACATGCAGGCACAGGGCCATGTGCAGATGGTGCTGCGCCACGTTGCAGAGGGACTGAATCCGCAGGCCTGTTCCGATGCGCCCCGCTGGCGCATCAACGACACCGGCGCTCTGACGGTGGAGCCCGGTGTCCCGCAGGCCGTCGTGCAGGGCCTGCAGGACATGGGCCACCGGCCAGAGATACAGGCGCCGGGCAACCTGCTCTTTGGCTCTGCGCAACTGATCCAGCGCCTACCCGCTGATGCGGGCGAGGTGGTGTATGCAGCCGGATCCGACCACCGGCGCGACGGCCAGGCCGTCGGCTGTTGAACGAAGCGGGCGATCAGTTGGGCTTGATGCCTGCGCCCCGGACGATCGGGCCCCAGCGATCTACTTCTGATTTGAGGAATGTCCGGAACTGCTCCGGGCTCCCCGCCACCACGTCTGCCCCTTCGGATCGCAAATGCTCCACGAGATCGGGCGCGGCCAGCGCCTTCGCAAACTCAGCATTGAGCCTGGCGACGATGTCCCGGGGCGTGCCAGCCGGCGCCAGCACGCCGAACCATGTTGCCGCCCGGTAACCGGGCACCGCCACTTCAGAGATGGTCGGCACGTCGGGCAGCGCGGAGGATCGCTTGTCGTTGGTGACTGCCAGCACGCGAAGCTTGCCGGCCTTGACCTGCTGCAGCGTGCCCGGGATATTGGCGAACATGACCTGGGTTTGTCCGCCAATCAGATCGGCCAACGCCGGACCGCTGCCCTTGTAGGGCACGTGCGTCATGTCCACTTTCGCCCCGGCCTTGAACAATTCGCCAGCCAGGTGGGGCGTGGTGCCGCTGCCTGCCGAGCCGTAATTGATCGCGCCGGGCTGCGCCCGTGCCAGCGAGATCAGTTCCTGCACGGTGTTGGCCTTGACCGACGGGTGAACCACGAGAATCCCGTTTACGGTACAGACCTGGATGACGGGATCGAAATCCTTCAGCGGGTCATAGGGCAGCTTGTCGAAAAGCGAGACATTCACGGCGAACGAGCCGGCCGCAAACAAGAGCGTGTAGCCGTCCGCCTTTGACTTCGCCACCAGCTCCGCCCCGAGGTTGCCACCTGCGCCTCCGCGGTTATCCACCACGAATGTCTGGCCCATGGCTGCCGTCATTTTCTGCGCGACCAGCCGTGCGACCGCGTCCGACGAGCCGCCCGCCGCGAACGGCACAACGATTCGTACCGGCGCCTTCGGATAGTCCTGCGCTTGCACCGCCGCGGCGGCCATGGCAAGCGGGAGCAGGAGCACGCGGGAAATACAAGTCAGAAGGGTCTGATGCACGGTGTCTCCGGGGAGTGGGTCGAATCGTTGTAACACGGCGACTGGCCGAACTCAATTGAAACGAAATCGTGAGGAGGCGCGCTAAAGTTTCAATCGCGCCTGGCCTCACGCTCTGTCGGGCAGCCACCGCCTTGATGTGCCGCCCCTGGGCGCGCTAGACTGTGTCCCCATGCACGCATCCAACGCCCTGTCGCACATCACGGTCATCGATCTGTCGCGCGTCCGGGCCGGACCGACCGCGGTCCGCCAGCTGGCCGACTGGGGCGCCCAGGTCATCAAGGTCGAGATGCCGCCGGCGATGGAAGAGGGCGACGGCGTAGGTGGACCGCGCGAGGACAGCGACTTCCAGAACGTGCACCGCAACAAGCGCGGCATGACGCTGAACCTGAAGTCGCCCGAAGGCATCGCGATCCTGAAGAAGATGGTCGCCAGCGCCGACGTGCTGGTGGAGAACTACCGCCCCGACGTCAAGAACCGGCTCGGCATCGATTACGAAACCATGGCCGCGATCAACCCGCGGCTGGTTTACGCCAGCATTTCCGGTTATGGCCAGGACGGGCCGTACCGCCTTCGTCCCGGTTTCGACCAGATCGCCCAGGGGATGGGCGGGCTGATGTCGATCACCGGGCTGCCGGGACAGGGGCCGGTGCGGGTCGGCATCCCGATTGCCGACCTGTGTGCGGGCATCTTCTGCGCCTATGGCGTCACGGTGGCGCTGCTCGAGCGCGAGAAGTCCGGGCGCGGGCAGTGGGTGCAGTCGTCGCTGTTGCAGGCGCAACTGTTCATGCTGGACTTCCAGGCCGCGCGCTGGCTGATGAAGGGCGACGTCGCCGGGCAGGCTGGCAACAACCACCCGACCGCGATACCGACCGGCGTGTTCCGTACCCGCGATGGCCACATCAACCTGGCTGTTGCCGGCCACCGGATCTGGGTTCGCTTCTGCGAGGCGATCGGGGCGCCGGAGCTGCTGAGCCAACCCGACTACGTCTCGGCCGCGCAACGATCGAAGAACCGCGACGGCCTGCAGGTCGAAATCGACCGCCGCTTTGCCGAGCGCGATACCGCCGAATGGATCGCGCTGCTCAACGACGCGGGCGTGCCGTGCGGGCCGATCTACACGATCGACCAGGCCTTCAACGATCCGCAGGTCCGTCACCTCGGCATCGCGCAGGAACACGACGGCGTGGCCTATGTCGGCCAGCCGGTGACGCTGAGCCGCACGCCCAGCCAGATCGCGGCGCATCCGCCGGCGGCCGGCGAACACACCGACGCCGTGCTCGCCGAGCTCGGCTACACGCCCGATGGAATCGCCGGCCTGCGGGACCGGGGCATTGTTTGACACTGAACCGAGGACCGACCCATGCCTAGCGAAAAGATGATCTTCCGTGTCGACGACGGCGTCGGCTGGATGATCTTCAACAATCCCGAGCGACACAACGCGATCTCGCTTGAGATGTGGGAGGCGGCGCTGGAGATCATGGCCGGCTTCGCCGCCGATCCGGCAGTGCGCGTGATGGTCGTTGCCGGCAACGGCGGCAAGGCCTTCGCCTCGGGCGCGGACATCTCTAAGTTCAAGGACGAGCGCCAGGAAGCTGCGGCGTTGGCCCATTACCAGGACATCACGCAGCGTTCCTACCAGGCACTGCTGGACATGCAGATCCCGACTATTGCGATGGTGCGCGGCTACTGCATCGGCGGCGGCACCGCGGTGGCGGTCTGCTGTGACATGCGCATCTGCACCGAGAACGCCAAGTTCGGCATTCCGGCGGCCAAGCTGGGGTTGGGTTACGGCTACAACCGTGCCAAGCCGCTGGTCGACCTCGTCGGCCCGGCGTTCGCGAAAGAAATGTTCTTCACCGGTCGCCAGTTCGATGCCCGCGAGGCCGAGCGCATGGGGCTGGTCAACCGCGTTACCGCCGACGACGCGCTCGAGTCGACGGTCGAGGAACTGGCACGCACGATCGCCGGCAACGCGCCGCTGACCGTACGCTGCGCCAAGCGGGTCGTCGGCGAGGTCGTCAAGGACGCCGAGCACCGCGACCCGGCGGCCGCCGAGCAGGCGGTAATGGCCTGCTTTGCCAGCAACGACTACAAAGAGGGTCAGGCGGCCTTCATGGAAAAGCGCAAGCCGCGTTTCACCGGCACCTGAACGGCTGACGCCGGCAGTACCCCGGCATTGCGTTGCGCTGGGTTCGCCTAACGCGCCGAGAGCGCGCGGGCGGCGCTGCGACGCCGGGCCGCCATCACCGCACCCACTATCGGCACCAGCACGGCAACCAGCGCGGCGACCGTCAACACGCCGGAGATCGGCCGCATGAACAGGATCCCGACGCCAGCGTCCGAGATGATCAGCGACTGCCGCAGCGCGCGCTCGGCCAGCGGCCCGAGCACCAGCGCCAGTACCAGTGCGGCCGGCGAGTAACCGAGCTTTTTCATCGCGTAGCCGATGACACCGAAGACCAGCATCGTGCCGACGTCCCACAGGCTGTTCTTCAGCGTATAGGCGCCGGTGACGCACAGCACGATGATGATCGGCATCAAGATGCCGTACGGGACGCGAAGCGCGCGCACGAACAGCGGAATGAACGCGGTGCTCAGGATCAGCAGCATCACGTTGGCTATGTACTGCGAAGCGATCAGCCCCCAGACGAATTCGGGATTCTTCTCGAACAGCAGCGGGCCCGGCCGCAGCCCCCACATCATCAGGCCGCCGAGCATGATCGCCGTCGTCGCCGAGCCAGGGATGCCCAGCGTCAGCATCGGCACCATCGCTGCGGTGGCCGCGGCGTTGTTGGCCGACTCGGGCGCAGCGACACCTTCGATGGCGCCCTTGCCGAACTCTTCGGGGTGGCGCGACAGCTTCTTCTCGACCGAATAGGCAAGAAACGTCGACACGGTCGGTCCGGCGCCGGGCAGCACACCGATCACGAAACCCAGCGCGGTGCCGCGGACAATTGCCCAGCGGCTGCGCGCCCAGTCGACAGCGGTTGGCAGGATGTCGCGCAGCCGCCAGCGTCCGAAAAGGATCGTCGCGCCGGCGGCGGCCTCCGCGCCGACCAGCACTTCGCCCAGACCGAACAGCCCGATCGCGACCGGCAGGAAGTCGATGCCGTCCATCATCTCCGGGATGCCGAACGCATAGCGCGCGTCGCCCGAGATGATGTCGAAGCCGACCATCGCGATCATCAGCCCGAGCACCATGCTCACGTAACCCTTCAGTGCGTCATCGCCGGTCAGCAGCGTCACCGTCGTCAGCCCCAGCAGCATCAGCGCGAAGGTCTCCGGTGGGCCGAAGGCCAGCGACCAGCGGGCCAGCACCGGCGAAATCAGCATCATCAGCAGCACGCCGACCGTGCCGGCGATGAACGAGCCGATCGCCGCAATGCCCAGCGCCGGCCCGGCACGGCCCTGCAGCGCCATCTGGTGGCCGTCCAGGCAGGTCACGACCGAGGCCGCTTCACCGGGCGTGTTGATCAGCACCGAGGTGATCGTGCCGCCGTACATCGTGCCGGCGTACAGCGCGGCCAGCATGATGATCCCCGACGTCGGCTCCATGCCGAAGGTCAGCGGCAGCAGCAGCGCCACCCCTGACGGCGGACCGACGCCGGGCAGCGCGCCGATCAGGATGCCGAGCACGACGCCGGTCGCTGCCATCAACAGGTTGAACGGCGTCAGCGCGACCGAGAAGCCGAGCGCGAGGTTGGTGGCGAAATCCATCGTCGTTGTTCTAGAAGCCCCAGACTCCGGCCGGCAGCGGCACCTTGAGCCAGACGTTGAAGATCAGGTAGATCGCGCCGGCGACGCCGACGGCGACCCCCAGCGTGCGCGGCCAGCTGTGCCGGTCGAGGCCGCGGACGACGACGACGATGAACAGCACGGTACTGACGACCATGCCGAGCACGCCGAGCAGCGCGACCATCGCGACGGTGGCGCCGAACACCAGCCCCAGCCGGCGCAGTCCGCGTGCATCCGGCAGCCAGCGCGGCCCGGGGTCGCTGCTGCGAAGCGCGCGCAGCAGCAGCATGCCGGCCAGCACGGCCATCGCCGCCGCCAGCCAGACCGGCAGGAACCCCGAACCGGGGCCGTTCTCGCCCCAGTAACTGTAGTTGCGGGCCGCGCCGACGCCGAACGCGATGGCAATCGCGAGCAGCGCGGCGCCCGCGATGCGGTCAGCGCGACGCACCGGTCGGCCCGGCCTACTTCTTCAGTCCGCCGAGGGCGGCGAGCGCGGCTTCGTAGCTGCCGGTGATGCTGTCGAGGTACTTGTTAGCTTCCTCGCCGGTCCAGTCGGTCGGCGTCAGCAGGTTTGGCTTGATGTATTCCTGCTGCCACTTCTTGTTCTGCGTGACCTTCTTCAGCGTGTCCTGCCACCAGGCGACGGCCTCGGGCGGCATGTTGGCCGGGCCGACGACGCCGCGCATCTGTTCCCAGTAGAACGGGTAGCCCTTCTCGGCAAAGGTCGGCACCTCGGGCGCGTCGGTCATCCGCTTCTTCGCGGCGACGGCCAGGTTGCGCGCCTTGCGGGCCTCGACCTGGGCGACGATCTCGTTCGGGTTCATGACGCCGGCGTCGATGTGTCCGCCCATCAGCGCGGCGGTGACCTCGCCGCCGGAATTGAACGGCACGTACTTGATCTTGACCTTGGCCGCCTGCTCGAACAGGTGGCTGAAGATGTGGTCCTCGTTGTGGATGCCGGTGCCGCCGACGGTCAGCACGCCCGGCTTGGCCTTGGCCGCGGCGACGAAGTCCTCGATCGTCTTGTACGGCGACTCGGTGCGCACCGACAGCATCAGCTCGTCGATCGCGACGATCATCAGGGTCGTCATGCCGTCGCGGTGGTTGCCCGGCAGCCGGCCCTGCAGCTTGCCCGAGACAATCATCGGCGTGGCGCCGGCAACCGTGTGGGCGTCGCCCTTCTTGCCGATCAAGTACGAATAGCCGACGGTGCCGCTGCCGCCGGCGCGGTTGGTGACCGTCAGCGGCACTGGCGACCATTTGTTCTCGTCGATGATGCCGGCGATCATCCGCATCAGGTTGTCGGTGCCGCCGCCGGGGGCGAACGGGACGACGACGTCGATGTTGCGGGTCGGGTACTTGGCCTGCGCACTGGCAGGCCCGGCGCTGATCAGCAGAATCGCGGTAATGGCCGCAGCAAGACTACGCATTGGGTGCATTGAGAGGATCCTCTGGTGGAAGTACGGGACTGCGGCGCCGACTGCGCCAGGGTGCAGTTCACTGTAGCAGCGGCCCGCGCAGGCCGCCTCAGGGATGTCCCTAGCAGCGCAGTCGGGTGATCCCGCAGCGCGCGATGCGTGCCGGCGGTACGATCGATGCGCAACCCCGCCGGCTCCGACTGCGATTCAAAACGATGGACCTCGATGCATCCAAGCGCACTGACGCGCTCCCAACCACCGCCGACACGGCCGCCGCCGACGAGGTCCTCGTCGACCGAGACGGCCCGGTCGTCACGCTGACCTTCAATCGCCCGCAGGCCCGCAACGCAATGACCTGGGCGATGTACCAGCGGCTGTACGAAGTCTGCGAGGAAGTCGACGCCGACGACACGGTCCGCGTGCTGGTCCTCAAAGGCGCCGGGGGCAAGGCCTTCGTCGCCGGCACAGACATCAGCCAGTTCAGCGAGTTCAAGAGCGGCGACGACGGTCTGCGCTATGAACGCGAGAACACCGCCCGCGCCGGGCGCATTGCGCGGGTCGGCAAGCCGGTGATCGCGCAGATCGAAGGGGTGGCCGTCGGTGGTGGCTTCGGCATCGCGGCCGGCGCCGACATCCGCATCGGCACACACCACGCGCGCTTCGGGCTGCCGATCGCCCGCACGCTCGGCAATTGTCTGTCGATGTCCAGCTACGCCAGCTTCGTCGACCTGATCGGCGCGTCGCGGCTGAAGGAGATGATCTTCACGGCACGCCTGCTGTCGGCACAGGAAGCGTTGGCCGCCGGTTTCCTGCACGAGATCGTCGAGCCCGACGCGATCGCCGAGCGCGTGCGCGCGCTGGCGGAGGCGGTCGCGTCGCATGCGCCGATCACGCTGCAGGTCACAAAGGAAGCGATCCGCCGCATCCAGCAGGCCCGCGTCGTGCCTGACGGCGACGACCTGATCGCCCGCACCTACGGCAGCGCCGACTTCCACGAAGGCGTCAGCGCCTTCGTCGCCAAGCGCCCGCCGCGCTGGACCGGCCGCTGACCACCGGGCCCTGGCGGGTCCCCTCGCGCTTCCCAAATGTTGTTTGCGTGAATTGCACGGGCCTGCCGTTGAATGCGTTATCGACTCTGCCTTCTAGCCCTGCGCGGCCAACGCCCGACGGTATTGCACCGCCTCGGCCACATGCCCGACTTGCGTTTGCGGCGCACCCGCCAGATCGGCAATCGTGCGAGCCACCTTCATCACGCGATGCGTGGACCTCGAGCTCCACCCCAGCCGTGCCGACGCCACATTCAGGAACTTCGCCGCTGCATCGTCCAGTCCGGCGTGCGCGTCGATCTCTTTTCCTTGCAGCGCGCTGTTGGCCTTGCCCTGCCTGCCGGTTGCCCGCTCACGTGCTTCTTCGCAGCGGGCCCGAATCGACGCGGTGGATTCACCTGCGACCGCTTGCAGCAACTGATCGGACGCAATGGCCGGCACTTCGACATGCAGGTCGATCCGGTCCAGCAGCGGGCCACTCAACTTGCCCTGATAGCGCGCCACCTGGTGGGGGGTGCAGCGGCAGGCCTTCTGGGTCGATCCCCGGAATCCGCACGGACACGGGTTCATGGCGCCCACGAACTGGAACCGCGCCGGAAACTCGGCGCGCCGCGCCGCGCGCGAGATTGTGATGGTGCCGGTCTCCAGCGGTTCACGCAGCGCTTCCAGTGCGCCCCTGGCAAATTCCGGAAGTTCATCCAGAAAGAGCACACCGTTGTGCGCCAGTGAAATCTCGCCGGGTCGCGGTGGCGATCCGCCGCCGACCAGTGCAACCGCACTGGCTGTGTGGTGCGGGCTGCAGGTCGGCCGAAGCGCCCATCGTTCGGGCCTGAACTGACCCGCGAGGCTGGCGATGGCTGCGCTCTGCAGCGCCTCGTCAACTGTCATCGCCGGAAGCAGGCCGGCAAACCGGTGCGCAAGCATCGACTTGCCTGAGCCCGGCGGACCCAGCAGCAAGATGCTGTGACCGCCCGCCGCCGCAATCTCCAGGGCACGCTTGGCCGCCGCCTGTCCCTTCACATCTGAAAGATCCAGGTAGTTCGCCGCACCGACCACAGGTTGTGCAACGACCCGGCACCAGCCGTCCCCCGGCTCTGCCGGTACGTCGCCTGGCAGGAACTGGCCCACGACATCGATCAGGTGCCGCGCGCGCCAGACCTGTGCTTGTGGAACCAGGGCGGCTTCTTCGGCGCTGCCGGGCGGCAACACCATCCTGGCGGTCCCACCCCCGGCGTGCACTGCCAGACTCATGGCCAGCGCGCCCCGCACCGGCCTCAATTCGCCCGACAACGAAAGCTCACCCGCGAATTCATGTCCGGCGAGTTTCGCTGCATCGACCTGTCCGCTAGCCGCCAGAATGCCCAGGGCGATCGGCAAATCGAAGCGCCCCGAGTCCTTGGGCAATTCGGCCGGTGCCAGATTCACGGTAATGCGCTTGTTATGCGGAAACTCCAGCCCGCTGTTCTGGATGGCGCAACGGACCCGCTCCCGCGCCTCTTTGACCTCCGTATCGGCCAGCCCGACCAGCGTGAAGCTGGGCAACCCGTTCGCCAGATGCACCTCCACGGTGACTGCGGCCGCCTGGAGCGCGACCAGCGCGCGGCTTTGCACCAAAGACAAGCTCATTGTTTTGTTTCTCCCTGTTGCGGTGCGCGAATCGCGCCGCGTGGTCCGATCCCGGCGTTTCGCACCAACCCAGTGCGAACTCAACGCCTCCTCAAAAATGCCTAACGCAGCGCGAAGGTTAGCCGTGTACCGCGAAATGCTTCCTGTGACTTAATGGCACGCCTCCTGCTTAGAGATGAGTTCGCACCCTTTTTCATTTCCTCAGGAGAACTCAGTGGAACTCAAGATCGCCCAAAAACTGGTCCTGGCGGCTCTCGCCTTTTCGGGCGCCGCTTTCGCGCAAACCACAGCGCCGGAGCCCGATTACACGCTGGCCTTCAATGCGGGCCTGGTTACCGACTACCGCTTTCGCGGCATCTCGCAATCGCGCCTGAAGCCGGCCCTGCAGGGCGGCCTCGATTGGACTCACAAGAGCGGTTTCTACCTCGGCGCCTGGGGCTCCACCATCAAGTGGATCAAGGACGCAGGCGGCGACGCTCCGGTTGAAATCGACTTCTACGGCGGCTATCGTTTCGAGGTTTCCGGCATCGCCCTCGACGCCGGCCTCCTGCGCTACCAGTATTTCAGCCACGACCTGGCCACCAGCCCCAACACCACGGAAGCCTATATCGCCGGTACAGCCGGTCCAGTCACCGTGAAGTACTCGCACTCGCTGACCAACACCTTCGGTTTCGTCGACAGCAAGAACAGCTACTACCTGGACGCGAGCGCGGTATTCGACATGGGCAACGGCTTTACGCTCGTGCCTCACGTGGGCTACCAGAAGATCAAGCGCTTCAACCCGGGTTCTTACACCGACTACTCCCTGGCCCTCAACAAGGATTTCGGCAACGGATTCATCGGCTCGGCCACGATCGTGGGCACTGATTCCGATTCCGCCGTCTATGTCACACCCTCGGGCAAACACACCGGCAAGACCGGTCTGGTCCTAGGCGTGAAATACAACTTCTGATTCGCCAACCGCCAAGTCAGTCAAGGAGCAACCCATGAAACTCGTAACGGCCATCATCAAGCCATTCAAGCTGGACGAGGTGCGTGAAGCCCTCTCCGGTATCGGCGTACAGGGCATCACCGTCACCGAAGTCAAGGGCTTCGGTCGGCAAAAGGGCCACACCGAGCTCTACCGCGGCGCGGAATACGTCGTCGACTTCCTGCCCAAGGTGAAGATCGAGGCGGCAGTCTCCGATGATCTCGTCGAGCGCGTGATCGAGGCGGTGGAAGCGGCAGCCCGCACCGGCAAGATCGGCGACGGCAAGATTTTTGTCTACAACCTCGAGCAGGTCGTGCGCATCCGTACCGGTGAAACCGGCAAGGAAGCGCTGTGACGCGGCCCCCTACAAACTAAAGAGACGAAACATGAGAAAACTTCTTGCTTCCCTCGCCCTGGGCCTGGGACTTCTCGCGGGCGGCACAGCCGTCCTGGCGCAAGCGCCGGCCGCGGGGGTGACACCACCCACCGCTACTGCATCTGAAGCAGCACCTGCTGCGGCAGCCACTGCGGCTCCGGCCGCCGCTGACGCTGCAGCACCAGCCGCCGCTACAGCACCAGCCGCCGCAGCAGCGTCCGCTCCGGCACCCGCTGAAACTGCTGCACCGGCACCGGTCCCCAACAAGGGCGACACCGCCTGGATGACCGTTGCCACCATCCTCGTGATCATGATGACCCTGCCGGGCCTGGCACTGTTCTATGGCGGTCTGGTCCGCAGCAAGAACATGCTGTCGGTGCTGATGCAGGTGTTCGTGGTGAGCGCGATGATCTATGTGCTGTGGGTCATCTACGGTTACAGCGTTGCATTCACCGCGGGCAATCCGTTCATGGGCACGCTCGACAAGCTGTTCCTCAAGGGGGTGACGCCCGACTCGATTGCTGCAACGTTCAGCAAGGGCGTCGTGATTCCTGAACTGACGTTCGTCGGCTTCCAGGCTACCTTCGCTGCCATCACCTGCGCGCTGATCGTCGGTGCGTTCGCCGAGCGGATCAAGTTCTCTGCGGTGTTGCTGTTCTGCGCCATCTGGTTCACGTTCAGCTACTTGCCGATTGCCCACATGGTCTGGTACTGGGACGGCCCGGACGCGATCACGGACGCAGCTTCGCTCGAGAAGGTCACTGCTGCAGCCGGCTGGCTGTGGGCCAAGGGTGCGCTCGACTTCGCAGGCGGCACCGTGGTGCATATCAACGCCGGTATCGCCGGTCTGGTCGGTGCGTATGTCATCGGCAAGCGCGTCGGTTACGGCAGGGAGTCGCTCACGCCTCACAGCCTGACGCTCACGATGGTCGGTGCCTCGCTGCTGTGGGTGGGCTGGTTCGGCTTCAACGCCGGCTCCAACCTCGAAGCCAATGGCGTCACTGCCCTGGCCCTGGTCAACACGCTGGTCGCCACCGCGGCCGCAACGTTGTCCTGGATCGCAGGTGAAGCGCTGTCCAAGGGCAAGGGCTCCATGCTCGGTGCTGCATCGGGTGCTGTTGCCGGCCTCGTGGCTATCACCCCGGCTTGCGGCTTCGTCGGCCCGATGGGCGCAATCGTCATCGGCCTGATCGCCGGCCTGGTCTGCCTGTGGGGTGTCAATGGCCTGAAGCGCATGCTCGGCGCCGACGACTCGCTCGACGTGTTCGGTGTCCACGGCGTGGGCGGCATCGTTGGCGCCTTGCTGACCGGCGTGTTCGCATCGCCTTCACTGGGCGGGACGGGCGTGTACGACTATGTTGCCAACAAGGTCGGCGAGAACTACTCGATCGGCGGCCAGGTCTGGGTCCAGTTCCAGGCTGTGCTCACCACGGTCATCTGGTCCGCAGTGGTCTCCTTTATCGCGTACAAGCTGGTCGATCTCGTGATCGGTCTGCGTGTAACCGAAGAAGAAGAGCGCGAAGGCCTGGACATCTCGTCCCACGGCGAGACCGCGTACAACCGGTAAGCCGCTGCAAGTTCTTCTTTGATGATCAGCCCGCGCGAGTGCAAGCTCCGCGGGCTTTTTTTGTGCGCTCATGCCGAGTGTGCAGGCTGCACAATGCGGCCATGATCCGAATGAATGCTGGTGAGCTGATCTGTGAGCTGGAGCCCCAACTGGGCGGTTGCATGTCGGGACTCTGGCTGGGAGATGTGCCTGTGCTGCGATCCGCGCCGCCAGGTAAGCTCACCTCCGCTCGACAGTCGGGGTGCTACCCGCTGGTGCCGTTTTCCAATCGCATTCCGCAGGCAACGCTGCAGTGGCAGGGCACCCTGTATCCGCTGATCCAGAACAACGCGCCAGAGCCACACGCGATTCATGGGGTTGGATGGCAACGCCCCTGGGAGGTGCTTGAAAGCGACGAGCGATTCGTGATGATGAGCTATGAACATGCCGCTGATGAAGCGTGGCCATTTGCGTTCGACTGCTCGCAGACCATGCGGGTCGCTGGCAATGCCATCGAGATGACGCTCGCCATGACCAATCAGTCGGCCGTAGCGGCACCGGCGGGTCTCGGCTGGCATCCGTATTTCGTCAAGCGGGCGCACAGTCATATTTCGTTCGAAGCGAGCGGTCGCTGGGAGATGGGGCCCGACAAGCTGCCGACCACACGGTCATCATCCCGCGGGCTGAGCCAGGATTGCGCGACGCTCGACGTGGATCATTGCTTTGACGGCTGGAGCGGCGTGGCAGTTTTGCAGGACGAAGCGCTGAGGGTGCGCGTGTCTTCAACGCTCAAGCGCGTGGTTGTCTTCACGACACCGCAACGCGAGATAGTCGCCATTGAGCCGGTGAGTCATGTGAACAATGCGATGAGCCTGGTCGATGCGAGTGCCGACCCGGCCGCGCTCGGGCTGGAGATCCTGCAGGCGGGCGAGACGCTCTCGGCGCAGATGACCATCGAAGTGGAGCGCACCGCATGAATGGCCCCGCGGGTCAGTTGCCGATGCAGTGGACGGCTGTCGTTGAAGAGGCGGACCAGCTGGGCGAATCGCCGTTCTGGCACCCGCAGGAGCAACGGCTGTATTGGGTGGACATTCCCGGTTTCCGGATCAGACGGCTGGACCCTGCGACGGGTGCCGTAGAGAGCTGGGGAGTGCCGAGTGAGCCCGGATGCATCGCGCCAGCTCGCAACGGCGGCCTGGTAATTGCGCTGCGCGACGGCATCTATCGCGGGCGCAACTGGGGCGGCGCTCTGGACCTCATCAGCCGGTTCGCGCACGACCCCGCAACCACTCGATTCAACGACGGCAAGGCCGACCCCGAAGGACGCTTCTGGGCCGGTACGATGTACGAGCCGCGCGACGCGCGCAAGGCCCAGCTGTACAGCATCGACATGCGCGTACAGGCAGGCGGTCCGGGCCAGCCGAGCATCGCGTTGAAAGCGCAGAACGCGGTGATTTCAAACGGGCTCGCCTGGTCGCCGGATGCAAAGGTCGTGTACTGGGCCGACACGCCAACCCATGCGGTTCAGGCCTGGGATTGGGACAGACAGACCAACGGCATGACGCACCACCGCGAATTCGTACGCGTGCCGGGCAAGCCCGACGGCTGGAAGCCGGGCGATGCAGGTTACGGAGGTCGCCCCGACGGCGCGGCCGTGGACGCCGAAGGCAACTACTGGGTCGCGATGTTCGAAGGCCAGCGACTGCTCAGGTTTTCTGCAGCCGGCGAGCAGCTGGCCGCGATTGCGGTGCCAGTGCTCTGCCCCACCATGCCGTGCTTTGGCGGCATCGACCTGAAGACGCTCTACGTCACGAGCGCCAGCTACAAGCGTCCCGAAGACGAGCTCAAGCAGTTCCCGTTGTCGGGCAGGGTGCTTGCAACGCAAGTCGATGTGCCCGGCCTGCCCGTCAATTTCGTCAGCGACTGACCCCAAAAACTTCAATTCGACCAGCGCCAACCACGCTTACCATCGCTGCATGGAAACGGCCCTCGCAACAGTGATCGAACGCATTCGCGCAGCGGCGCAAGGCGGCACACCATTGCGCATCCGTGGCGGCGGCAGCAAGGACTTCTACGGTGAGCCGTCCCAGGGCGAACTGCTGGACACGCGAGTGCTCACCGGCATCACCAGTTACGAGCCCAGTGAGCTGGTCGTCACCGTGCGCGCGGGCACGCCGCTTGCCGAACTGGAGGCGTTGCTGGCCGAACGCGGACAGTGCCTGCCGTTCGAACCGCCGCATTTCGAAGGCGGTGCGACGGTGGGCGGCATGGTGGCCTCGGGCTTGAGCGGGCCCGCTCGCGCGAGCGCCGGTTCAACACGCGACTTCGTGCTCGGCCTGTCGATGGTCAACGGACGCGGAGAGCTCCTGACGTTCGGCGGTCAGGTGATGAAGAACGTGGCGGGATATGACGTGTCGCGGCTCATGGCAGGAGCACTAGGTACGCTGGGTCTCATCACCGAAGTCAGCCTGAAGGTGCTGCCACGAGCGCCGGCTGAAGCGACTCTCAAGTTCGAGATGACGCAGGGCGAGGCGCTGAAAAAGCTCAATGAATGGGGCGGCAAGCCGCTGCCGCTGAACGCGAGTTGCTGGGTGGATGACGGATCGACGCCGACGCTGTATCTGCGATTGCGCGGCGCGGTTGCTGCGGTCGAGTCTGCCTGTCGCGCCCTGGGCGGCGAGCGCCAGGACAACGCGCTCGTTGCCGCCGACTGGACGCTCTGCCGAGACCAGCACCTGCCGTGGTTCAAAGAGCGTGAAGAGGGCGCAGGGCGCGATCTCTGGCGGCTGTCCGTTGCGCAAACCGCCCCTGTTCTCGACCTGCCGGAGCCGCCCCTTGTCGAATGGCACGGCGGCCAGCGTTGGGTGCGAGCATTGCCTGGCGATGCGGGTCGGCTGCGTGAAATCGCGGCTGAGGCGGGCGGCCATGCGACGCTTTTCAGGACGGCCAACCCCGAAGCTGCCATGCCGCGCTTCCATCCGCTCTCAGCCGCGCTGGCTCGCATCCACAGCGAATTGAAGACGCAGTTCGATCCGCAGCACATCTTCAACCGGGGTCGGCTGTTCGCCCACTCCTGAACCGACACGACCGGCCAAGACTGACACACGGAAACGATGCAAACCAATCTCAGCGACGAGTTCAAGGACACGCCCGAAGGCCGCGAGGCCGAGGCTATCCTGCGTCGCTGTGTTCACTGCGGGTTCTGCACCGCAACCTGCCCGACCTACCAGTTGCTGGGCGATGAACTCGATGGGCCGCGCGGGCGCATCTATCTCATCAAGCAAGTGCTTGAAGGGCAAGCGCCCACGCGCAAGACGCAACTGCACCTGGACCGATGCCTCACCTGCCGCAACTGCGAAACGACCTGTCCGAGCGGCGTCGAGTACGGGCATCTCGTCGATATCGGGCGCAAGATCGTCGATGAGAAAGTAGGGCGAGGCGCGGGCTCGGCGGCGCTGCGCTGGACGCTGAAAGAAGGTCTCACTTCAGCAGCGTTCGGTCCTGCGATGAAGATCGGACAGGCGTTGCGGCCGCTCCTGCCTTCGACGCTCAAGGACAAGGTGCCGCCCGTGCAGGCCGCCGGGAAATGGCCGACGCGTACCCACGCCCGAAAGATGCTGATGCTCGAAGGTTGCGTGCAGCCTTCGATGATGCCCAACATCAACAGCGCGACTGCCCGCGTGCTTGATGCCGTCGGAGTGCAAGCCGTCATCGCGCCCAAGGCCGGCTGCTGCGGCGCGGTGAAGTTTCACCTGAACGACCAGGAGGGCGGCCTCGCACAAATGCGCGCCAACATCGACGCGTGGTGGCCGCTGGTGGAGCGTGGCGAAGTCGAAGCGATCGTGATGAATGCGTCGGGCTGCGGCGTGACCGTCAAGGAATACGCACATCACCTGCGGCATGACGCGAGCTATGCAGACAAGGCGGCACGCATCAGTGACCTCACGCGCGACCTGAGCGAGCTGCTGCCCGAGATTGCAGCGTCACTGCACGGCAAGGTCGCAGCCTTTTCCGGTGTTCTTGCGTTTCATCCGCCCTGCACCCTGCAACATGGCCAGAAGTTGCGCGGCGGGGTGGAAGTGCATATGCGTGATTTGGGTTTCGACGTGCACGTGGCACCGAACGAGTCGCACCTTTGCTGCGGCTCGGCCGGGACCTATTCGGTGCTGCATCCCGAGATTGCGCACGATCTTCGTGATCGCAAGCTCGGGCACCTCGGCGAGCTGCAGCCCGCAGCGATCATTTCGGCGAATGTCGGGTGCATCACGCATCTTCAAAGCGGCACCGCAACGCCCGTCAAACACTGGGTTGAAGTGCTGGATCAGGCGCTGGCAGGCTCCTGACACCACCGTGTCAGCAGGGGTAGAACAAAGTATCCTCCCCACCTCAAACCGGCCGTCGCCGGTCACCTGCTGCTGACATTCATGCGCCGCGCCGACCGCCTCTTTCACATCATCCAGCTGGTTCGCGGCAGGCGTCTGACCACGGCTTCCTATCTGGCGCAGCGGCTCGAAGTATCGGAACGCACCATCTACCGCGACGTGGCCGATCTGCAGCACCAGGGCGTGCCGCTTGAAGGCGAGGCGGGCGTAGGTTACCGGCTGGGTGCAGGCTTCGATCTTCCGCCCATGATGTTCACCCAGCACGAGGCCAAGGCACTGGTCGCCTCGGTCCGCATGGCGCAGGTCTGGCTCGATCCAGCGCTGGCCGAGGGCGCACAGGATGCGCTGGGCAAGATCATGTCCGTGTTGCCGGTTGAAGCGCGCGTCGCGGCAGAAGCGCTCGCCGTTTATGCCCCAGCCAGTGGCGTACCCACCGCCACGCAGCGCACGCTGCAGACCCTGCGTGAGGCCGTGCAGGAACGGCGCAAGATATTCATCAACTACCGCGACCTGAATGAAAAACCCAGCGAGCGCACGCTGCGTCCGCTGGGATGTTTCTACTGGGGCAAGGTGTGGACGCTCGCTGCATGGTGCGAACAGCGAAGCGACTTTCGCAGCTTCCGGGTCGACCGCGTCACGTATGTGCGGCGGCTCGAAGACCAGTTCCGCGATGAACCCGGCCGTACGCTCGCCGACCTTGCGCGCCTGACGGATGCGCGGGCGAAAGAGCAGGGCTGGGCGACCTGACTGCGCCCATTTTCGGCCTCAGCCAGCCAGTGCCTTCTCGATGTCCTTTGCCAGATCTGCAGGCGCATCGGCCGGTGCAAAGCGCTTGATCACTTCGCCGTCCTTGCCGACCAGAAACTTGGTGAAGTTCCACTTGATGCCCGTGGTGCCCAGCAGCCCGGGTGCCTGCTTGGTGAGGAACTGGAACAGCGGATCCGCGTCCACGCCATTCACATCGACCTTCGCCATCATCGGAAAACTCACGCCGTAGTTCAGCTGGCAAAACTGCGAGATCTCGTCATTGCTGCCGGGGTCCTGTCCGCCGAACTGGTTGCACGGAAACCCGAGAACGACCAGTCCCTTGTCCCCATACGTCTTGTGCAGTTGTTCCAGTCCGCCGAACTGCGGCGTGTAGCCACAGGCGCTCGCGGTGTTGACGATCAGGAGCGCTTTGCCCTTGAACTGGTCCAGAGGAACGGTCTTGCCGTCAATGGTGCGTGCTTCGAAGTCGTAGATGTTGCTCATGACCCGGATTGTGCGCTGCCGGCTTTGTCAGCGGGGCCAGCGGGGTCAGTGGGCCTTGGGGGTCGAGGGCGAGAGCGCCGACCATGTCGCCGCCGCCAGGATGAGCGAGCCGCCGATCCATGTGCGCAGGTTCATCTCGGAAGCGCCCAGCAGTATTGACGAAACCGCAGCAAAGACCACTTCGGACAGCATGATGAGCGCGACCGTGTGCGAATTGAGGCGCGGCGCGCCGTACTGCAAGGCGATATTGCTGGCGAGAAATCCGAGGCTGAGGCCGAGCGCCACCAGCGCCCAGTCGGCTCGCGGCAGGGGCGGTGCAACGATGAGACCCAGGCTCAACACCACCAGGCCCGCTGCAGACGCAGCTAGCGCGCCGCCGGCAAACATCGCCAATATGCGGGCAGGGGGCGCCACATCGCGCAGCTTCCTCAGCAGGATGTTGGTGAGCGCGAAACTCAGGCCTCCTCCGATGGCGAGCCAGTCGGTGGCGCTTTCCGGCACCGGCCAGGGAGAGCCTGGAGCCTTCAGGACTATGACGACACCCGCCATCGCCAGTGCGATCCGTGCAATTGCGACTGCCGTGGGCCGCTCACCGAGTATCGGCCAGGCCAGCAGCACCGTCCAGGCGGGCATCAGATAAAAGAGCAGCACGACGCGCACCACGTCGCCCATCGTCACGGCCCAGTTGAATCCGACATTGGTGAAGCCCGCTGCGGCCATCAGCAACCACAAGAGCGGATGCTTGCCAAAGCCCTTGCCGGCGTTGGGGCGCAGCAGCAGCAACACGGCCAGCGAGACCAGGTAGATCATCGCGGTGGCCCACAGCGGATGCAGGCCGCGCGTTTCGAGGTAGCGAAACGGCCACCACGAAACGCCCCAGACGAAGGCGTTGATGACGAGCGCAAGTGCCGGAGCGAATGCGGGCGCGAAAGGTGTGGAGGCGCGCGCGGCCCCGGATCCGGTGGACACGCTCAGCCGGCCCTAGCCATGCGTTGTGTCGTGGCGTGCGATGCGAAGCAGGTGCTCCAGCTCTTCGCGGTGCTTGATCGTGTTGCTCTGGTGCCAGCGCGCAATCACCCACATCACGCCGGCCACGATCAGCCCGAAGCCGGTGATCGCGCCGAAAGCCGACATGCCCATGCCGGTGGAGAGGCTGTAGAGCGCACCCAGGCCCAGGATGCACGCCTGCTCATTGAAGTTCTGCACTGCAATGGAGCGACCCGCCCCCATCAGGTTGTGGCCGCGGTGTTGCAGGAGCGCATTCATCGGCACTACCAGGAAACCGCCGAGCCCGCCCATGAGGATCAGGAACGGAACAGCCGCCCAGACGTTGTCGATGAAGTTCATCACGATGATCAGCAGGCCCATGAGGATGCCCATCGGCATCACCGTGGTGGCCGTGTCCAGCCTCATGCGCATCGAGGCGATGATGGCGCCAACAGCGGTGCCGATCGCGACCACGCCGCCCAGCGATGAAGCCTGCGTCGTGCTGTAGCCCAGCGCAGCCGCGCTCCAGGCCAGGATGATGTAGCGAAGGTTGCCGCTCACGCCCCAGAAGAGGGTTGTGGTCGCCAGCGAGATCTGTCCCAGCTTGTCGTTCCACAAGCGCGAGTTGCAGCTCCAGAAATCGGGCACGAGCTCCAGCGGATTTTTTGGCATCGGACGCATCTCGACGCCGGTGTGCGGAATGCGCGTGTTGAACCAGGCGGCCAGCGCATAAATGAAGATCAGCAAAAAGATGGCGGCTTCGGGCGACGTGTCGATACCGGTAGTGATGACCGGGAAGTCGATGGCGACCAAGCGGCCCCCGATGAGCTGCCCCACCAGTTGTCCGCCCAGCAAGATGCCCAGGATGATCGACGCGATGGTGAGCCCTTCGATCCAGCCGTTGGCCTTGACCAGTTGCGAGGCCGGCAGCATCTCGGTCAGGATGCCGTACTTGGCTGGCGAATAGGCCGCAGCGCCCAGGCCGACCACTGCATAAGCGGCCAGGGGATGCAGCCCGACCAGCATCAGCAGGCACCCCACGACCTTGATGCCATTGCTCACGAACATCACGGTACGTTTGGGGTAGGCATCGGCGAACGCACCGAGCCACGGCGCGAGGATGACGTAGAACAGCGCGAAGATCGGAACCAGTGCTGCGCGCTGCCATTCGGCGCCGCCATTGGACTTGATCAACTCAACCGCAGCGACGAACAATGCCTGGTCGGCCAGCGACGAGAAAAACTGCGCCGACATGAGGGTGTAAAAACCGCGCTTCATTCCTGCTTCGTGAGCGCATCAGGCCAGCTGATGGCAATGTTTTTTTGCGAGTGTCTCCAACTGACTCGGCGTTATATCACGCTGCCCAATGCTCTAATCCCGCAATGCCCCGCCCGATCCAGGCCACTATCCACCCTGAAGCGCTGCGCCAAAACCTCGCACGCATGCGAAACGCGGCGCCCGATGCGCGGGTTTGGGGGGTGGTCAAGGCCAATGCGTACGGCCACGGAATCGAACGCGTCTTCGAAGGCTTGCGTGGCGTGGATGGGTTTGCGCTGCTCGATCTGGACGAAGCGCAGCGCGTGCGCGCACTCGGCTGGCGGGGCCCGGTCCTGCTGCTCGAAGGCGTGTTCGAAGCGCGTGACCTTGAGATGTGCTCGCGTCTGGGCCTGTGGCACACCATTCACTGCGAGGAGCAGATCGCCATGCTCGCCGCGCACAAGACGCAGGAGCCGCATCGGGTGTTCCTCAAGATGAATTCCGGCATGAACCGTCTGGGCTTTGCGCCGCCGCGTTACAGGGCCGCGTGGACTCGACTGAACGCGCTGCCGCAAGTCGATGAAATCTCCTTGATGACCCACTTCAGCGATGCCGACGGCGCGCGTGGTATCGGGCATCAGCTCGAAGCGTTCGAAGCCGTCACGCACGATCTGCCCGGCGAGCGCTGCGTTGCCAACAGCGCGGCCAGCCTGCGCCGGGGCTCGGAACAGAGGGTGCGTGGTGACTGGGTACGGCCCGGCATCGCCGTATATGGCAGCGCACCCGACTATCCCCTACATGACATCGCGCACTGGGGACTGCAGCCCACCATGACGCTCGCGACCCGGGTCATCGGCGTGCAGCAACTCGAAGTGGGGCACACCGTGGGATACGGTTCGAGTTTTGTCGCCGACGCGCCGCTTCGCATCGGAATCGTGGCGTGCGGTTATGCCGACGGCTATCCGCGCCACTGCTCGACCGGCACGCCAGTGCTGGTTGATGGCGTTCGCACGCGCATCGTGGGCCGGGTCAGCATGGACATGATCACAGTCGATCTGACGCCGGTGCCGCTCGCCGGGATGGGAAGCCCCGTCACCCTGTGGGGACGTGCCGCCAATGGTGAAGTGCTGACCATCGACGAGGTTGCGCGGTCGGCGGGCACGGTCGGTTACGAACTCATGTGTGCGCTCGCCCAGCGCGTACCGGTCGCAGCGGACTGAAAGCTTTTTCCCGGCGGAGCTACTCCGCCCGCGGGTCGTGGTACCAGACCCTATCGACCCGGACCCAGATAGTCGGCACTTTCCGCAAGGTGGTGCCCTCCGAGAGCGTGACCACCCCCTGATCCGCAGCGTCATTCACAACGACGGCGGCAATCTCGCGGCGCGGTGGTTGGCGGGACGCCCAGGCATCCAGTGGCACCTGCTTGCGTGCTGCAGGCGAAAGGAACTGATAGCTCGCAGCGGCATCGCCGCGATTAACGGCCTCGACGTAGTCAGCCGCACGCATTTGGAGCCGTTTGGCGTCGGTGGGCCACGCGGACCAGGCCAGCGCCACCAGCACGATCACGGTCAGTGCATTGACGAGGTTGATGCGATTGGCCCGCCCCACGAAGAAGCGGGGCAGTGCAGAACGGGAAGAGTCTATCGGGGGGGTCACCGGCGGATTGGATCACTGGATGAGCCCCCGCGCAACAACAATTAGGAACTTTTGCGTAACCCCAGCTTAATGTCGGGTCGATATTAGCGAGCGTTTTGCCATCGTGACTTGCCCCCTACCGCCGTGCTAATGATCCCGAAGAAATCCGGGGTTGAAGGTCAATTGATTTCCGTTGTGGTTGAAGATCGAGTTGCATCGCCAGCAACCCTTACGGTCAAGGAAGCGGCAATTTCTGGCCAATGATTGCGAAGAATTGCCCGTTCGAATCCGCTCCCGTAAAACGGATTTCCTCGCTTTCAAATCCCTGGCTAACTTGAGCAACCATTTGGTAGGTGCCGGCCCGAACGTCGGTACCGCAGTCGGGGACGACCACCGTCGCGCTGATGATGCGGCTTTGGCTGTCTGCAACTGTCACTTGGCTATCGGGAAGAATGGGGCAAGTCCCAGTTCTGAAGACCCCCTGCAATTGGCCTGTGCTACTGATCGTGAAGTCGGAAAAAATGACGGAGCCTCCCCTACCCGTATTCCACAAAAATCTGTAGCGGCCTGCCAACCCAGCCATCGTCGGTTGAATAACCGGTGCAGGGTCGGTCGGGAAGGTAATCACTACCGGGAACTTCGCAGGCCGATGTGGTGAAGCGATGGTAAACGTCAGCGTTCCTTGCGGCGAGAAAGTTCCGGTCACAGAACCCTGGACTGTGCTAACGGTGTCAAGGTCCTCGTCGTTAAAGATGGTGCCTAACCCTGTGTAAATTACGGCGTTTGGTAGCACCCAAGTGCCGGCCATCGCGTCGAAGTTAGCTTTGCCGGAGAACTCCACCTGGCTTGCTATGCCATCTACAGCATTGAAGGCGCTTACGAACATCTGGCCGGTCGGGTCGACAAGAGCATAGCCGCTGATAGAGGCCGGCTGTGCTGCCACTGGCATCAGCGCGTAGGCCCGCGCGAACGGGTGTGCTGGAGCTGGTGCGCGCTTGCCTAAGGACATCACGTAAGTCTGATTTCCGATGACCCCGACAAATCTTAGATAGGGGTTATTGATTCCTCCGGGCTGGTTCACCACCTGGCCGATAAACTGCGCCGGTCCTTGGGGAGGGTTAAACCCCGACATGGGGTCTCCAATGCAGCCGGGGCCGGTGAACGTCGTATCGAGCCTGAACATAGCACTCGCACTGTCCAAGGCATATAGGCGACCATTCACTTGGCAGGTGGTATCGAGGTCTCCCGACAAGTTGCCTGTTGCAGGGTCCAAAGTCACAAAATTTCGATCAGGTTGGCGAATTTCCTGACGCCCAAGGTATGTGCCGCCGAGATCCTTCAGCGTCAGTCCGATCGCCGGAGATTGAAGTTGGTTTGGCACGTAGTTGAGGCTGGTGAATGGAATCGCGACCGTCCCATCAGTCACCTTGCTCCTCAACACACCGGCAGGTTGCTCAAGTGAAATTGTTGCGGTGCCGACTACCGGGTTGCTCGGCTGCGCGGCGCCCTGAGTAACCGGGGTGTCCTCGGTGACTACGGTGGCTCCCGGACTTACAGTGCCGCCGGTCGCTGTCGACCTGGTGACGCCGAAAAACCCCATTGAAAGAAACTTGCCCTCACCCTGTGGTGCCATGTTCAACGAAGCCCTGCCCGCAATTAGCCCATCCGGGTGCAGCAACATAATCGAATTGAGGGCGTCATCCACGTACCAACCCGGCTTCAGCATGCCTATTCCTTGGGGAGCAACAGGAGGCTGAACCGGTGGCTCAACTGGAGCACTGCCGCCCCCTCCACCACCACAACCCGCCAACACCGCAGCAAACAGTAACGAGACCACCTCCAACTTCATTCGCATACCGACCCCTGTAATAAAGCATTCATTCCGAAAACTCAGGCATAACGCCGTCGCTTTTGGTTTTTAACGAGCGGTGGTGACAATCAAAGTGACCCACGTCACTAACCCACTTCCTGCAATGGCAACTCCCGAGTTCATCTACTAGATTTGATCCGAGAAGAAAATTCTTGATTGGCGGGGCTTACCATGTGCTTTACGCGGTGGCGGCGCTCTGCGTGCACCGCCACATTGATCCCTTCAATCATGTCGAGTCCATTGGCCTTGTCAAACAAGCAGACGACATCGTATCGACCCTTGTTGAAAGTGAGGCTGCAGACGATGACAGGTTCTCATTTAATCGCTTCTTCAAAGATGCGACGAAGAGCCGGAAAATCGACGCTGCAATTGCCGCTTCGATTCAAATAAAGGTCCGGACCAAACCTGCAGAGGCCTCTGTCGAACTGAAGGGGCGGAAGGTTGCCAAGACGAAGAGGCGGGGCGGTGTAAGGAATCCTGGACGTTAGCCTCTGCGTAACCCCAGCACCATGACGGCGGCGACCACGATGAGCGCACCCAGAACCTGGACGGGGGCGATGGTCTGGCCCAGCACCAGCCAGGCCAACACGAGTGCGAACACCGGTTCCACGTTCATGATGGCCGAATTGCCGACAACGCCCAGTCGGGGCAGCACGGTGAACATGATCGTGAACGCCGTGCCGTAGAGGACGGTGAGGGCCGCCAGGCCGACCCAGCCCGCCGGTGCACTGGGCAGGTGAAACCCGCCTTGTACGCCTACTGTGGTCAGGGCGACCAGGCCTGCAATCGTCATCGTCGTTGCCGTCCGCACCCGCCCATCGACGTCACCCGCTTCATGCTGGGTGACGACGAGCGCGAGCCCGAAAGTGCCGGCAGCGGCCAATGCGAACCCGACACCTGCGCCGATCTTCAGCCACTGGCCGGTGGCGCCCAGGCCCGACGCAGCGCCAAACACATCGAGTGCGAGCGCCAGACCCGCGAGGATGACCGGCATGGCGATGAGCAATGCGCGCTCGGGCTTGTGCCGGTAAATGAGGAATGACCAGAGCGCAGTCCAGATCGGATAGGTATTGAAGGCCAGCAGCGCCAGCGCCACCGGCAGCCGCGCTACAGCGGAATACAGGCACAGGCTCTGCACGCCGATCAGCAGGCCGATCAGCGGCAGCATGCGCTTGTGCCGTGCCGAGAATGCAATGCGCACGCGCTGCAACGACAGCAGAAGAACAATGACCGTCGCCGTCACGACGCTGCGGAACACGACCGCCGTCGCAACGTCCACGCCGTTGTTGAAAGCGATGCGCGCGGCCACGTGGTTCGCGCCCATCATCAGCGCGATCAGCAGCAGTGTGGCGAACGCAGTCCCGCTGATTGCCTTGCCTGGCGTTGTCATCAATACCGGGCCATCAATACAGCCCGCGCACGCGTGCGTGCAGGCGAGCGAGACCCAGCAGGGCGTCGGTGGAAGGCGTCGGCACGCCGGTGATCTGCCCCAGTTCCCGAACCACGGCGACCAGGGCGTCAAGCTCGACCGGCTTGCCCGCTTCCACGTCCTGCAGCATCGATGTCTTGAACGCGCCCAGCCTGCGGGTGACCTGATGCCGGTCCTCGGGTGCCTGGTCGATGGCGATGCCCAGGCGCGCGCCGATCTCCCTGGCTTCCAGCATCACCCTGGTGATAAAGGCTCGCACCAGCTCGTCATCCAGGACGAGGTCCGTCGTCGCGCCGGTGATGGCGCTGATCGGGTTCATGGTCATGTTGCCCCAGAGTTTGAACCACGTGTCCTTCTGGATCTGTCCGGACAGGACTGCCTCCAGCCCCGCGCGTCCGAACAGCGCGGCCAACTCCTGCACGCGAGTCGTCATCTGTCCCGACGGCTCGCCGATGATGAGCTTGTTGCCAACATGCTGGCGTACGCACGCCGGGCCGTCCAGCGAGCAACTGGCATGAACGACGCAACCCACGATGTGATGAGGTGGCACGTTCTTCGCGATGCAGCCGTCTGCATCCACCGAAGACAGGCGCTTGCCCGCGTGCTCGCCACCAAAGCCCTCCAGGAACCACCACGGCACACCGTTCATTGCGGTAAGGACGATGGTGTCGGGGCCGAGCAGAGGACCGATCGCCCCTGCGACCTCGGCCATCGAAGGAGCCTTGACGGCGACGATGACGAGGTCTTGCACACCGAGGTCGCTGGGCGACGAGCTGGCCCGCACGTCCACCCGATGAGACTGCGCAGGTGTATTCGTGGTGAGCTGAAGTCCATTCGCTTGAAGCGCCTCCAGTGTTGCGCCGCGTGCAACCACGCTGACTTCGCAACCGGCCTGAGCCAGCCGCACGCCCAGCCACCCCCCGATGGCACCCGCGCCATAGATGCAAACCTTCTTCATGAATTCCCGTTTCGGTTTTGTGTGGGTTCAGTGCTTGTAAGACGGGTCGATCCGGTCGACACGACGCACGAGCGCATCGAACACATCCTGACCCGCGCCGAACCTGGCGTCCCACTGGAACGAGTCGGCCACCGTCTTTTCGGCAACGGCTATCGGAACGGGAATTGCCGGGCCCATTGCAGCCTGCGCCACCTGCACATCACATGCACGTTGCAGCGTCCACAGGCGCACGAATGCGAGCGCCAGCGTAGGCCCCCACGTCAAGAGACCATGGTTGCGCAGGATGAGCGCTGGCTTGTTGCCCATGCTCTTGAGCAGACGAGGGGTCTCATCGGCATGGACCGTGATTCCCTCGAAGTCGTGATACGCCACCAGGCCGTGCAGTTGCGCCGAGTAGAAGTTGTTCTGCGACAGCCCGGTGGCGGTGCACGCAACGGCGAGTCCGCTGGTCGTGTGCGTGTGCATCACGCAGTGCGCGTTGTCCACGCTTTCGTGAATCGCCGAATGCACGGTGAAACCCGCGGGATTCACCGGCCACGGGTTGTCGTCGAGCTTGTTGCCCTTGAGGTCGATCTTGAGCAGGTTGCTCGCAGTCACCTCGCTGTAGTGCAGCCCGAAAGGATTGATCAGGAACTGTTTTTGACCTCCGCTCACGGTTTCGGGTAGGCGAGTCGTGATGTGGTTGTAGATCATTTCGGTCCAGCCGAGCATGTCGAAGATGCGGTAGCAGGCGGCGAGCTGGACGCGTGCCTGCCATTCGTCAGGATGCATTGCGGCGGCAACGGGTTTGAGGATTGCGTTCATGAATCGCTCCTTGCGGATCAGTAGGTCGCGCTCGGGGGTGACGCTGCGGGTGATGCGGCGAGATCGGTCTTGAACCTGGCCGCCAGAGCGCTGGTCGCACGCGCGAGCATCACTGCATCGACACCGACCGCCACGAACTCGCAGCCCATGTCGAGATAGCGGCTCGAAATCGTGTCGTCCTGCCACAGGATGCCCGCAGCCTTGCCGGCCTTGTGAATGCGCGCGATTGCGTCTTCTATCGCGGCCTGCACTTCGGGGTGCATCGGATTGCCCACATGGCCTAGCGCTGCCGAAAGGTCGGCGGGGCCGATGAAGACGCCGTCCACGCCCTCGACAGCGGCGATCGCATCGAGGTTGTCCAACGCCTCGCGGGTCTCGGCCTGCACCAGAAGGCACACCTGGTCATTGGCCTCTTTGGCATAGCTGCCGATGCGTCCCCAGCGGGACGCGCGCGCCCCGCCCATGCCGCGAATTCCGGCGGGCGGATAGCGCATCGCCTGCACGAGCTCTTCGGCCTGGCGGGCCGTATCCACCATCGGCACCAGCAAGGACTGGATGCCCAGGTCGAGGTATTGCTTGATGAGAGTGACGCCCGCATGGCCATGGCCGACCGGCACACGCGCAAGCGCATGCGTGCCTGGGTATGCAGCGATAGTTTGCGCCTGCTGGAGGATCGAGCGCAGGTCGTTGGGTGAATGCTCACCGTCGATCAGCAACCAGTCGAATCCGGCGCCGGCGCAGATTTCGGTGGTGTAGTGATTGGCAAGGCCCAGCCATAGCCCTATTTGCCGCTTCCTGCTCTTGAGCGCCTGCTTGAATTCGTTGACGGGAGTTTGCATGGTTTGTCTCTTTTGAACGGTTAAACAAAACGGAATTCAAATCGGCCGAGCTGGCCGTAATCGGCATCGAAAACATCACCGGCTTTTGCGGTGACGGGTCTTGTGAAAGAGCCCGCGAGCACGACTTCACCGGCTTCCAGGAACTCGCCCCACGCGGCGAGCTTCATCGCAAGCCAGGCAACACCGATCGCGGGATGGCCCTGCACGCCCGCGGCAAGACCGGTCTCTTCAACCACGCCATTCTGGCGCAGGATGGCGCCGCACCACGGCAGGTCAACCTCGTGCGGATGAGACTTGCGACCGGCGAGCACAATGCCTGCATTGGCTGCGTTGTCGCTGATCGTGTCCTGCACGCGCCGCATTTTTTTGGTGTGCCGGTCGAATTGCTCGATGCGCGCGTCGATGATCTCGATGGCGGGCTGAACGTAGTCGGTCGCGGCAAGCACCTGGTCGATAGAGATGGATTTGCCTTCGAGTCGATGCTTGAGGACGAACGCCAGTTCGACCTCCACGCGGGGCGCAATGAATCGGCTCGCGGGAATATCGCCCGCTTCAAAAAACATGTCATCGATCAGCGTGCCGTAGTCGGGCTCGTCAATCTGGCTGGAGAGTTGCATTGCGCGCGATGTGAGGCCGATCTTGTGACCGCGTGCGGTGCGCCCGGCGGCGATCTTCATTGCAACCCATGCGCGTGAAACCGCATAGCCGTCTTCCACCGTCATGTCCGGAAAGCGTTTGGAAAAATGCTCGAGCTGCACGCGCGACTTTTCACTCTCGTCGAGTTCGCGCGCGAGTTGCACGATGATTTCGGTTGAGAAAGTCATTTGTTGAAAAGGGGATGCAGCGAGCTGTGCTTGCCGTCATACACCTGACCGGGGCTTTCGTCGATTTGCAGGGTGATCCCGATGAGGTGGCTCGCGAAGATGGGCGCGATGTGCCGCTTGACTACATCGAGCAGGCGATCGCCTGCGGTCTTCTTCACCGCATCGCTGCGACCCATAGCCATGCGGACGTTGAGATAGACGAACCCGTAGTCGCCCTTGCCGTCGGCCACTGCGTAGTGCGCCGCCGGATACGCCAGCACGCGCGTGCCGCCGGTTGGAAACACCTGCTGGTCGCTTTCATCGCGCAGCATGAGCATTTCATCGGCTAGCGACCGGCACAGTACGCCCATGTCCGTCATCGCATCGACGTTGGGCGTGTACAGGATTACAAGGTGCGGCATGTCACTCCTGAAAAGTGGTTGTCATCAAAATTGGGGTCAGATTCCAATTAATTTGCTCCGACGCTAATCGGCATGAAGCGGCGTCACAGGAAACACCGCGTTGATCTGGCCGGTGCCCGAGCTTCCAAAGTAAGGCGTGATGATTTCTGCGGGCGCTTCGTACCGGTCCCAGCCCAGCAGGCCCAGCAGCATCGCCGTGTCGTGCATGTCCCCTTCGCCCCAACACTTGTCGGCGTACATCGGAAGCATCCCGATGAATGTCTTCCAGTCGCCCTGCTTCCACAACTCGACGACGCGATGATCGACTTGCTCCAGGAAGGGGTCGTACACCTTGTGCATGAATTCCGGTGCGCGTCCGTTGTCGGCGAAGTGATGCGAAAGAGATCCACTGGCAAACACAGCCACGGTCCCGTCGTACTTCTCCTCGATTGCCTTGCGCACCGCCAGGCCAAAGCGCGCGGACTCGTTGAGGTCGTGCCACTCGCACCAACCGCTCACGCAGATGACCTTGTAGTGCTGATCTGCATTCATGTAGCGCATCGGCACCAGTGTTCCGTATTGCAGTTCGAGCGTGGTGTCGGAGTGCGCGCGGCTCTTAACGCCCATCTTGTTGGCCATGTCGCCAATCATGTGTCCGAGCTCGGGATTGCCGGGGTAGGCGTACGGCAGGTTCTTGATGAAGTGCGGCAGCTCATTGCTGGTGTACACGCCTTCGAACCTGGGGCCGCAATTAATGTGATATTCGCTGTTGACCTGCCAGTGCACGTCGAACACGACGATGGTGTCCACGCCGAGGGCACGGCAACGCCGGTCGATCTCCTTGTGACCGTTGATCGCAGCGTCGCGACAGCCGAAGTGGGGGCCGGGAAATTCCGACAGATACATAGACGGTACGTGCGTGATCTTGGCGGCCAGGGCGAGGGTTCCCATGATCAGGCTCCCCAATGCGGAATGTGGTGCGTTCCCAGCGACACCGCAATATTCTTGGGCTCCAGAAACACCTCATGGCTCCAGGTGCCGCCTTCGCGTCCCGTCCCCGAGGCCTTGGTGCCGCCAAACGGTTGCCGCAGATCGCGCACGTTCTGGCTGTTCACGAAACACATACCAGCTTCAACACCAGCCGCCACGCGATGCGCCTTGCCGATGTTCTCTGTCCAGACATAGCTCGACAATCCGTACGGGATATCGTTGGCAAGCCGGATCGCATCGGCCTCGTCCTTGAACGGAATGAGGCACGCCACGGGGCCAAAGATTTCCTCCTGTGCGATCTTCATCCGGTTATCGACATCGGCAAAGACAGTGGGCATGACATAGTTGCCCTTCTTGACGCGATCGCCCACCGTGGGCGAACCGAGCCCTCCACACAACAGCGTCGCGCCTTCTTTCGGGCCGAGCTCGATGTAGCTGCGCACCTTCGCCAGATGCGCCTGCGAAATCATCGGGCCGATCACCGTCTTTACGTCAAGCGGATCACCCACTGCAAGACGGTTCGCACGCTTCGCAAACTTCTGCGCAAAGTCCGCATAGATCGACTGCTGCACCAGGATGCGGCTGCCCGCCGTACATCGCTCGCCATTGTTGGAAAAAATCATGAAGATCGCGGCATCGAGCGCGCGATCAAGATCGGCATCTTCAAAGATCACGAAGGGTGACTTGCCGCCCAGTTCCATGCTGAATTTCTTCAAGCCGGCTTCCTTCACGATGCGATTGCCCGTCACCGTGGAACCTGTGAAAGAGATCGCTCGAACATCAGGATGCTTGACCAGCGGTTCGCCAGCTTGCTTGCCGTAGCCATGCACGATGTTGAGAACGCCGGGTGGAATGCCCGCCTCCATCGCCAGCTGGCCCAGCCGCGCTGCGCTCATCGGCGAAAGCTCGCTCATCTTGAGCACGGCCGTATTGCCGAATGCGATGCAGGGCGCAACCTTCCAGGTCGCGGTCATGAAGGGCACGTTCCACGGCGAGACCAGTGCGCACACCCCGACTGGATGGAACAGCGTGTAGTTCAAATGCGTGTCAGTCGGGTAAGTGTGACCGTCTACGCGCGTACACATTTCAGCGAAGTAATAGAAGTTGTCTGCCGCGCGAGGGATCAATTGCTTGCCGGTTTGCGCGATGACCTGGCCGCAGTCGTCGGTCTCGATCTGGGCGATCTCGGAGACGTGCGCTGCGATCAGGTCGCCGAGCCTGCGCACCAGCTTCGCACGTTGGGGCGCTGGCATTGCCGCCCATCGTGGAAACGCTTGCCTCGCCGCAGCGACCGCCGCATTGACTTCAGCTTCACCGCCAGATGCAACTTCGGCGAGCACCTCCTGCGTGGCCGGATTGACGGTCTCGAAATAGTCGGTGCCAGCCACGGACTTTCCGTTGATGAGGTGATCGATGCGCATATTCGGTTCGAAGGCTTATTCAATCGTGTTCATGAGGGCGCCAAGACTCTCTATTTCGGTGATGACGACATCACCCGGCCGGCAATCGACAACGCCGTCGGGCGTTCCGGTGAGGATGATGTCGCCGGGCCGCAGTGTCATGAAACTGGAGAAGTACTCGATGAGAAAGGGCACCCCAAAGATCATGTCTTTCGTGTTACCGGATTGCGTGACCTTGCCATTCACGGTGGTGGACAAAGCGAGTGCCATGGGGCTGGGTACGTCTGCAGCGTCCACATACCAGGGGCCTATCGGGGTCGTACGGTCACGGTTTTTC
>JBKJKT010000110.1:0-12350 GCA_046597415.1 Ramlibacter sp.
AGCGGCATGTCCAGCGCCTGGGCCACTTCCTCGGCCAGCATCGTCTTGCCGGTGCCGGGCTCGCCCTTGACCAGGAGCGGGCGCTTCAGGGTGATGGATGCGTTCACTGCAAGCATCAGGTCTTGCGTGGCGACGTAGTTCTGGGAGCCTTGGAACTTCATGTGATGAGGGTAAGCAAGAGGTGGGTAGTGGGCGGCGCGCGGCGCCCGATATAATCAAAGGTTGATCCGAAGTCTGACCTCTCACTCAATTGTGCGCGCAAAATGAACAAGTTGTTGACCACGCTTTTCGCCCTGGCTGTCGCTTCCGTGACCGTTTCGTCGTACGCCCAGGCGTCCGCGCCGGCAGCACCTGCGCCCGCGGCTGCCCCCGCCGCCCCTGCCGCGCCGGCCAAGGCTGCGCCCGCCATGCCGGCCAGCGCCAAATCCCTGGAGGCCAAGATCGCCATGTGCGTTGGATGTCACGCCATCAAGGGCTACCACGCGACCTTTCCTGAGGTGTACCGTGTACCCATGATCGCGGGACAAGGTGCGAAGTACATCGCTGCCGCCCTCAACGCCTACAAGACAGGTGAGCGCAAACATCCCACCATGCGCGCTATCGCGGTCAGTCTGTCCGACCAGGACATCGCCGACATCTCTGCTTATTACGAACGCGAGGGCATAGAAGATGCCAAGACATTGGCCAAGACCGCCAATCGCGATCCCAGTCCCCAGGTCGCTGCACTGATGCAAAAGGCAGCATGCGTGTCCTGCCACGGTGCCAACTTCGCAAGCCCCATCGACCCGAGCTACCCCAAGATAGCGGGCCAGCACCCCGATTACCTCTTCGTTGCGCTCAAGGCCTACAAGGTCGAAGGCAATGCAACCACCGGCCGAAACAACGGCATCATGGCCGGGATCGCCAAGCAATTCACCAACGCAGAGTTGAAGGCAATGGCCAGCTACATCGGCTCGCTCGATGGCGACCTCGCGACCAAACCTGAAGCCCGGTTTCGTACCGGCGCTCGCTAAGCCGAAGCTTCAGTTTCAACGCAGAACAAGGGCCCCAGGGGCCCTTGTTCATGTTCGGCGGCAGGCCCGCCTCAGCGTGCAGGGGTTTTGTATTCCAGCATCTCGCTTTCGCGTCGGCCCGCGCCCTGCGGATGCTGCGCCGAGCGCGTCAGCAATTGCTTGACGAATATGCCGGTCTGGGGCGCGAACCACGTCGTATTGTCACTACCGATCGAGTCGATGGTGCGAACGCGGTAGGCCCAGAAGGTGCCAGCCGGCACCGCCACCTCTTCGATCGCCTCGACGACCGAGTTCAGCCGCACCGGTACCTCGCGGTTGGGCACGTGGAACTTGATGGTCTGCTGGCGTGTCCAGCTCTTGCCGGCCTCGAGCGGCCAGTCAAACCCGGATGGCGGGTCAAAGGAAACTGTCATCTTGCCGTCGGGGCCTGCGAAGCCCACCCAGTTACCGTTCGGGAGCGCCAGCAGCGTCTGTCGCGGGTTTTCATAGGCGAGCAGCTCCCGGCCATCGACGACGCGCTTGGCCATGCGGCTACTAACGACGGACTTGCCGTTGCCGTAGCTGCCGCTGTCGTTGAACTGGAAGGTCCATGTAGCCCCCTGTTCGGGCGCTACATAGCGTTCGGCGGACGGCGGGGACGCGCAGGCCGTCACGGTTGCGATGAGCACGGCTGTGCCGATTCGCGCGAAAAGACGCAGGTTCATGGTGGGCCCTCTTTGGCTTATTTTTGGGTTTGTAACAATAGTCGCAAGCGCCGGGAATTTCAAATTCCGTGCACTGGCGCAATAGCCGGGACCTGGTACGCGCAACATCCCACCCGTGCTCGCTTTCTCCCCGTCAAGTGGGGCGGGCACAGGTGAGCACGTCTGGATAGCAGCTATCGAATCTTTTTTCTCGGGGAATCGACTGGCATCGGGACTGTGTCGGTCAGGGCAGCTTGGCCAGCACCTCGTTCATCTCTTCGCGAGTGAATGCGCGCAGTGTCTGGAACCGGACATTTCCTGCTGACGAGACGGCCAGCCCAAAAGCGGCGATGGAGGTTTCGCTCTGGGCTTCGCAGAGCGTCACCAGGTCGTATTGACCCTGGGTCCAGTAAATCTCCTTCATCTTCACGCCGAAGCGCCCGGCGGTTTCCCTCACAAGCTCGGCGCGGTTCGTGGTTTCTTTGACGCTGCGCAGGCCTTGTTCGGTGAACGAAGCCAGCACGATGTAGTTCAGCATGATCGTCTCCAGGATTGGGGGGCGCGAAGTGTAGGCACTCGGCGGGCAAATTTCAAACCGCATCGCCGCGCCGCAGCACCGCGTGAGGCGAGCTGCCTCAGTCCTGGGTCGCCCGGCGTTGCACGCAGTCCACGTACGCGTTGCCGTCGGGTGGCCGGCCCGAGCGCTGACTCTCCCATAGCATGGTGCCCAGGCACTCCATCGCTTCATGATGCGCGTCGTGCAGGGACCCGCGGCGCGCTGCGAGCAACTCGACCGCCTGGCGAATCCCGCGGGGCTGGTCAATGGAGCATTGCTCGCTGATCGAAAGATGCATCGACAGATGAAGAAACGGATTAGTCCTGCCATCGGTGCCGTCGTAGGCACGGGCGATAGCGGCTTGCGCATCGCTCACATCCGGGTGGTATTCGGGATGCTCGGCCAGCCATTGCCCTGCCAGCGTTTCGAGCGCGTCCATGGGTTGCGCGTCTGCTGATTTGGCATGCACGGCGCAGAAAAATCGCCGCACGTCCGACTGGGAAGGATTGAACATGCATCCAGCGTAGCACGCACGCATTGCCCCCTTCGAGTGCACTGTCGGCGCAAGAGGCCATAGAATTTCGTCATGAACCACGCTTTTATCTGCGATGCGATTCGCACGCCCATCGGCCGTTTTGGCGGCGCGCTGTCGTCTGTGCGCACCGACGATCTTGGTGCCATTCCCATTCGCGCGTTGATGGCGCGCAACCCCAACGTTGACTGGCAATCCGTAAGCGATGTGCTTTACGGCTGCGCCAACCAGGCCGGTGAAGACAATCGCAACGTTGCGCGCATGTCGAGTCTGTTGGCCGGCCTGCCCATCGAGGTGGCGGGCGCCACGATCAATCGCCTGTGCGGTTCGGGCCTTGACGCGGTCGGCACGGCGGCTCGCGCGATCCGTGCCGGCGAGGCAACGCTCATGATTGCGGGAGGCGTAGAAAGCATGAGCCGCGCGCCTTTCGTGATGCCGAAAGCAGAGAGCGCATTCAGCCGCGCAGCATCGATTTATGACACCACCATCGGCTGGCGTTTCGTCAACAAGCTGATGAAGGAAATGCACGGCGTCGATTCAATGCCGGAAACAGCCGAGAACGTGGCAACCGATTACGGCATCGAGCGGGAGGCGCAAGACCGGATGGCCCTTGCTTCGCAGCTGAAGGCCGTCGCTGCGCAGAAGGCCGGGTTCTTCGATGCAGAGATCACGCCGGTCAACATTGCGCAGAAGAAGGGCGACGCCATCGTCGTCAGCAAGGACGAGCATCCCCGCGAAACGTCAATGGAAGCGCTGGCCAGACTCAAAGGTGTTGTCAGGCCTGATGGCACCGTGACGGCGGGCAATGCCAGCGGTGTCAATGACGGCTCATGCGCGCTGCTGATCGCAGACGAGGCCGCCGCGGCAAAGAACGGCCTGACACCCAGGGCTCGCGTGGTCGGCATGGCCACTGCCGGCGTTGCGCCGCGCATCATGGGCATCGGGCCTGCACCGGCCACACAAAAAGTGCTGGCTCTGACCGGCATTTCACTTGCGCAGCTCGACGTGATCGAATTGAACGAGGCGTTTGCTGCGCAGGGGCTTGCCGTGCTTCGAACACTGGGCTTGCAGGATGACGACCCGCGCGTCAACGCCAATGGCGGTGCCATCGCGCTCGGTCATCCGCTGGGAGCGTCGGGCGCAAGGCTGGCGACGACTGCCGTCAACCAGCTCCATCGCACCGGGGGGCGCTACGCGTTGTGCACCATGTGCATCGGCGTGGGCCAGGGCATTGCCGTCATTCTCGAACGGGTCTGAGCGCGCCTTTCAACTGATACACCTCGGTGATGTCGCGGTAGCTCATCACGGCACCCGCGCGCTTGCCGTTCACCCGGTGCGCCATCACCTTGCATTCCAGGATGCGACCATCGGTCAATTCGACAATGCTTTGCTGCGGCTCGTCAGGGCTGGCCTTGCGCGCCTGTGCATTGGCCAGGAAGCGGACGGGGTCCACCACCTGGGAAAGCTGGATCGCCATCAGGGTGGCATCGTTGAGCGTGGACAGCTTGTCCTGCGCAATGCCCCATATCTCGATAAATCGCGAATTGAAGTGCATGGCGCGGCCGAAATAGCCCAGGGCGACGATGCCGTCGGTCGTCGAGTCGAGCGTTGCCAGAAGCAGAGCGAGTGCGGCTTTGGCCTCGGTCAGGTCCTGGGTTCGGCATTCGAGGCTGCGACTGGCCGTTGCGAGCTTGCGTGTCACCTGGGCCAGTGAGCGCCGTTCGTGCGCCAGTTCCTGCGTCAGGCGGTTGACCAGATCGGCCATGCCGACGGCCGGCGTCGCGGGCGTTCGGGGTGCTTCCAGTGCTGTCATACGGGTGCGGGTGAGTCGGAAAGGACGTGAGCCAGGTCGCGCAGCAGCGCGGCCAGCGGGGCTTCGAATTCGCAGATGTGGCCATCGATCGGGTGGCCGGGAGCGGGTTCCATGAGCGCCGTCTCCAGGTTTTGCGCCGCCTGCTGGATGTGCGTTGCGCCGATGTTCCCCGCTACGGCCTTGCTCGTATGCGCGTGCCGGATTGCAGTCTCCAAGTCGCCTGCAGCCAGCGCGGCACGAATGTCTCGGGCCACGTGCACCTGGCCTGCCAGGTATCTTTTGAGCATCGCGAGGTACAGCGGTTTCTTGTTCATCATTCGCGTGAGGCCGAGTGCGGTGTCCAGGCCCGCAACGCCCAATGGAACTCCGTCGTCGCCCATCGTTGCAGTAGGAGTGTCGGCAGACGTTGCTGCCGCTGGCTGCTGTGGCCGGATCCAGCGAGCCAGCATTTCCCACAGCGCATCGGGATCGATCGGCTTGATCAGATAGTCGTTCATGCCGGCGTCCATGCAGCGAATGCGGTCCTGCTCCATCGCGTTGGCCGTCATCGCGACGATTGGAAGATCCTTGAGGCGGGGCAGCTTGCGGATTTCGCGCGTGCTGGTCAGCCCGTCCATCACGGGCATCTGCATGTCCATGAAGATCAGGTCGTAGGAAGCGGTGCTCGCTTTTTCCAGTGCCACCTGGCCGTTGTCTGCGACATCGACGACAAAGCCTGCGTCTTCAAGCAGCTCGCGTGCCACTTGCTGGTTGATGTCGTTGTCTTCCACCAGCAGCAGTCGTGAACCCCGCAGCTGTACTAGGCGATCGTCGACGAGGGCTGCCGGAGGCTCCAGGCGCACAGCATCGGCGTGTCTGTGTCCGCCCAGTGCATCCATCGTCGTGTCGAACAGCACCGATGCATTGACCGGCTTGACCAGGACCTCCCGGATACCAGCCGTACCGGCTTCCTTGACGACTTCGTCGCGACCGTGCGCCGTGACCATCAGGAACAGGGGCGGGGATTCCAGGCCCAGCGATCGGATCCGGCGCGCCGTCTCCATGCCGTCCATGCCGGGCATGCGCCAGTCGAGGTAGACGACGTCGTAGGGCGTACCGGCGCGGGCTGCGCGGCGCACTTCTTCAATGGCGCTGGCCCCGGAAGACGCGCTGGCTGCAACGAACGTCATGCCCTCGAGCATGTCCACGATCACTGCGCGCGCATGGTCGTTGTCATCGACCACCAGGGCGCGTCGACCGCGCAAATCGGGTTTCGGCACCAGTTGCCGCTGCGCTGCGGCGCCGATGCCGACGCGAGCGCTGAACCAGAACGTGCTGCCCTCGCCGAATTCGCTTTCAACACCGACTTCACCGCCCATCAGCTCGGCCAGCCGCTTGGAGATCACCAGGCCCAGGCCGGTGCCGCCAAAGCGCCGCGTGGTGGACGTGTCTGCCTGCGAAAAGCTCTGGAACAGCCGTGAGCGCTGCTCTGCGGTCAGGCCAATGCCGGTGTCGCGTACCCGAAAGTGAAGCAGTACGTCGGTTGATGTGCGCTCGCTGGCCCGAACGGAAATCACGATCTCACCCTTTTCGGTGAACTTCACTGCGTTGTTAGCGTAGTTCAGCAGGATCTGGCCCAGCCGAAGCGAATCGCCCATGAGATGCGCGGGCACGTCGGGCGCAACCTCGAATATCAGCTCCAGTCCCTTGGCGTGGCTCTTATCGCCGATGAGGCTGCCCGTGGTGTCCAGCAGCTGCTGCAGTTCAAAATCTGCTTGTTCCAGATCGAGCTTGCCCGCCTCGACCTTGGAGAAATCAAGAATGTCGTTGATGAGACCCAGGAGGTGCTTGCCGGAAGTCTGGACTTTGGCGATGTAGTCGCGTTGGCGTTCCGTGAGGTCGGTCTTGAGCACCAGGTGCGTCAGTCCGATGATCGCGTTCATCGGCGTGCGGATTTCGTGGCTCATGTTGGCCAGGAAATCGGACTTCATGCGTGTTGCATCTTCGGCGATCTCCTTGGCGCGGCGAAGCTCTTCTTCTTCCTTGCGCCGGGCAGTCACATCGCGGCTGATTGCAAGCACACCCTGGGCATTGCCATCGTCGTCCCACAGCGGCGAAGTGACGGTGTCATAGAGCACCATGTGGCCGTCGAACGAACGAAGCCACTCTTCGGACGACTGTTCGCGCATGAGCGTCATCGTGCGCTCATCGACTTCACGCACCTTGGCAGCGATTTCCGGGGGATAGATATCGTTTGCCGTGAGGCCTCTAAGCTTTTCTGCCGGGCGACCCACCATCGCGGCAAACGCGGTGTTGCACCGGATGTAGCGGCCGTCGCGATCCTTGTACACGATGAGGTCGGAAATCGAGTTGATGAGTGCGGCAAGCGTTGCTTCCTGCTTGTTGCGTTCGGCTTCCGCGCGCTTTTGAGCGGTGATGTCTTTCATCGAGCAGATGTACATCGCGTTGCCTGCTGATTCGGTCAGGAAGACCGTGGCCTCCATGTCGCGCAGCGTGCCGTCCTTGCGGCGATGGACCGTCTCCAGCGTGAGTGGACGCCGATGCTGCGAAAGCGCGGCATTCATCAGCGGCATGTCCTGCGACACATCGATCTTCACGTCGAAATCCGTCAGGTGAAGTCCGAGCAATTCTTCCAGCGGATAGCCCAGGTGCATGCATGCTGCCGGATTCGCGTATGTGACTGACAGTGTGTCCCTGTTCAGCCAGAACATGGGCCCCGAGCTTTCCAGAACGAGGTGATTGAACATCATCTTGTCTTCGTAGCGAAGACGCTCGGTGATGTCGCGGTAGGTGATGACACTGCCTACGCACTTGCCGTGCACTCGCTGCGGAATCGCGTGGCGCTCCAGGGTCCGCCCGTCTTTCATTTCGACAATGCAGAGGTTCTCGGCGTCGGGGTTGAGCCGGCCTTGCTCCACGAGCGCCAGCATTTCTTGCGGGTTCTTAACCCGATCGGCCTGCAGTGCCACCAGGCGTTCCGCGTCCAGAGTGTCGAGCTCCTCTTCCGGCAGGCACCACAGTTCGATGAAGCGGATGTTGTAGTAGATCGAGTTGTCGGAGAACTGGAGCGTGAGGATGCCATCGCTGGCGGCGTCGAGTGTGGACACGATCAGTTCGTGGCCGCTTCTGAGGGTTTCGTACTGGCGGTTGCGCGTTTTCAGACGCTTTTCGAAATCGCCTGCACGCTCGCTTGCCTCGGCGAGCGCCAGACGTGCCTGCGCCAGTTCGCTCTCCAGCGTCGTGGAGGCGCTGCCGGAGTCAACCAGCGCGGCGGTCAGGTCATCGGGGGCTCGGTCCATACAACTCTTTCACGGGAGTGGATGAACCGATGAGACCATCCGGGGGCCCCCGCGCCGTAGGCAAATCACCTAACGCGGCTAGGTGTTTTGGCGGGATGGCCGGCGGCTATCAGTCGCCCCATCCGGGCGGGCGCGACTGGCTTTCCGTCCGGCGGCGCTCATGGGCGGCGCGCTCCTGCGCCATCTGCTCTTCCAGCTGGCGACGGCCCTGCTTGGCGACCGCGATCACTTTCGCCCGGTCCAGGTGGTGCGGATACATCTGCTCGAAAAGGTCGATGTTGTGACGGCGAAACCGCACCGCCTGGTTGCGGGCCTCGTGAGGCGTGTAGCCCAGCACCTCCAAAACGGTGCGGCCGCTGCGCAGGCTCGATTCAAACACTTCGCGCTCGACCCGCTGGATGCCACGATCGCGCAACTCGTTCCAATGCGTGACGTCCCTTGCCCTTGCGACCAGTTCAAGATGGGGAAAGTGTTCGCGCGCCAGGTCGGCAATGGCCAGCGACTGCGTGATGTCGTCGACAGCAATGACAAGAATCCGGGCCGTCGATGCGCCCGCGGTGCGCAGCAGGTCCAGGCGACTTGCGTCGCCGTAGAACACCTTGTAGCCGAATGAGCGGGCAGCCTCGATCATGTCCGCGTCATGATCCAGCACCGTGGCGCCTATGCCCTGCATGGCCAGCATACGCCCGATGATCTGCCCATAGCGCCCGAAGCCCGCGATGATGACCGGCTTGTCCTGCTGCTCGCTGATCTCTTCGAGTTGCGGCCCTGTGCCATTGGCCCATCGCGGCAGCAGCAGCTTGTCGATGGCCACGAGGATCAGGGGGCTGACCAGCATCGACACGGCGACCGCGCCGATCAGCAGCGACGAGACCGACGGTGAAATCACTTGCGCTCCGGTCGCTGTCTGGAAGACGACGAACGCAAACTCACCCCCCTGCGCCAGCAACAGGGTGAAGACAGGGCGCTCCTGCACTGGTTGGTCCATTGCACGCGCCAGGGCGTAGATGACCGCACCTTTAATCGTGAGGAAGCCGACAACGATGAGGGCCATCAGCCCGGGCGATTTCGCGAGCACGCCAAAGTCGATGCTCATGCCGACTGCGATGAAGAAGAGTCCGAGCAGCAAACCCTTGAATGGCTCGATATCGGTTTCGAGCTCGCGCCGGTATTCGCTCTCGGCCAGCAGCACGCCGGCGAGAAACGCGCCCAGCGCCATCGAAAGGCCCACCAGCTGCATTAACGCGGCAATAGCAACGACCAGCAGCAGCGCAGCCGCAGTGAAGATCTCTGGCGTGTTGCTCTTGGCGATCCAGCGCAGGAGCGGTCGCAGCAACAGCCGGCCACCCAGGACGATTCCACCAATGACCAGCACGATGCGGCCCGCCTCAATCCAGACGCTGGAGGGCGCGCCGCTGGCCTGGGGTGCCGCGCCGACGGCTGCAAGCAGCGGTAGCAATGCCAGGATGGGAATCGCAGCCACATCCTGGAACAGCAGAATTGAAAAACCCGCCCGGCCGCTGGAGGTGGGCAGCATGTTGCGCTCACCCATCACCTGCAGGGCGATGGCGGTTGACGACAACGCCAGGCCCAGGGCTGCGACCACGGCGATGCGCCAGGGCACCCCGGCCATCATGGCCGCAGCGCCGAGCAGGATTGCACATGCCAGCACCTGCGCGCTGCCCCAGCCGAAGATTGGACGCCTGAGGCTCCAGAGGCGCCGTGGCTCGAGTTCCAGACCCACCAGGAACAGCATCAGGACAACGCCGAATTCAGCGAAGTGCAGGATGTCCTGCACGTTTTTGACGAGGCCCAGGCCCCAGGGCCCGATCGCGATGCCCGCCGCCAGGTACCCGATGATCGAGCCCAGGCCGAGCGCACGCGACACTGGCACCGCGATCACTGCGGCACTCAAGTAGATGAGACTGTTGATGAGCCAGGAGGGCGCATGTTCCATGGTCAGTCCCTGGGCTTTTGCGGTCGGTCGGTCGGTGGTACCGCGCAGGCGGGGCAATTTTCGATTTCGTCCATCTCCGGCCAGTCCGGATAGCTTCGCAGTCGGTCACCGAAGATGTCCACATGCAACTTCACCGATTCCTCGCTGGCGCTACGCGCCCCATGAAGGATCAGGGGCGGCAGGAACCGCATGCCGCATAGGGCCGCGGTCTGTTCGTACGGCGGCAGGAACGCATCGAAGAAGTAGCGGTTGTAGCTTTGCGGGTGATACGAATCCTCGGGTCCGCCGGTCGTGGCCACCAGCCACAGGTCCTTGCCCTGCAACGCCTGTCCGCCCGGGCCATAAGCCCACCCGTAAGTGAGCACTTCGTCCAGCCAGAGTTTCAGCAGGGCCGGCATTGAATACCACTGCACGGGATGCAGCAGCACGATCAGGCTGGCGTTGGCTACGGCTCGCTGCTCGGTGGCGACGTCGATGTCGTAATCGGGGTAGAGGCAATAGAGGTCGCGAACGGCGATTCCCGGTCCCTGCTGCGCGACGCCGCCCCCCATCTCGCGGGCGGATTCGACAAGTCGTCGGTTGACCCGCGATTCGCGCCAGTTGGGGTGGGCCGCCACCACCACGATGCGCGCGTCAGCCGAGTCGGGTGCTTTTGTTGTCAACTGATCCATATCGTTAACATAGCGCATCGCGGGGTCTTCCATCTGCACAGCCGCGAATCCAGGAGAGCTCAATGCCAGTCGTGGTCGTTGCCAATCCCAAGGGCGGAGTCGGAAAGTCAACCATGGCGACCAACATCGCAGGCTACTTTGCCTCGAAGGGCCACGCCGTGATGCTCGGGGATGCGGACCGTCAGCAGTCTTGCGCACTCTGGCTCAGGTTGCGCCCGCCCGCAGCGCGGCCCATCACGACCTGGGATGCCGGTGAATCACAGATTGCAAAGCCCCCGAAGGGAACGACGCATGTGGTCCTGGATACGCCAGCAGGCATGCACGGCAAGCTTTTTCGCAGTGCGCTCGAGATCGCCGACAAGGTGGTGGTGCCGCTGCAACCAAGCGTGTTCGATATCTTCGCCACACGCCAGTTTCTCGATGAGCTTGCCGAGCATCGAAGGGCGGGCAAGATGCAGGTGGGGATCGTGGGCATGCGGGTCGATCCTCGGACCATCGCCGCTGACAAGCTGCACGAATTCGTCGATAGCCTGGGGTTGCCGGTGCTCGGCTACCTGCGCCATACGCAGAACTACATCCATCTCGCTGCACGAGGCCTGACTCTTTTCGACGTTGCCCCCGGTCGTGTCGAGCGCGACCTGGAACAGTGGCAAGGCATCTGTCGCTGGCTGGACAAGTAGCCCACCAGCGGCTTGATACATTGTGGGGATGAAGTCATTCCAGAATCTCGCCGAACTCACCACCCTGATCGGCCAGGACGTCGCAGTCAGCGACTGGATCACCATCACGCAGGAGCAGGTCAACCTGTTCGCGCAGGCGACGGGTGACCATCAATGGATTCACGTGGACGTCGAGCGCGCGAAGGCCGGGCCTTTCGGCGCGCCGATCGCCCACGGATTTCTGACCCTGTCGTTGATTCCGAAGTTCTTTGAAACTTCGATAGAGATTCGGGAATCCCGGATGGGCGTGAATTACGGACTGAACAAGGTGCGGTTCACGTCGCCGGTGCCGGTGGGCAGCCGGCTGCGTGCTCACATGAAGCTGCTGTCCTGCGATCCGATTGACAACGGCGGCGTGCAGATGGCATGGCTCGTAACAGTTGAACGCGAGGGCAGCGACAAGCCGGTCTGCATCGCCGAATCGCTGACCCGGCGATATCCCTGACCAACGGGTTACATAGGGCCGAATTCGCCACGCGCGGTCTGGCCGTTGCGAGCCGACCTGACGCCTTCGCTCTTGACGGTTGCGGCGTCGACTTCCGATTGCGTGACGCCGATGAATCCTGTGCCGCCATTGGTGATGCGCGACGGGTTGCGCGCTTCGGCCTTGACGTCGGCGACCGAGCGTCCAGCAGTCAGCGGGTGCACGAATTGAGACGCATCGGCTTCGTCGGCCATGGCGGGTGCAGCGGCAAATGCTGCGAAGGCGGCGACGGTTGCGATAGCGAGTTTGCGAGTGGTGTTCATGATGAAGATCCTTTTGGGTTGAAGTGATTCCTTTACGCACGCTCACCCCAGACTGGATGTCATCTCGCTGGTAACGAGATGTGCATCCGGACTTTCATCACGTTTGGCGTTACTTGCTGGCGAATCCGTTTTGACGCCACGCTTCAAACACAGTCACTGCCACCGCATTCGACAGGTTGAGGCTGCGCTGGCCCTCCCGCATCGGCAATTTCAATCGTTGCGCATCGGCAAATGAATCGCGCAACGGCGCCGGCAATCCGCTTGTTTCGGATCCAAACACCAGCCAGTCGCCCGGCTTGAATCCAACGCTGTGAACCATGCGCGTGCCACGTGTGGTCAGCGCGAACATCCGTTCTGGCA
>JBKJKT010000002.1:0-31490 GCA_046597415.1 Ramlibacter sp.
GGTTGTCATCCGCCCGATCAACTACCTGGCCATGAGCTACGACCACCGCATCATCGATGGTCGCGAAGCTGTGCTCGGTCTGGTGGCCATGAAGGAAGCGCTGGAAGATCCGGCGCGCCTGCTGTTCGACATCTGATGCGGCACCTGTTTCCGGTCGCTCTTGAAAGAATGAACACGATATGAGCAAGCAATTCGACGTGATCGTCATCGGCGGCGGTCCTGGCGGGTATATCGGCGCTATCCGTGCTGCCCAGCTGGGCTTCAGCGTGGCCTGCATCGACGAGTGGAAGAACAAGGACGGCAAGCCCGCGCCGGGCGGCACGTGCACGAACGTGGGCTGCATCCCATCGAAGGCGTTGCTGCAATCGTCCGAGCATTACGAACACGCCGGCAAGCACTTCGCCGATCACGGCATCAAAGTGAAGGGTCTGGGCCTCGACCTGGCGAAGATGCTGGCCCGCAAGGACCAGGTCGTGAAGCAGAACAACGATGGCATTTTGTTCCTGTTCAAGAAGAACAAGATCACGTTTTTCCATGGCCGTGGCTCGTTTGCAAAGGCTTCTGACGCCGGCTACGAAATCAAGGTGGCTGGCGCGACTGAAGAAACACTCACCGGCAAGCACATCATCATTGCCACCGGCTCCAATGCCCGCGCTTTGCCTGGCACGCCGTTCGACGAAGAGAACATCCTGTCCAACGATGGCGCCTTGCGTATCACCGAAGTGCCGAAGAAGCTGGGCCTGATCGGCTCCGGCGTCATCGGGCTGGAGATGGGTTCGGTCTGGCGCCGTCTCGGTGCTGAAGTGACAGTGCTCGAGGCATTGCCAACTTTCCTGGGCGCGGTCGATGAACAGATCGCCAGGGAAGCGAAGAAGGCTTTCGACAAGCAGGGCCTGAAGATCGAGCTCGGCGTGAAGGTCGGCGAAATCAAGTCGTCCGGCAAGTCGGTTTCCGTTGCGTGGACAAACGCCAGGGGCGAAGCGCAGACACTCGACGTCGACAAGCTGATCATCTCGATCGGCCGCGTGCCCAACACGATGGGGCTGAACCCGGATGCCGTGGGCCTGAAGCTCGATGAGCGCGGTGCGGTGGTTGTCGATGGCGACTGCAAGACGAACCTGCCGAATGTGTGGGCCGTTGGCGACGTGGTTCGCGGACCGATGCTTGCGCACAAGGCGGAAGAAGAGGGCGTTGCGGTCGCCGAGCGAATTGCGGGCCAACATGGGCATGTCAACTTCAACACGGTTCCGTGGGTTATCTACACCAGCCCCGAGATTGCATGGGTTGGCCAGACCGAGCAGCAGCTCAAGGCGGCCGGCGTGAAGTACAGGGCGGGCACGTTCCCGTTCATGGCGAACGGCAGGGCGCGCGCCCTGGGCGACACGACGGGCATGGTGAAGTTTCTTGCTGATGCCACGACCGACGAAATTCTGGGCGTGCACATTGTCGGACCGCAGGCCAGCGAGCTGATCTCCGAAGCCGTGGTCGCGATGGAGTTCCGTGCATCGTCTGAAGACATTGCGCGCATCTGCCATGCCCATCCGTCGCTGTCGGAAGCGACCAAGGAAGCGGCGCTGGCAGTGGACAAGCGGACCTTGAACTTCTGAGTCGCTGGGCGATGACCGTTCGCGAAGTCTACGAACGCGAACTTCAAGCGCGTGGCTACACCAGTGATCCGGCCCAGCTGCGCGCGGTGGAAGCGCTCGAGCGCTGCGCGTCGGAGTGGGCCGAGTTCAAGGAGCAGCGCTCCAACGTTTTCAAAAAGCTGATCAACCGTCCGGAAGTTCCACGCGGTGTGTACATGTATGGGGGCGTTGGCCGCGGCAAGAGCTTCCTGATGGATTGCTTCTACACAGCCGTGCCGCTGGTGCGCAAAACGCGGTTGCATTTTCACGAGTTCATGCGTGAAGTGCACCGCGAACTCGCGGAGATGCAGGGCACGGTCAATCCGCTGGACGTGCTGGGTGCGAACATGGCCAGGCGCTACCGACTGATCTGTTTCGATGAATTTCACGTGGCCGACATCACCGACGCGATGATCCTGCATCGCTTGCTGCAGGCGCTGTTCGACAACGGCGTGGGTTTTGTCACCACCTCCAACTTCAAGCCCGACGATCTCTATCCCGATGGGTTGCATCGTGACCGGGTGTTGCCTGCGATCGCGCTCCTGAACGAGCGGCTCGAAGTCCTCAGCGTGGACAACGGCGTGGACTACCGGCGGCGCACCATGGAACAGGTCAGGCTCTACCATACCCCGCTGGGTCCTGAGGCTGACGAGCAGATGAACGATGCGTTCACGCGCCTGGCAGCATCGAAGGACGAAAATCCCGTGCTGCACATTGAGTCACGCGAGATCCACGCGCGGCGATTGGCGGGCGCAGTGGTGTGGTTTGACTTTCGTACGCTGTGCGGCGGACCGCGGTCGCAGAACGACTACCTGGAGATCGCGAGCCAGTTTCACACCGTGCTGCTGAGCGATGTGCCGCAAATGCCGGTGCGAATGGCATCCGAGGCGCGGCGCTTTACCTGGCTGATAGACGTGCTTTACGACCGGCGTGTCAAATTGATCCTGTCGGCGGCAGTGCCTGCGCAGGCGTTGTACACCGAAGGGCCTATGGCCCACGAGTTTCCGCGCACGGTGTCCCGCCTGGCTGAGATGCAGTCGGTTGAATACCTCGCGCTGGAGCACCGGACAGTCGATACGCGCCTGACATGAACTACACACGCATCATCACTTTTGTATTTGCCGCCGTGCTTGCGTTGCCGCTGGGCGCGCAGACAGTGCCATCCCAACAGCCGGAGCAGCCTGTGCAGCCGCGAGCCGCAGGCGACTTTGCAACGGAGAAGGCGCGTATTGCCCGTGAGCGCAATGCAGCTGAAGCCCTGTACAAGGTCCAAGAAAAGGCTTGCTATCAGACGTTCGCCGTGACCGATTGCATCAACGAGGCGAGAGACAAGCGCCGGGCCGTGATGACCGAATCAAACCGGCAAGAGGTCGCTTTAAACGACGTGGAGCGCAAGCGCAAGGCAGCGCAGCGGCTGCAGAGCATTGCAGAGAAGTCGGCCCCGGAGAAGCAGGCTGAGAAGCAGGCTGAGAAGCAGGCAGAGAAGAAGGCCGATGGCGAGCGGGCGCGCATCAACGCGAAGGCCCGCGAAGCACGCGGGGTGGAGAAAGCGGCGAAGGCCCCCGTGTCCGCGCCTCAGCCGGGAGCATCCGCGCAGCGGCAGGCAGAGATCGAAGAGAAGTTGAAGGGCAAGGCAGCGGACCAGCAAAGCCGCATGCAATCTGCGGCGCAGGCCGTGAAGGACCGCCAGGAGCGGGAGGCGAGCTCCAAGGCGCGTAAAGAGGCGCTGGCCAAGCGGCTGGCCGAGCGCAAGAAGCCGTCGCCCAAGCCTTTGCCGCCACCGCCACCTTGAATTGTTTCAACTGGAGAGCCCTTGACGCGCTCAGCTCGCCAGCGGCTCCAGCTTCACGATAGCGAGCGACAGGTTGTCGCCACCTCCACGTCCCCGTGAGCGCGCCTTCTCGATCAGGAACTCGGTCGCTTCGCGCGGTGACAGCGAAGACAATACCGAACCGAGTTCGGCCGGGCTGAAGTAGTGCCACACGCCATCGCTGCAGGCCATGAGGACATCGCCCGGCCGCAGCATGCTGATGAAATGATGATCGGCCGGCGGATCTTCTTCGGCGCCCAGGCATCCCATCAGGATGTTCGACTGCGGATGGACGTTGGCTTCTTCTTCGGTGAGTTCGCCGCGGTCCACCAGCGTCTGCACGTACGAGTGATCCATCGTGCGCTTGACCAGTTTGCCGGCGTGATAGTGGTAGATACGCGAATCGCCGGCATGAATCCAGTGACAGTCACCGGCGGGATTGATGAGAAACGCGGCGAAGGTGCTGTGAGGCTCCTGCTCCGCCGAGATGGCGGTGAGCTTGATGACCAGATGCGCCTCCTGGATCATCTGTTTGAGCAGCGTGGACGCGTCGTCCTGATCGGGCGAGTAACGCTCGAAGAGCTGACGGGCGGTCATCATCACCTGGTCGGACGCCTTGCGTCCGCCACTTCTGCCACCCATTCCGTCCGCAACGATGCCCATCACGCAACCGGGCAGGCGTGGATGGCTGATCAGGGCCACCTGGTCCTGTTGGTATTCGCGATCACCCTTGTGAATTCCGGTTGATGCGGTGAGCCGATAGCCCTTGCTGCTAGTCGTAACCATAGATGGGTGTTGATCCTTTCCCCAAGCTCGATTATTGCTTGCGAAAGGCTTATTATTAAGCGAACCCAGCCAGGGACTCCCCGGGCAATTGCTGACTCTTGGATTTCAATCACCATTCTCCTGAACGACGGCTGATCGAGTTGCGCATGGAACATGCCGATCTCGACGCCCTGATCGACCGCGCAAGCGAAGAGCAACCCATAGATGAGCTCATGATGCGGCGACTGAAAAAGCGCCGGCTAGCCTTGCGCGACCAGATCGCAAGATTCGAACTCGCGCTCGACCCCAAAGAACCTGCTTGATGTCAGATGCCGACGGCGCGCAGGCAAGCGCCACTTCCTGTCCTCCCCGTTCCCTTGTCGAGCCGGTCCGCGAAGTTTTTGCGGGGCAGGGCGCGTTGTCGCGCGCAGCCGAGCAATTCCTTCCGAGACATGGTCAGACCGAGATGGCGCTGGCTGTTGCGCGCATCATCGAGACGGGCGGAGCGCTTGTCGTCGAGGCCGGCACCGGGGTCGGCAAGACTTTTTCCTATCTCGTGCCTGCGCTGCTTTCTGGCGAACGCGTGCTGCTGTCTACCGCAACCAAGACGCTGCAGGACCAGCTGTTCGGACGCGACCTGCCCAAGCTCGTCGAAGCCCTGGGTTTGCCGGTTCGCACCGCATTGCTCAAGGGGCGGGGCAGCTACTTGTGCATTCACCGGATGGAAGTCGCTCGCCACGATTCAAGCTTGGCGGATCGCTCTGCGCTGCGCTCACTTGCCAAGATCGAAGAATGGGCGACGGCCACCAGAACCGGCGATCTGGCGGAGTTGCCGGGACTTGACGAGCGATCTCCGCTGATCCCGCTGGTCACTTCCACGCGAGAGAATTGCCTGGGTAACCAGTGCCCCAAATTTCGCGCGTGCCACGTCAACATCGCACGGCGAGACGCGCTCGCCGCGGATGTCGTCGTGATCAATCACCACCTGTTTTTTGCAGACCTCGCAGTGCGCGAATCGGGCATGGCCGAACTGTTGCCGACGGTGCGCATCGCGATCTTCGATGAAGCCCACCAGCTCAATGAGACCGGCGTGCAGTTTCTGGGTACGTACATCACCACGGGGCAGTTGCTCGACTTCGCGCGGGACATGCTCGCGGCAGGTTTGCAATTCGCGCGCGGGCTCGTTGACTGGCAAGTCGCGGTCTCTGCGGTGGAACGGGCGACGCGCGACTTGCGATTGGTCGTGGGCAAGACGGCTACTGGCAATCGGCTTCGCTGGGTCGAGGAATCCCCCGAGGGCATAGCGTCCCGAGACTGGGTTGAAGCACTCGACACGCTGCACGAATCCATCAAGCTGGCGCTGGATGCGCTCTCTACCGTGACCGAGATCGCTCCTGACTTTCAGCGGCTGTTCGAACGGGCCCAGGAGTTCGCACGCAGGCTCGAGAAGTTCGGCGATCCGTGTGAGCGCGATGCCGTGCGTTGGGTCGATGTCGGCACGCAGCTGAGACTGGTCGAGTCGCCTCTTGACATCGCAAAAGCCGTCCAGGAAAAGCTGCTCAAGAGCGGCGGCGAGGAAGCTTCGAACCGCTCCTGGGTATTCACCTCTGCGACCCTGGGCGATGATGCGAAGTTGTCGTGGTTCACCGAGCCGTGTGGCCTGCAGCAGGCAGAAATCCTGAAGGTGGAGAGCCCGTTCGACTATGGATCGCAGGCTTCGGTTTATGTCCCGCGAGATATCGTCAAGCCGAGCGATCCGGCCCACAGCCGGCAAGTTGCTGAACTGGCGGCAAAGGGGGCAGCCCAACTCGGTGGCAGGACCATGGTGCTCACGACGACGCTTCGTGCGCTACGGGCGATCGGTGAGGATTTGCAGCGGCGCTTTGGAGCGGAAGGCGGCTCCGGCGAGATCGAAGTACTGGTGCAGGGGCAGTGGCCCAAACGCCGGCTGATCGAGCGCTTCCGCGAGGGCGCTTCGCAAGGGCGTGCTGGATGTGTTCTGGTTGCGTCCGCATCGTTCTGGGAAGGCGTCGACCTGCCCGGCGATGCACTGCAACTGGTCGTGATCGACAAGCTGCCGTTTCCGCCACCCGGCGATCCGCTGGTCGAGGCGCGATCGCAGAGGCTCGAAGCGCAGGGACGCAGTTCCTTCAACGATTATTCGATTCCGGAAGCGGCAGTTGCGCTCAAGCAGGGAGCAGGGCGCCTGATACGCCGCGAGTCGGACCAGGGCGTGCTGATCGTCTGTGACACGCGGCTTGCAACGATGGGCTACGGGCGACGACTCATGGCGGCGCTACCGCCCATGCGACGGCTTCAATCTGGCGAGGAGCTGATGGAAGCGCTCACCAGAATTTCCACCATGGCTCCTGCGTGGACTTGAAGCCCTTGCTCAGGTACTCGCTGCGTGGATAGGTCTTTTCAAACACCCGTTTGGTGTCGTCGCGCAACTGGGCCATGCCCAGCTGGTCGTACGAACGCATGAGAATGAAGAGAGCCTCTTCCAATGCGGGCACGTCCTGGTAATCGGTCAGTGCGTTCTGCGCACGATTAATCGCAGCCACATAGGCGCCGCGCGTGTAGTAGTAACGGGCCACGTGCACTTCATACTGCGCGAGCGAATTGACAATGTAGGTCATCCGCGCCCTGGCATCAGGGGTGTAGCGCGAGTCCGGGAAGCGGGCGACCAGTTCCTTGAATGCTTCGAACGATTCCTTCGCAGCTTTCTGGTCACGCTCTGACAAATCCTGGCGCACGATGAAAGACAGCAGGCCGAGGTTGTCGTTGAAGTTCACGATACCCTTGAGATAGAGGGCATAGTCGATGGCCGGGCTTGCGGGATGCAGCTTCATGAACCGGTCGATCGTGGACAGAGCCGCGGCCTGGTCATTGGCCCGGAATTGTGCGTAGGCCTTGTCCAGCTGGGCCTGCTGCGCGAGCGGGGTTCCGGCGGCGCGGCCTTCGAGCTTTTCGAGCAGCGGGATGGCGCGATCGAATGCTCCGCTGGCAGCTTCATCCTTTGCTTCGGCGTAGAGCCTGTTGGCGCTCCAGGCGTCCTGCTTGTCCTGGTCGGACTTGAACGTGGGCAACAAGGAGCATCCCGCAAGCGAGACGGCCATGACAGTTGCCATTGAGGCACGTGCAATGGCAGGCAGCGCGGATAATTTAGCTCGCAGCATCGGAAAAACTTTCTTGAATCAGGGCAATTTCATTATATCGACCGACCTCCACGAAGACCTTGCCGATGCAGGTCCTGACGCCGAGACGCGCGCTTTCATCGTCGATGCTGCCCATCACGGCCGCAGGCTCGACCATGCCCTCGCCGCGCTTGTCCCCGAGTTTTCCCGTAGCTACCTCCAGCAACTGATCGAAGCCGGCGCAGTCACGATCAACGGTGTCGCCGCAACGCGCTCGTCCCAAAAGGTCAAAGCTGGCGACGAAGGCACGGTAGAGCTCAAGCCCACGCCGCAGAGCCAGGCCTTCAAACCGGAGGCCATGAACCTCGACGTGGTCCATGAAGACGATCACCTGCTCGTAGTGAACAAACCTGCGGGGTTGGTGGTGCACCCGGCGCCCGGCAACTGGCGCGGCACACTGCTCAACGGTCTGCTCGCACGCGATCCGCACGTCACGACGCTGCCTCGCGCGGGTATCGTGCATCGGCTCGACAAGGACACCAGCGGGCTCATGGTGGTCGCGCGCACGCGCGCTGCGATGGATCTGCTGGTCGCCATGATCGCTGCACGCGATGTGTCGCGGCAGTACGTTGCGCTGGCGCATCGCACCTGGGGCGGAGCGATCTCGCGCCACGTCGATGCACCGATCGGACGCGATCCGCGCAATCGCCTGCGCATGGCCGTTGTCGAGGGCGGGAAACCCGCGCAGACCGACTTCGAGCTGTTGCAGGACGCCGAAGAAGGCTGCTGGGTCCGCGCGACGCTGCACACTGGGCGCACGCACCAGATCAGGGTTCATATGGCGCACATCGGGCATCCGCTCATAGCAGATGACGTCTATGGCGGGGCGCCTGCGGCGTCGATGAAGCGCCAGGCGCTGCACGCGTTCCGACTCGGTTTCGAGCATCCCGTGACCGGAGAGGCACTGGAGTTTCATGCGCCTTTGCCGCCCGACCTCCAGCACGCGTTAGGGCTCTGGGGGCTGCGCTACAATGACCGTGAATGGCTCACTCGCCACGCCCTCTAGATGGCGCCTGGCACTGCACCAAGCTATGAATTTTCGTGCCGCAGCCTGGCTGCTGAGCCCCAGGAAATAGCCCTGTTTAGCCCCTTTGAGTTTTGGCCCATGATCTGGGCGCCGATCGAGGCGCCTCTTCCCGGAACGGCAAGACATGAATACGACGGATGCCCGGCGCGTCCTCGAAACCGCCCTGATCTGCTCGCAACAACCGCTTCCGGTTCGCGAGCTTCGCGTCCTGTTCAACGATGAACTGGGCGCGGACACGATCAAGGCGCTGCTTTCGGACCTGCAAAATGAATGGACACAGCGCGGCGTCGAGCTGGTGCAGGTGGCCAGCGGCTGGCGCTTTCAGAGCCGCCCATCCATGCGCGAGTACCTCGACAGGCTCCATCCCGAGAAGCCGCCGAAGTACACCCGTGCCGTGCTCGAAACGCTGGCGATCATCGCGTATCGCCAGCCTGTCACGCGCGGCGACATGGAAGACATCCGGGGCGTCACCATCAACGCTCTCATCCTCAAGCAGCTCGAAGATCGTGGCTGGGTCGAAGTGATCGGACATCGCGAGGCCGCCGGGCGTCCGGCCCTCTTTGCAACCACGCGCCAGTTTCTGGACGACCTGGGCATCGAGTCGCTCGACCAGTTACCGGTGCTCCAGAGCCCGGGCGAACAGGTCAACCTGCTTGCGTCGCTCGCTACGCCGGTTGACGATCTGCAACCGACTCTTGTGATGGAGCCCGAGGCGGCAGCGCCCGCGCCGACCGAGACCTATGCCGCGAACGGGCGACACGAGCCCTCACTCGCAAGTGAATCACACGAAGTCACAGGCGGCGGGGCGTACGCCCTGTCAACGTCCGCGGCCGATGCCGCGCAAGTCCAGGCTGCCGACGATGCGCCTGAAGAAGTCGAGAACTGAAAGCATGAACGAATCCCTGCCCGGCACAGACGCCACGCCCACCGGAGACACCGAAGACAAGGCCCCGGATGCTGTGCAAGAGCAGGTACCGCGCGAGGCGGCTGCGCCGGAGCGCGGTGACGCTGGTGCCCAACCCGCCCAACCCGCCCGCCCAGAGCGCGCTGAGCGCGCGCCAAACGCCGTCGATCGCGACGAGGATGGCGACGACGACGAGCGTGGTCAGACGCCGCACTACGACGAGGACTTCGACGACGACGATGATGAGGACGATGACGATGACCTGCAGCCCGGCGCCAGGCGCAAGGCGGTGCCGGTTCAGCCACCCGCCCCTCCCATCCTTTTCGCCGATGTCATCTCCGGGCAATTTGACGAACAGGCGGCCGAGACGGCAGAAGATCCGCCCAAGCGCGTCCTGCAACCGCAGGTCGATACGCCCAAGCTGCACAAGGTGCTGGCTCAGGCGGGCCTGGGTTCGCGGCTGGAGATGGAACAGCTGATCACCCAGGGACGCATCTCCGTCAACAACGAGCCCGCACACATCGGGCAACGCATCCAGTTTGGCGACTCGGTCAAGGTCAACGGAAAGCCGGTGCGGTTTCGCATTGCACCTCCGCCGGCACGCGTCATTGCATATCACAAGCCTGTCGGTGAGGTGGTTACGAACGACGATCCGCAGAACAGGCCGACTGTGTTTCGCAGGTTGCCTCGCCTGGGGCAGGGCAAATGGCAGTCTGTGGGTCGGCTCGATCTCAATACCGAGGGGCTGCTGCTCTTCACCAGCTCCGGTGAACTTGCCAACAAGCTCATGCACCCGCGATTCGGCCTGGAGCGAGAGTACGCGGTTCGCGTGCTGGGTGCCCTCAGCAATGAAGAAAAGCAGCGCCTGCTCGATGGCATTGAACTTGAAGATGGGCGAGCGCAATTCGGCACCATCGAAGACGGCGGCGGCGAGGGCGCCAACACCTGGTACCGCGTGACCATTTCCGAAGGCCGCAATCGCGAGGTGAGAAGGCTGTTCGAGGCGCTCGGACACGCGGTGAGCCGACTCATCCGCATACGCTACGGCGCGATGATGCTGCCGCGCGGCTTGAAGCGGGGCGCCTTCATGGAGCTCGACGAGCGGGATATCCGCTCGCTTGTGCAGGCTGCGGGCCCGAACGATGGTGGCGACCGCGATCGTCCTCAGCGTGGTGAAGGCCGCGGTGATAGTCGAGGTGGAGGGCGTGGAGACGGTCGCGGCGATGGACGAGGGGATGCGCGCCGGGACGGCCGTGGCGACAGCCGGGGCCCCGGTGGCGGTGATGCCGGACCTGCAGGCGGCAGTCGCAATCGCCGCCGTCGCAGTGCTGGGCGCGGCCCTGGCCCGAACAACGCCAACCAGCCGCGTACAGACGGCCCGCCGATCCAGGGCGGCAACGCCAATCGCGGTGCAGGGGGTGCAGGCGGTGGCGGTGGCAATTTCGGCGGCGGACAGGGTCAGCAGCGCCGCAGCAAGGATCGAAACAATGACCGGGGCGATCGACAGGGTGCGGGGAGCTCACAGCCGGATCCGATGAAGACGTCGCTCGGCTACATCGGCGCAGACAGCTTCACGCGGCAGCGCCAGGGCGCCGGTGGCGGTGGCGGTGGACAGCGGCGAGGAGGAGGCGGAGGGGGCGGAGGTGGTGGCGGCAGCGGACGCGGAGGCGGAGGCTTTGGCGGTGGAGGTGGCGGCGGGGGCGGTCGTGGTGGTGGACAGCGCCGTGGCGGCGGCGGTGGTGGCCGCGGCCGATAGAGGCCTTTCGCGGTCATTTGTCATGGTGACCGGGTAAAATCGTGGGCTTTGCCGAACTTTCCGGTTCGGCGAAGCCCAAAAACTCAAGCTCAGGAAAAACAAGCAATGGCTATCGAACGCACCCTCTCCATCATCAAGCCCGACGCAGTGGCCAAAAACGTCATCGGCCAGATCTACGCCCGCTTCGAAGCTGCCGGCCTGAAAATCATCGCCGCCCGCATGGCGCACCTGTCCCGCGGTGAAGCAGAGCAGTTCTATGCTGTTCACAAAGAGCGTGCGTTCTTCAAGGACCTCGTCGAATTCATGATCTCCGGTCCGGTGATGGTCACCGCACTCGAAGGCGAAAACGCCATCATGAAGCACCGCGACCTCATGGGCGCCACCGATCCCAAGAAGGCGGCCCCCGGCACCATCCGCGCGGACTTCGCCGACAGCATCGACGCCAACGCAGTCCACGGCTCCGACGCATCCGAGACCGCCCAGGTCGAAGTGTCCTTCTTCTTCCCGGGCATGAACATCTATTCGCGCTGAGCGAATCATCATGCAATGACCGCCAACCTTCTGGAATTCGACCTGGAAGGTCTGACCGTGTTTTGCGAGGGCCTGGGTGAAAAGCGCTTCCGCGCCACCCAGCTGTTCCGCTGGATTCACCAGCGCGGCGCCCGTCAGTTCGACGACATGAGCGACCTTGCGAAGTCCCTTCGCGAAAAGCTCAAGACCACTGCCCGCATCGAGGGTCTCCCCATCATTTCCCAGCAGGAATCAAAGGATGGCACGATCAAGTGGCTGTTCAATGTGGGCAACGGCGACGCGGTCGAAGCCGTATTCATTCCTGAAGATGACAGGGGCACGCTCTGCGTGTCCTCCCAGGCCGGTTGCGCCGTTGGCTGTCGTTTCTGCTCAACCGGGCATCAGGGTTTTTCGCGCAATCTCACCTCGGGCGAGATCGTCGCCCAGCTCTGGTTTGCCGAGCATTTTCTGCGCAAGCACCTCAAGCGGGGTGAACGCATCATCTCCAACGTCGTGATGATGGGCATGGGCGAGCCGCTGCAAAACTACTCGGCGCTCGTGCCTGCGCTGCGTGTGATGCTCGAAGACCACGGCTATGGTCTTTCGCGTCGCCGTGTGACGGTCTCCACGTCCGGAGTAGTGCCGATGATGGACCGTCTGGGGCAGGATTGTCCGGTGGCACTGGCCGTGTCCCTGCACGCCCCCAACGACGATCTGCGCGACAACCTCGTTCCCTTGAACCGGAAGTACCCGCTGGCCGAATTGCTGGCGGCGTGCCGCCGCTACCTTGAACACGCTCCCCGCGACTTCATCACGTTTGAATACTGCATGCTCGACGGTGTGAACGATCAGCCGGAACATGCGGCACAACTGGTCGATCTGGTTCGGGGACATGGCAAAAGCAGCGAAGGCGTGTCATGCAAGATCAACCTCATTCCATTCAATCCGTTTCCGCAATCGGGTCTGACGCGTTCGCCCCACAGGCAGGTGGTGGCATTCGCAAAAATCCTGAGCGATGCTGGTATCGTCACCACTGTGCGTAAAACCAGAGGGGACGACATCGACGCTGCATGTGGCCAGTTGGCCGGCGACGTCAAGGACCGCACCCGGGTTGACGAGCGAATCGCCCGGCAACGCACGGTGATGCTCAAGTCCGTGCCGTTCAGCGCCCCCGTCACAAAGGAGAATTGAGACCATGATGATGAGGACCGCCCTGCTGGTGGCCGCAGCTTTTTCGGCATTGGCCGGCTGCACCACGCAGATGAACGCGGCGGGCGGCTCAGGCGTCCAGCGCGACATCATCACCGAGTCGGACGAGCCCGAATCGCGCCGGCGTGCGCGTATTCGCATGGAGCTAGCGGTCGGTTACTTTGAACAGGGCCAGACCACGGTGGCGCTGGATGAATTGAAGCAGGTCATTGCGCAGGACCCGAACTTTCCCGACGCCTACAACCTGCGCGGTCTTATCTACATGCGCCTGAACGACAACCGCCTGGCAGAAGACAGCTTCCGCCGGGCCGTCACGCTCAATCCCAACGATCCCAATGTGCAGCACAACCTGGGTTGGCTGATGTGCCAGATGGGCCGCTTCGACGAAGCCAAGCGTTCTTTTGATGTCGTGATGTCCAGCGCCACCTATAACGGCCGCGCCAAGACGTTGATGGCCCAGGGCGTGTGCGAAGCGCGCGCAGGCAAGTTGGCGGACGCTGAACGCAGTCTGGCCCGGTCTTACGAGATCGATGCGGCCAACCCGGTGACGGGATTCAATCTTGCGAATCTGCTTTACAAGCGTGGGGACTACAACCGGGCGCAGTTCTACATCCGGCGCCTGAACAATTCAGACCTGGCGAACTCAGAAACACTCTGGCTCGGCATCAAGGTCGAGAGGCGCATGAATGACATGGTGGCTTTGCGGCAATTGGGCGACCAGCTCAAGAAGCGCTATGCGCAGTCGCGAGAGGCGGGTCTGTACGAGCGGGGTTCATTCGATGAGTGATGAGTGGGGAGAGGGCCAGGCCGTTCCGGCTGCTCCGGTTTACGAAGGGCCGACAGCCGGCGCGCTGTTGCGGCAGGCGCGTGAAGCTGCAGGCTTGCATGTCGCCGCACTCGCGGTCGCGCTCAAGGTGCCTGTGCGCAAGCTCGAGGCGCTCGAAAACGACGAATACGACCAGTTGCCCGATAACGTTTTTGTGCGAGGCCTCGCGGCGAGCGTTTGCCGCACATTGAAGATCGATCCGCAGCCGATCATGGAGCGCCTGCCGCGTAGGGCGACGCCCCGCCTGGTTCGCACCGATGAGGGGGTGAATGCGCCATTTCGAGCGGCGAGCGACGCGGCTCCTGCGACGTGGTCTTCGCAATTGACGCGACCTGTGTTTCTTGCTGTATTTGCGTTGCTGCTGGGCGCGCTCGTGCTGATCTTGCTGCCTGTTGGACGCGATGCCGCTTTGCCTGGTGCGCGCATCGAAACGGGGCCGTTGCCGGCTGCCGCACCCATGGTGATCCCGGGCGAACCTTCCGCCGTAGCGGCGTCCGGCACCGCGGCGCCCACGGCCGCAATGGATACCGCTGCAGGTGCCGCCGCTGTGGGCCCGGCATCCACGCTCGCACTCACGCTCGTGCCCGCGACCTCAGTTGCGGTTGCGCAAGTTCCGGTCACCGCGAGCAGCTCTGCTGCAACGGTCGAATCGGCCACCGCCCCCGGATCCGCCAACGCAGTTGTGGTGTTTCGTGCCAAGGGCCCGTCATGGGTTGAAGTTGCGGACTCAAAAGGCGTGATCGCACTTCGCAAGGTTCTGGCCCCGGGCGAGGCTGCCGGAGTGAGCGGCGCGTTGCCTCTGCGCGTCACGGTCGGGCGCTCCGATATGACCGACGTGGAAGTGCGCGGCAAGCCGTTCGACCTGGAACCCTATTCAAGAGCCGGCGGCGTCGCGCGGTTCGAGGTGAAGTAAACCCATGATCGAGCCCTGCCTTCCTATCGAGCCGGCGCATCCAAAGCCACGCCATACACGGCAGGCCCGGGCCCAGTGGGGCTCGCGTGTCGTGACGATCGGCGGCGATGCGCCGGTACGTATCCAGTCCATGACGAACACCGACACAGTGGACGCGATAGGCACTGCCATCCAGGTGAAAGAGCTGGCCATCGCGGGCTCTGAACTGGTACGTATCACCGTCAACACGCCTGAGGCGGCCGCACAGGTGCCGTACATCCGCGAACAGCTCGATCGAATGGGCATCGACGTGCCGCTGATCGGCGATTTTCACTACAACGGGCACAGGCTGCTCACCGACTACCCGGACTGCGCGCAGGCCTTGTCCAAATATCGGATCAATCCAGGCAACGTGGGCAAGGGCGACAAGCGCGACAGGCAGTTCGGCCAGATGATTGAAGCCGCCATGCGCTACAACAAGGTCGTGCGTATTGGAGTCAACTGGGGCAGCCTGGACCAGGAACTGCTTACGGACCTGATGGACGTCAACAGCAAGCGCGCCGAGCCCTGGGATGCCCGTTCGGTGATGTACGAAGCACTCATCACGTCTGCGGTTGAGTCCGCGGGACGCGCCGTTGAAATGGGCATGGACGCCAGCCAGATCATCTTGTCGTGCAAGGTGAGCGGCGTGCAGGACCTGATCTCGGTGTATCGTGAACTCAGCAAGCGTTGCGACTACGCGTTGCACCTGGGCTTGACCGAGGCGGGAATGGGCACCAAGGGAACTGTCGCGTCCAGCGTTGCGCTGGGCATCCTCCAGCAAGAGGGCATCGGCGACACGATCCGCGTCTCGCTCACGCCCGCCCCGGGAGAAGCACGCACCCAGGAGGTCGTGATTGCATCCGAAATCATTCAGTCGCTGGGCCTGCGCAGCTTTGTGCCGAGCGTGACTGCCTGCCCCGGTTGCGGTCGCACCACCAGCATGACCTTCCAGGAACTTGCCAAGCAGATCGACGACTACCTGCGCGGGCAGATGCCCCTCTGGAAAGCGAAGTACCCGGGCGTCGAGAAGATGAAAGTGGCCGTCATGGGCTGCATCGTCAACGGCCCCGGCGAAAGCAAGCATGCCGATATCGGCATCAGTCTTCCCGGCACGGGTGAGGCACCCGCCGCACCCGTTTTCATCGACGGGCAGAAGGCGCTCACCCTGCGAGGCGATAACATTGCCCGCGAATTCCACCAGATCGTCGAAGACTACGTCGAAAAGCGTTACGGCCAGGTTGCCGAGAACGCCTGACCTCCCAGAAAAATGGCTGAAAAACTCAGTGCCGTCAAAGGCATGAATGACATCCTGCCCGCGAGCGTGCCGCGCAAGGAGATTCTTCCCCGCGCCGCTACCTGGCAGTGGTTCGACGAAGTCGTGCATCGCGTGATGGCGCGCTACGGCTACCAGTACATCGTGACGCCAGTCGTCGAGCCGACACAGCTCTTTGTTCGTGGCATCGGCGAGGTCACCGATATCGTCGAGAAGGAGATGTATTCCTTCACTGATTCGATGAACGGCGACAAGCTCACGCTTCGCCCCGAGGCGACCGCCGGCATCGTGCGTGCAGTCGTCGAGCACAACGCGCTCTACAACGGCCCTTTGCGCGTGTGGACGGCAGGGCCGATGTTCAGGCACGAACGCCCGCAGAAAGGCCGCTACCGGCAATTCCACCAGCTCGACGTAGAGGCGCTTGGTTACGCAGGTCCTGATGTCGACGCCGAGCTGATCCTCATGGGCCGCGCGCTGTGGCGAGAGCTGGGCCTTGTGGAAGGCGAACACTATCGCCTCGAGATCGGAACGCTGGGACAGCCCGCAGAGCGACTTGTGCACCGCGCCGCACTGGTGGCGCACTTCGAAAAGCATATCGATCTGCTGGATGCAGAGGCCAGGGGCCGCCTGCACACCAACCCGCTGCGCATTCTCGACACGAAGAATCCGGCCATGCAGGAAATGGTCGAATCGGCCCCGAAGCTGATCGACTTCCTGGGCGAAGAGTCGAAGCAGCACTTTGAAACCCTGCGCCGCCTGCTCGATGCAGCGGGCCAGCCCTACCGCATCAATACGCGCCTGGTGCGCGGGATGGATTACTACAACCTCACGGTTTTCGAATGGACAACCGACCACCTCGGCTCGCAGGGCACCATCTGCGGAGGAGGGCGGTACGACGGACTCATCGAACAGATGGGGGGCAAGGCGGCACCTGCGATCGGCTTCGGGCTGGGAATCGAGCGCCTGCTGCTCTTGCTCCAGGAGATCGATGTGCCGGTGCCCGGTCGCGCGCCTGATGCCTATTGCGTCGTTCCTTCGGACGCGGCGCTGACGCGGTCGGTCCCCGTGGTTGAAAGCCTGCGCGCCGCAGGTATCAAGGTCATCGTGCATTGCGGCGGCGGCAGCCAGAAGAACCAGATGAAAAAGGCCGATACGAGCGGCGCGAACCACGCGCTTGTGTTCGATGAAGAAGCGGCGATGCTCGTCGTCAGGCCGCTGCGAAACCGGGATGCTCAACCCCGGTCGATTGCCCTGGATGACCCTGATATCGCGGGACGAGCGTTTGCGGCATTGCGAGCCTAACTACAATGGCCGGTTGGCAGGACAAAAAGTAACCCATGGCAAAACATCTGGACCTAGAGGAACAGGAGCAGCTCGACGAGATCAAGCACTTCTGGAAGGAATACGGCAACCTCATCACATGGCTGGTGATCGCAGTTTTCGGCTCGATCGCTGGCTGGAACGGCTGGAACTACTGGCAGCGCACGCAGGCCGTACAGTCCGCCACGCTGTATGACGAAGTCGAGCGCGCTGCCCAAGCCGGCGACGTGACCCGGGTTGAGCGGGCCTTTGCCGACATGAAGGACAAATTTGGCGCGACCACGTATGCGCAGCAGGCGGGCATGCTCGCAGCCAAGGTCCATGTCGAAAAAGGCAACATGGAAGCAGCCAAGGCGGCACTGACCTGGGTGGCCGACAAGTCATCCGACGAAGGGTATCAAGCCATTGCCCGGCTGCGACTTGCAGGGGTTCTACTGGAAGCCAAGGCTTACGACGAAGCGCTCAAGCAGCTTTCCACAGAATTCCCCAAGGCATTCGAGGGACTAGCCGCCGATCGCCGTGGCGACATCTTCAAGGCCCAGGGTAAAAAGGAAGAAGCCAAAAGCGAATACGTCAAGGCCTATAAGGGTGTTGACGAGCGCACCGAATACAAGCGGCTGCTTGCAGTGAAGCTCGGCGCGCTGGGCGTCGATGCCACCACGCTCGATCCTGTCCCTGCACCTTCCACTGCCGCCTCGGGAACCGCCAAATCATGATCCTCACTTCGCGCAAATCCGGTCCGTCGGGCCCATCGGGCCTATCCCGAATCTCGCTGGGAGCCGTGACGCGGCTCGCTGGTGCTATCGCAATGGTTGCGGGTCTCACGGGGTGCCAGTACATGCCGCAGGTTTCTTTCCTGCCGTCGTTCCTGGGCGGCGGCTCGTCCGCCCCCAAGCCAGCAGAACTGCAACCCAACCCCTCGCTCATTCCGGTGAGCCAGGCGTGGACGGCGCGTGTCGGTGCCGTCAACATGCCGCTCTCCGTTCAGGTCTCGGGAACGACAGTGGCCCTTGCCAGTGGCGACGGCGGTGTCGCCCTCATCGATGCGACTTCCGGACGCGACATCTGGCGTGCGAGTGCGGGGGGTCCCATAGCGGCAGGCGTCGGCAGCGATGGCCAAACAGCAGCAGTGGTGACGCGCGGAAACGAGCTGGTTGTCTTTTCTGCTGGCAGGGAAATCTGGCGTGCAAAGCTCGGCGCCAGCGGGTACACCGCTCCCTTCATCGCTGGTGGCCGTGTGTTCGTATTGACGGCCGATCGCGCCGTGAGCGCGTTTGATGGGCAAACGGGTCGCAAGCTCTGGACACAAGTGCGCGCAGGCAGTGAAGCGCTCGTTCTCAGGCACCATGGTGTGATGCTGGCTGTGGGCGACACGTTGATCGTGGGTATGTCGGGCCGGCTGATCGGTATGAACCCGACTACTGGCGCTGCGCGATGGGAAGCCCCGATTGCGTCGCCTCGCGGCATCAATGATGTCGAGCGGCTGGTCGATCTGGTGGGCACCGCGAGCCGTGTCGAGAATTCGCTATGTGCCCGTGCCTTTGGGGCGACTGTGGGGTGCATCGATGCTGCGCGCGGGATCGTCGGCTGGAGTCGGCCTGCAAACGGCTCGGAAGGCGTGAGCGGGGATGAGCGCCTGGTCTTCGGCAGCGAGTCCGATGGGAAGGTCATCGCCTGGCGGCGCGATACAGGCGAACGCGCATGGATGACAGACAAGCTGCAGTTTCGCGGCCTGAGCGGACCCCTGTCGCTGGGCCGGTCGGTGGTGGTCGGCGACGCCAGTGGCTATGTCCACATGCTGTCGCGCGAAGACGGCTCGCTGCTCAACCGCGTGGCCACCGATGGCTCGGCAATTGCAGCTTCCCCGGTCGTTGCAGGCAGCACGCTCGTCGTGGTAACTCGCGCGGGCGGTGTTTACGGCTTCGTCCCCAACTAATCTCAACCATAGGCCAGGTCCGTGAAACCAGTCCTGGCTCTCGTCGGCCGACCCAACGTCGGCAAATCGACGCTGTTCAACCGCATGACCAAGTCGCGCGACGCCATCGTCGCTGACTTTGCGGGCCTCACCCGCGACCGGCACTACGGGAACGCAAGGCACGGCAAGCTCGAATTCATCGCCATCGATACCGGCGGCTTCGAGCCGACTGCCGAGAGCGGCATCTACATGGAGATGGCCAAGCAAACCCGGCAGGCCGTCGCTGAAGCCGATATCGTCATTTTTGTTGTCGATGCGCGCGGTGGCCTGACGGCGCAGGACCACGACATCGCGAAATACCTTCGCAAACTCGGCAAGCCCACGGTGCTCGCGGCCAATAAGGCCGAAGGCATGACCGAAGGCGCGCAAGTCTCCGAGTTCTATGAACTGGGCCTGGGCGAGGTGCACCCGGTGTCCGCTGCGCATGGGCAGGGCATTCGCAGCCTGCTCGATGTGGCGTTCGAGTCGCTTCACCTGACCGAAGATGACGATAACGCGCAAGAGGCCGAAATTGGTGTCATCAAGCTCGCAGTCGCGGGCCGCCCCAACGTCGGCAAGTCGACGCTCATCAATACCTGGCTGGGTGAGGAGCGGCTAGTCGCGTTCGACATGCCCGGCACGACTCGTGACGCCATATCGATTCCCTTCGAGCGAGGAGGCCAGAAATTCGAACTGATCGATACCGCAGGCCTGCGCCGCAAGGGCAGGGTGTTCGAGGCAATCGAAAAGTTTTCGGTGGTCAAGACATTGCAGGCGATCGAGTCGGCAAACGTCGTGTTGCTTCTGCTCGATGCCACGCAGGGCGTGACTGATCAAGACGCGCACATCGCGGGGTACATCCTCGAGAGTGGGCGCGCGGTGGTTCTTGCGATCAACAAGTGGGACGCGGTCGATTCTTACCAGCGCGAGCAGTTGCTGCGCCAGATCGAAACGCGGCTCGTGTTCCTGAAGTTTGCCAAGATGCACTTCATTTCGGCGATCAAACGGCAGGGGCTCGGCCCCCTTTGGGGTGCGATCGCGGAAGCGTACCGGTCGGCCAACATGAAGATGTCAACGCCCATCCTGACGCGCCTGCTGCTGGAAGCAGTGGCATTCCAATCGCCCAAGCGCGCCGGCATGTTCCGCCCGAAGCTGCGCTACGCGCACCAGGGCGGCATGAATCCGCCCGTCATCGTGGTGCATGGCAATTCGCTCGAGCATGTCACCGAAGCGTACAAGCGCTTCCTCGAAGGGCGTTTCCGCAAGGAATTCAACCTCGTCGGCACCCCGCTTCGCATCGAGATGAAGACCTCGAAGAACCCGTACTCGGACAAGGATTCGAGCTAGATTCCGCCTGGTTTCAGGCCAAAAATCCTCGCCGCACTTGAAGCTCGCGTACCCGTCTCCAAATAGGCTCTGAAAACGTTTGCAGCCTACTACCAGCCCACAATTGCTGTGGTAAGGTGCATATTCCAACAACATTTCCGAATGCGGAACACGGAGAATATCGTGAGCAACAAAGGGCAATTGCTACAAGACCCGTTCCTGAACACCTTGCGTCGCGAGCATGTTCCGGTCTCGATCTACCTCGTCAACGGTATCAAGCTGCAGGGCCAGATCGAATCGTTCGATCAATACGTCGTCCTGCTGCGCAACACTGTGACCCAGATGGTTTACAAGCACGCCATCTCAACCATCGTGCCGGGTCGCGCAGTCAATTTCTCCACGGCCGAAAGCACCGAAGCCGGCGCAGCCTGAAGCTGCGCCAGGGGCAAGGACGCCGGGCTTTGATACCTGAGTAACCACGCCCCTTTTCACGCCTTGAGCATCACCGACACGCCCGTTTCTGCATTCGCTGCGCCCACGATCCTGGTGGGCGTCGATCTTGGATTGCCTCATTTCGACGGGGAACTCGAAGAGCTCGGCCTTCTGGCCCAGACTGCGGGCCTCAATCCCGTGGCTCGCATCACCTGCAAACGCAAGGCACCCGATGCCGCGCTCTTCATCGGCAAAGGCAAGGCCGACGAGATCAAGATGCTGGCCGATGAACTCGGCGCGACTGAAGTTCTCTTCGACCAGTCCTTGAGCCCGGCGCAGCAACGCAACCTTGAACGTCACCTGGACAGGCCGGTCAACGATCGAACACTTCTCATCCTTGAGATCTTCGGCCAGCGGGCACGCAGCCATGAAGGCAAACTTCAGGTCGAGTTAGCCCGCCTGCAATACGTGAGCACCCGGCTGGTCCGGCGCTGGTCCCACCTGGAGCGGCAGACCGGCGGAGCTGGCGTTCGCGGTGGACCCGGCGAAAAGCAGATCGAACTCGACAGGCGAATGGTGGGTGATGCCATCAAGCGCACCCGGGAGCGGCTTGAAAAACTGAAAAAACAGCGTCAGACCCAGCGGCGACAGCGCGAACGCCGGGGTGCCTTCAACATCTCACTGGTTGGCTACACCAATGCGGGTAAGTCCACCCTGTTCAATGCGCTGGTGAAGGCCCGTGCCTATGCGGCCGACCAGCTCTTCGCCACGCTGGATACCACCACGCGCCAACTCTATCTGGCCGATACGCAGGACGAAAATGGCGTCGGGCGTTCTGTTTCCCTGTCTGACACCGTGGGATTCATCCGGGACCTGCCACACGGCCTGATCGAAGCCTTCCGCGCCACGCTCCAGGAAGCGGCCGATGCCGATTTGCTGCTGCATGTGGTCGATGCCGCCAACCCCAATCATCCTGAGCAGATCGCGCAAGTGCAGTCCGTACTCCAGGAAATCGGCGCGGGCGACGTTCCGCAGATTCTGGTCTTCAACAAGATCGATGCACTCGACGAAAGTCGAAAACCCCAGCGCATGGTCGATGTATTCGATCTGCAGGGGGTGTCGGTCCCGCGCGTGTTTGTCAGTGGCCGGACATCCGAAGGCGTTGCGGAACTGCGGCGGCAACTGGCACTCGAAGTCACAAGGCGTAGCGGGCCTGCCGATGATGAACGGGATAACCCTGAAGTTCACGAGGCCCCGGCTTGATTCGGCACAATGCGGCCAGACACGTCCAAGCACAATACGCAACAGAGCAACGCCACCTAAGCAAAACGAGACTAACGCGCAAATGAATCTCCACTTACCTTGGGCAGGATTGAAAGGCCGTATCAAAGGCCTGTTCAATCTCAACGATCCCCGATGGGGCCGCGGCGGCGACGACAAGCCGCCCGAGAACAACAAGCCCGAAAACAACAATGGCGGCCGCAACCAGGGGCCGAACCAGGGTCCCCCTGACCTCGACGAACTCTGGCGCGACTTTAATCGCAAGCTCGGCGGCCTGTTTGGCGGCAAGGGCAAGCGCGGTGACGACAAGGGCGGCGGCGGGTTTGGTGGTGGCGGTGGTGGATTCAACCCCGACATGAAGAGCGCCGGTATCGGTGCGGGACTCGTGGTCGCTGTGGTCGTTCTTATCTGGCTCGGCACGGGTTTCTTCATCGTGCAGGAAGGTCAGCAAGCCGTCATCACCCAGTTCGGCAAGTATCGCTCCACGGTCGGTGCGGGCTTCAACTGGCGCCTGCCGTATCCGGTCCAGCGCCACGAAATTGTGCAGGTCACGCAGACGCGATCGGTCGATATTGGCCGCGACACCATCATCAAGGCGACGGGCCTGCGCGACTCGGGCATGCTGACCGAGGACGAGAACGTCGTCGAAATCAAGTTCGCCGTGCAGTACCGCCTGAAGGATGCGCGCGCCTGGCTTTTCGAGAGCCGCAATCCGCAGGAAGCCGTCGTGCAGGCAGCGGAGACTTCAGTGCGCGAAGTGGTTGGCAAGATGAAGATGGACACAGTGCTGGGTGAAAAGCGCGATTCCATCGCACCCGAGGTTCGCAAGTCGATGCAAGCGATCCTTGACCGGTACAAGGTCGGCGTTGAAATCGTCGGTATCAACCTGCAGCAGGGCGGACCGCGTCCACCCGAGCAGGTGCAGGCCGCATTCGACGATGTGCTCAAGGCGGGCCAGGAGCGCGAGCGCGCCAAGAACGAAGCGCAAGCCTATGCCAACGACGTGATCCCTCGAGCGGTGGGTACGGCGTCCCGTCTCAAGGAAGATTCCGAGGCCTACAAGGCTCGTATCGCTGCGCAGGCGCAGGGTGATTCGGAGCGCTTCAAGTCGCTCCTGACTGAGTACCAGCGCGCCCCGCAAGTCACGCGTGACCGCCTCTACCTCGAGACAATGCAGCAGATCTATTCCAACGTCACGAAGGTCCTGGTCGATTCGCGTCAGGGCAACAACCTGTTGTACTTGCCGCTCGACAAGATCATGCAGCAGAGCGGTCCTGCAGCGGCAGCAGCCGGCGAGACGCCCGTTGCACCGGCACCGCCCGCCGCAGCGCCAGCGGCGCCCGTGGATGCGCGCAGCCGCGACATTTCGCGCACCCGCGAGCGCGAATCGCGCTGAGGAGCCATGAGCATGAACAAAATCGGATTTATCGCCTCCATCGCCCTGGTTTCGCTGGCCATCTTGAGCTCCATGCTCTTCGTGGTTGACCAGCGGCAGTTTGGCATCATCTACACGCTGGCAGAGATCAAGGAAGTGATCCGCGAGCCCGGCCTCTACTTCAAGCTGCCGCCACCCTTCCAGGACGTGAAGTACCTGGACAAGCGCCTGCTCACCCTGGACAGCAATGACAGCGAGCCGATCAACTCGGCTGAAAAGCAGCGACTGGTGATCGACTGGTATCTGCGCTGGCGCATCGTCAATCCGTCGGAATACATCCGCGCTCTGGGGGTGGACGAAGCGGCCGGTGCCAGCAAGCTCGCCCAGGAAGTGCGCAACGCGTTCACGGAAGAGATCGGCAAGCGCACGGTGCGCGAACTCATTTCCACCAAGCGCGAAGAACTCATGTCCGAAGTGCAGCGTGAAGTGCTGGAAAAGCTCAAGGGCCGCAATTGGGGTATCGAAGTTGTCGACGTGCGGATGACGCGCGCCGACTATGTCGAGACCATCACCGAGTCGGTGTACCGCCGCATGGAAGCCGAACGCAAGCGGGTCGCCAATGAGCTTCGCTCGACCGGCGCTGCCGAAGGCGAGAAGATCCGCGCCGATGCCGATCGCCAGCGCGAAGTCACCGTGGCGAACGCCTATCGCGAGGCGCAGAAGATCAAGGGCGAGGGTGATGCCCTGGCCGCTGCGAGCTACGCTGAAGCGTTCGGCCGCGATGCGCAGTTCGCACAGTTCTACCGCAGCCTCGAGGCCTACAAGGCCAGCTTCAACAAGAAGGGCGATGTGGTTGTGATTGATCCGAGTGGATCGGATTTCTTCAAGGCGTTCCGCGGCTCTGTCGCGCCTGCACCTGCACCTGCACGCAAGTAGCAGACGACTGCGCAGGCAGTTGGCCGTCATTGCGACCTCGCTCCGCAATCCATGCCTTTCAGGGTTCGGCATGACAACCTTTGCCGGACCGGCCTGCCCGGGCGCGTAAAATACCGTTTTTAACAGCCCCCCAAAACCATGTCCGCCTGGGTCCTGCCGGATCACATCGCCGATGTACTGCCTTCAGAGGCCCGGCACATCGAAGAACTCCGACGCGAATTGCTGGACACCGCACGGGGCTACGGCTACGAGCTGGTGATGCCACCTTTGCTCGAGCACCTGGAGTCGCTGCTTACCGGCACCGGCGAAGCGCTCGATCTCCAGACCTTCAAACTCGTGGACCAGCTCTCCGGCCGGATGATGGGCCTCAGGGCGGACACCACGCCCCAGGCAGCCCGCATCGACGCTCACCTGCTCAATCGCAAGAGCGTTGTCCGGCTTTGCTACTGTGGTCCTGTGCTGCACACGCGGCCCGGGCGCCCGCATGCCACGCGTGAACCGCTTCAATTCGGCGCAGAAATATTCGGACACGCGGGCCCGGAAGCAGACCTGGAGGCTTTGCTGCTCGCCATGGACTGCCTCACGGCGACTCGAGTCGGTCCGCTGACTGTTGACATGGCCGATGCACGGATCATCCGGTCACTGATGGCCGGTGTACCGGTTGATGCGCAGGCGCTGGGCAGGGTTCATTCGGCGCTGGCCGCCAAGGACACCAGCGAGCTGGGCGATGCCACCCGCAAGTTCCCGGTAGCAGCACGCGAGGGCCTGCGCGCGCTGGTCTCGCTCTACGGCGACGAGAAGGTCCTGCTCGAAGCCGAGAACGCATTGCCGTCGTCCACGTTGATCCAGGAGGCGCTGGGCAACCTGAGGTGGCTCGCGAGTCACCTGCAGGGCGCGAGCGTTTCGTTCGACCTGGCCGATCTGCGCGGCTACGCGTACTACAGCGGCGCACGTTTTGCTATCTACACCCCGGGCGCGAGCGATGCGCTGGTGCGTGGCGGACGATACGACGAAGTCGGAGCGGTCTTTGGACGCAACAGGCCCGCAGTCGGCTTTAGCCTCGACGTCAAGGAAGTCGTTTCGGTAGTGCCCAAGCGTCCGCTCAAGGCCATGATCCGCGCACCCTGGCTCGATGGAAGTGCCGATGCAGCCGAACTGCGCACGGCGATCGCAGGGCTGCGCCAGGCAGGCGAAACCGTGGTCTGCGTCCTGCCCGGTCACGACAACGAAGTCGATGAATTCCATTGCGATCGTGAGCTCGCACTCGACGGCGTACGCTGGGTCGTGCGCCCCCTGAATTAATTTTTCTCCAGGAAGAAGTTTGCAATGATGAAGACGAAGGGCCGCAATGTGGTCGTGGTCGGCACCCAGTGGGGTGACGAAGGCAAGGGCAAGCTGGTTGACTGGCTGACCGAGATGGCGCAGGGCGTCGTGAGGTTCCAGGGCGGCCACAATGCAGGGCACACGCTCGTCATCAACGGCGTAACAACCGCGCTTCACCTGATTCCGAGCGGCATCATGCGTCCCGGCGTGAAGTGCTACATCGGCAACGGCGTCGTGCTCTCGGCTGCCAAACTGTTCGAGGAGATCGAAGGGCTCGAGAAAGCCGGCGTCGAGGTGCGGGGCCGCCTGCGAATCAGCGAGGCCTGCCCGCTGATCCTGCCTTTTCACTCCGCGCTCGACATCGCACGCGAGACGCTGCGGGAGCAGGGTGGCACCGAAAAGATCGGCACCACCGGCCGCGGTATCGGACCGGCTTACGAAGACAAGGTCGCGCGGCGCGCATTGCGCGTGCAGGACCTGAAGGATCCTGCGCGCTTCGGTGAAAAGCTCAAGGTCGTGCTCGACTTGCACAACTTCATGCTCACCAACTATCTCAACGCGCCTGCGGTGGACTTTCAGCAGGTGTTCGATGAAGCGATGAAGCACGCCGAGTTGCTCAGGCCCATGATGGCCGACGTTTCGCGCGAACTGAACGAAGCGCACCTGCACGGCGACAACCTGCTGTTCGAGGGCGCGCAGGGCACGCTGCTCGACGTCGATCACGGCACCTATCCCTATGTGACCTCCAGCAACTGCGTGGCCGGCAATGCGTCCGCAGGGGCAGGTGTCGGACCCGGCATGTTGCATTACATCCTGGGCATCACCAAGGCTTATTGCACCCGTGTGGGCGGCGGCCCGTTCCCGACTGAACTCGACTGGGAGACGCCCGGCACCGTTGGCCATCACCTGTCCACTGTGGGCGCCGAGAGGGGTGTGACCACCGGTCGTTCGCGCCGCTGCGGCTGGTTCGACGCAGCGCTTCTCAAGCGCAGCGCGCAGGTCAATGGTCTGTCGGGGCTGTGCATCACCAAGCTCGACGTACTCGACGGCATCAAGGAGCTGATGCTGTGCACCGGGTACACGCTCGATGGCGAGCACACCGATATCCTGCCCCTTGGCGCCGATGAAATCGCGCGTTGCGTGCCGGTGTACGAAATGATGGAAGGCTGGACGGAGAGCACCGTTGGCGTCACCGACTATGCCAGGCTGCCGGTCAATGCTCGCCTGTATCTCCAGCGCATCCAGCAGGTCACCGGCGTGCCCATCGATATGATCTCCACCAGTCCCGACCGCGATCACACAATCATGATGCGGCATCCCTACCTTCCCTAAGATGTCGCCCCTACGCTCCCCCACTTCGTGTGGGTCCCTGCCCCCCGAGGGGGCCCTTGCACCCAGGGGCGGCCTGTCGGCTCTCAAGTGTTTTATTCATCAAGGAGTTGGTTCATGTTGACGGAAGATGGCAAACACCTGTACGTCAGCTATGACGAGTACCACAGCCTGATCGAGAAACTGGCGATCAAGGTGCACCAGTCGGGCTGGCACTTTGACATCATCCTGTGCCTGGCACGTGGGGGGCTGCGACCGGGCGACATTCTTTCGCGCATCTTCGACAAGCCGCTGGCCATCATGTCCACAAGTTCGTATCGCGCAGAGGCCGGAACCGTGCAGGGCCACCTGGACATTGCACGCTACATCACCACGCCCAAGGGCGAAATCGCAGGCAAGGTGCTGCTGGTCGATGACCTTGCGGACTCGGGCCATACGCTTCACGCGGTGCTGGAGATGCTGCGAACCAGCTACGGCCCGATCACCGAACTGCGCAGCGCGGTGATTTGGACCAAGGGCCTGTCGAAGTTCACGCCCGATTACTCCGTCGAGTTCCTGCCGACCAATCCGTGGATCCACCAGCCGTTCGAGGGTTACGACTCGATGGGCCCGGAAAAAATACTGGAAAAGTGGAAGGTCTGACGTGCGCGGGTCCGGGCCAGCCAGGCCTGCTCTTCCATTCGCGACTGATAGCATGGCGCCCCATGCCCCTGAAGCTCGAATTTCAGCAAGACGGTGAGCTGCTCCTCGTTCGCGTCAGCGGTCGGGCAGTGCTGGCCGACATGATCGAGATGATTGACCGCGTCGCCCTGGAGGCTCGCACCCGGAAGCTGTCACGTGTACTCGTGGACCAGACCCAGATCATTGAAGACTTCAAGTTCACCGACCACTTTGCGATTGGTGAGAAGGCAGTCTCGGTCTTCGATTCGTTTACTCGTGCGGCCTCCGTTGTGCAGGCCTCTCGCCGCACCGGCACCAGCGAGAACGTGGCCCGGAGAAAGGGCGCGGCCCTTGGTGTCTTCACGTCTCGGGACGAAGCGATTGCATGGCTGAAAGCCTGAATCAGAAAATTTAGATAAAAAGATCACAAAATGTGTATTTGACACATACATTCAGCTGACAGACTGAGGTCTTTGCTGTTATTGTTCTGACCCTCAGGGTGAGCAGGGTCATGGGGGCCGCTGCACATAAAAAGAACTCAAGTGATACCTCTCTTTCACAGTCTTGAACGCGTCCGCACGAAACGTGCATTTCCAGAAGACGGCATAGCCCTGGGCGCAAAGGGCACCGTTCTCGAGCTCACGCCCGGTGGCTGGTTTCTGCTTGTGAGACTGGACGGGTGCAAGGGGCAACTTGACGGAGAAACCGTTTATCTGCGCGCCGCCGATCTTGAGCTTCAGCCTAAGGACAACCTGTCGAGCCGGCTGACAGCGGCTGCCAGTGCCCGCGCCTCCCGTTAAGTCGACGCGGAGCAGGCCAGGCGAATATTCCCAATCGCAATTAGGCGATTGCCTTAAAGCCATCGCGTGCCCCCTGAGCACAATTTGCTCTTTGACAAACCTGAAGCAGAAGAGGGCAATATGTTCAACGGCAAGCTGATTTCGGTGTTTCAGGCCAGGCCCAAAGATGTGGCCCGCCAGTGGTCGGCAACCGTGCCCGCGAGTCTGGAGGAGATAGCAGCTCTTGAGTTGCTCAGAACTCGCCCGGATGATGCTTACGCCACATTTGCACCAACTGCGCCCATGGAGCTGCCCCGAAACTGAAGAAGGGGCGCACCGGGCTCGCGCGTCAGTGGGAGTCGAGCGCTCCCGGGGCGGTGAACGGGTCCCAGTTGGGCCCCAGGCTGTCGATCACCTGTCGTGCCTGGAACTGCGCGGCTTCCATCGCGCGTTCTGGCGTTTCATAGGATCCCACGCTCGTGATGTTCTCGATTGATCGGGCGTTCATGCGATCTTCCGGCAATTCGGTGCAGATCTGCGCGCAGCCGAAATAGCGCTTGGGCCCATCCGACAGCGGATAGGCGCCGACGAAGTAACCCTTGTAGGCGAAGACTTGGTACACGCGCGAATTTTTACAGAAATTCCTTACGCAAGAGTTAGTTACACCTGACGCGGAACAGGTGCATGTGATTCGCCTGTGCAGTTCAAGGCGGTAAAGCAGGTCCCGGCGTGCGGCCAGGTCTCAATTAGCTACCAGAGCCGTTTGAGCAGCGCGTACGTCGTCAGCGCTGCTGCGGGTAGCGCAAAGAGAACCAGCCAGTTGATCTGCCAAGTCAGGTGATTGAGCGTCCGATCCCTGGCGCGCATCGCCTTGAATTGCGCGCTGCTCAGGCCTTCGCGAGTGAAAAAGATTGCCGCCGCGGCAGCCGCAATGATGAAAACCCATCCCCACCACTTTGCCGCGCCGGCCGCAATGCCGATGGCGAGAATGGGATAGAGCACGAGCGGCACGCTATAGGGAAAGGAAAAACCCCGATGCCCGGGCTCGGCGGGCTCGGCTGATGTGTCAGGGTTTCCGGGTTCCTGTAGTGGTGTAGGTGGCGTTGGTGGTGCGGTTTGCTCGCCTGGTACGTCGGCCATCGGCTGCCTCTTGTTTTGCGGATTTCGATTTTGCAGCAGGTGCAGACGGCGCGCCACCTGCGGCTACCATGATGCCCATGAACAAGCAGCCCGTCACCGACCTGATTCACCACGCCTACCTTCCACCTGCCGGTTTCAATGCACCGCAGCCCGGTGTGTTCAAGGCCTCGACCGTCATCTTCGCCAATGTTGCGGCGATGCGCGCGCGTGACTGGCGCACCAAGAACGGCTACACCTACGGCCTGCACGGCACGCCGACCACCTTCATGCTTGAAGAGCGGATCGCCTCACTCGAAGGCGGCAAGCACTGTGTCCTTGTCCCCAGCGGCCTGGCGGCGATCGCCAACGTTGCAATGGCGCTGCTGAAGTCGGGTGACGAGGTACTGATTCCAGACAACGCTTACGGCCCTAACAAGGCTCTTGCCGATGGCGAGCTCAAGTCCTGGGGCATCGCTCATCAGCTCTACGACGCGATGAATCCGTCGGACTTGCAGGCGCGCATCAGTGCAAAGACAAAACTCGTGTGGCTGGAAGCCCCCGGCTCGGTGACGATGGAGTTTCCGGATTTACCCGAACTCGCGCGCGTCTGCCGTGCGGCTGGCGTCCTCTCGGCCCTTGACAACACCTGGGGCGCGGGACTGGCCTTCAATCCTTTCGACCTGGGCGCAGGCGCAGGGGTCGATATTTCCGTCCACGCGCTCACCAAATATCCGAGCGGCGGCGGCGACGTGCTGATGGGCGCGGTCGTGACACGCGACGACGCCCTGGCCGAGCGGATCAAGATGACGCACATGCGCGTGGGCCTCGGCGTTGCGGCCAACGACGCGGAGGTGGTGCTTCGTTCACTGCCGAGCATGCTGTTGCGTTACAGGGCGCACGATCTTGCTGCGCGCGAGCTGGCGCTGTGGCTGCAGGCAAGACCGGAGATTGCGACAGTGCTTCACCCGGCGGTGCAAGGCTCGCCCGGACATTGTCACTGGCAGGAACTCTGCGGACATCGCGACCTGGCTGCTGGTCTGTTTTCTGTGGTGTTCGATGAACGCCACAGTCCGGCGCAGGTCGATGCTTTCTGCGACGCGCTCACGCTCTTCAAGCTCGGCTATTCATGGGGCGGCCCGGTCAGTCTGGTGGTGCCTTACGACATCCGGACAATGCGCAGCGCGCGCCTGACCACCTGGAATGAAAAGGGCACGCTGGTGCGCTTTTCCATTGGGCTTGAAGCCGTACAAGACCTTCGCGCTGACCTTGAGAACGCCCTGGGTGCCTTGAGCTGAGCTCAGCCTTTCCCGGAGGGTCGTTTATCGCGTACATTGGGGCAATCAAAGCGAGAAACGGAAGGCTCAGTGGCTACACCCAACTACGGATACGAGAAGCGGCAAAAGGAACTGGCCAAGAAAAAGAAAAAAGAGGAAAAGCTCAAGGACAAGGCTGCTCGCAAGACCGGCTCTCCGGGTGATGGAAACGAGGGCGGCGAAAACGGCAACCCCAATGACCCGGGTAATCCCCCAACGAGCCAGTGACGGCACGGCTCCCCGCCCCTCAAACCTCCACAGGGGCGGCGGACAGGATGGAACGGGCCAATTCGGTCATCGCTTCCATGGACCTGTCGACAGGCACGATTGCATGTGCATTTCCGAACTGGCTGAAGTTGCGCGCAATCGAACTTGCGTAACCGGGGTCATAGTGCCTGACCAGCAGTTCGCGCACCACGCCTTCGATGCGACCGGCCTCGATTTCATCCTGCCAACCCTTCACGACGGCCCTGCCTCGCAGTTCCGCCAACGCTGACAGGCGTTCGC
>JBKJKT010000214.1:0-10130 GCA_046597415.1 Ramlibacter sp.
GTGCAGGATTCGCAGAACCGCAAGCTCGACAGGCACCTCTTCAACGAGGCTTACCTGATGCACACGTCGACCAGCCCGCAGTACTCGATTATTGCGAGCTGCGATGTGGCGGCCGCCATGATGGAGCCGCCCGGAGGCACGGCGCTGGTTGAAGAGTCGATTCTCGAAGCGCTCGATTTCCGCCGTGCCATGCGCAAGGTCGACGAGGAATACGGCGCGGACTGGTGGTTCAAGGTCTGGGGACCGGACAAGCTGGTGGAAGAGGGCATTGGCCGGGCCGACGACTGGATCATCAAGGGCGAAGCGCGCACGGCCAAGTGGCACGGCTTTGGCAATCTGGCCGAAGGCTTCAACATGCTGGACCCCATCAAGTCCACCATCGTCACGCCGGGTCTCGACCTGCAGGGCAAGTTTGCCAAGACCGGCATTCCGGCTTCCATCGTCACGCGTTTCCTTGCCGAGCACGGGATCATCGTGGAGAAGACCGGGCTCTACAGCTTCTTCATCATGTTCACCATCGGCATCACCAAGGGCCGCTGGAACACCATGCTCACCGCGCTGCAGCAGTTCAAGGACGATTACGCGCGCAACCAGCCGATGTGGCGCATCCTGCCCGAGTTCTGCCAGCAGTTTCCGCGTTACGAGCGCATGGGCCTGGCCGACCTTTGCCAGCACGTGCACGCGCTCTACGCCAAATACGACATCGCGCGCCTGACGACCGAGATGTACCTGAGTGACCTCACCCCAGCGATGAAGCCGAGCGATGCGTTCGCCTACATTGCTCACCGAAAGACCGACCGGGTGGGCATCGACGACCTGGAAGGGCGCATCACGACCTCGCTGGTGACGCCGTATCCGCCGGGCATTCCGCTCCTGATCCCCGGCGAAGTCTTCAACAAGAAGATTGTCGATTACCTGAAGTTCTCGCGTGAATTCAATGCGCAGTGTCCGGGGTTCGAGACGGACATCCACGGCATGGTGGAAGAGGCGGGAGCGGACGGGAAGATGGCGTATTTTGCGGATTGTGTGAGGGTGTGAGGTCTCAGTCGGGGCGGTGACCCGGAACAAATCGGGTCCATGCGTTACTAACTTGGGTCATCAAAATGAGAGACCCAAATGCCGCTGCCACTTTCAGGATTCATCGCCAGGGCCAGGACCGAAGTCAATCGCGTTTTCACGGCTCAACGCGGGCATGCGGTCAGTCCACCGTTTGCTCCCCGGGTTCAGCAGTCGCCGGGCGCCAACCCACCGAGCCGGAGCGCATCGGCTTCTATCGAAGAGCGGATCTCGTTTTCGCGCCTCAGTGATTCGACGCAAGACCATGCCTGCCTCCCGCCACCTGACCACGCGCTTCTTGCAGCGGTCCAGGGTGGGCAAACCGTGCAGCAGCGCGAGCAGGACACCATGGCGGACGCTCAGCGTCTCCAGGAATTGCAGGCGGGCGAAATGGCGCACCAAGCGGCCGACGAGCAGGAAATGATGGCGCTTCGGGTGGTCGCCACTGCGGCGCAGCTTGCTGGAGAGGGCGGTGCCTTTGACGCCACAGACCCCGCGCCCGAACCTGTGCAGGTCATCCTGAAGCAGGTCAGGAGTGATTTCGCGTGGATCGTCTCGGAGTTCCGCCGAGCTGGCATAGATGCCGACTGGACGGCACTCGAGAAAAGGTGCGAAGGGCTGGCGCGTCCGCCCGGCACATTCACCAATCCCCAGGCGGTCACCCAATACTTCTTCGATTCCGTTCTCAACGATCTGTATGGCGAGACTTACCCAGGGCGAAGGCGCATGGACATGGTTTCCCTCGAAACCAGGTTGGCGAGCCTCTGCAAAATGACGGGGGTCCAGCCGCCTTTCACCTACGGACGAATCGTTGGCGCAGCACTCGAGAAGCAGCACTTCATCGCCACCGGCCAAGAGGAGGTCTACGACGACACCTGGGATGACCGAATGCCCAATACCGCGCCAGAACGCCCTCCGACAGATCTGGTCGAATGCATGCGCGCCGCCTGGTTGATGAACCTGGATCAGGAGGGCGAGCAGAACCCGATTGTTTACGGGGAGAGATGGGGTCCGCGGTTCAAGCAGAAGATCGAGCTATCGGTCAATGTCGCGAAACTCACCGATGCTGAAAAGGCGCGGTTGCAGGAGGCGGGCGATGAGCCTTTGCCGGAGTGGAGTTGGTTGGACGGGCTGCAGCAAGCCGCGCGGATGGCGCTTGCGGCGCCGCTCAAAACGCAGCTCGCGCAGGACACGCCGCTTCCCGAGCCAATGGCTGATCTCATTGCCCAGTATGCGATCAACAGTCCGGGGCCTCTCAAGTCAAGCTTTCGCGGTTCGTAGCGGTCATGCACGAGATTTGAGACGGATAGGAGTTGGGCCATGAACACCATGAATTACATGGGGTACACAGCGCGGATCGAGTTCGACGAACGCGACAACATCTTTGTAGGCCGGCTGCTGGGGCTGCCCACGATCATCAGCTTGAAGTGACGTGAGGCGTTGAAAGGCGGTACGCAGATCGGGGCCCCTTTCGGCCTATCTCTTGCCCCCTTCACCCTTCAGTCGTACATTGCCCAACGGCACTCTTGCCGTACAGGAGAAAAGTGATGACCCAGTACCTGATCGAGCGTGAAATCGCCGGCGCCGGAGACATGTCGGAACAGGCGCTTTGCGATGCGTCGAAGCACTCCAACTCGGTTCTTGCGCAGATGAGCCCCGACATCAAGTGGGTTCACAGCTACGTCGCAGGCGACAAGATCTATTGCGTCTACGACTCGCCCGACGAGAAGCTCATTCGCGAACACAGCGAGAAGTCGGGCTTTCCGGCCAACAAGATCACCCGCGTGAGTGCCGTGATCAGTCCCGCGACGGGCAACGCCTGAAAAACTGTTTGGACGAGGGTGAGGGCTCGTCACACCCGGCCAAACCCCGTTTTTCCGCAGTTCATCGCACAAGGCCGTAGTTCATCGCAAAGCGGTCGCGGCAGTCCGGGCGTCTGCCTACAGTCCATCTTCAACGAGCCGCGAGGGCTTGCCAACCGAAGAGAGACTTACATGAACAACTCCAACACTTCCGCCTATCCGCAGTTTCAGCGTGACGACCGCGTCGGCACAGTCGCGAGCCTCGCGACTGTGGTTGCCGCCGCAGGAATGACCGCCATGGTCTGGCTTTCTGCCGTGGGCATTGGCTCGGAGCCACGTGGCTACATGGCAGCCATGGTCGAAGCGAGCCCTGCCCGCGTGACCTTGCCACGGGTCGAAATCGTTGCGCGCCGCGATGCAGTGGCTTCGCTCGGAGACGCCGTCAATGTCGTCAACGCATCGGCCGGCTGCGCGGTCGAGCCCCCTGCACACAAGCCGGGTTGAAGTCGGCACACGGCAGTCACGCATTAAGCTCACGCACATGACAACGGATACCAAACAGACAACTCCGACCGGGCAACCGGGGAGGGCGCCGGCCATCGAATGGCTCGTGCGGGCAAACGGCGAAATCTCTCAATGGGCCGCTTCGATGCCCTGGTGGCGGCTGATCGTGTTGTTCCTGGTGATTCTGATTGCGAGTAGCATCTTGTCGGAGCTGCTGCACCTGCGTCATGACAGCGAACGCGTGCCAGTCATTCCCGGCAAGGAAGGCACCGTCACCATAGGCGGGCCGAATGGCGTCAAGATCACCCGCGGCCCCAAGGGTGCAAAGATCGAGCGCAATTCCGAAGGCGCGGAGCCGGGCAGCACGGACGCGAGTCCGCCTGACGCGAAGCCCAACATCTCGATCGAGCTCGACGAGGACGGCGAGAACGACAACTTCACCAATCGCCGCGTCATCACGGCGCAAGGCTTGCTGGGTGACCTGGGCGGCGCCCTGATGGTCATCTTTTTCTGCTACCTTGCAGCGGCCAAAATCGTCGTGCGCAAGGTGGCCCAGGCCGACGAGAAGGTGCGCACTGCGGTTGATGCGGCCGAGCGCGAAACAATGGAGCGGCAATTGGTACAGGCGCGGCTTCAGGTGCTGCAGGCACAGGTCGAGCCGCACTTCCTGTTCAACACGCTGGCCGCTGTCGATTACCTGATCGAGACCGAGCCGCCGCGCGCCTCTAAGATGCAAAAGGCCCTGATCACCTATTTGCGCGGTGCACTGCCGCAGATGCGCGAAGAGTCATCGACCGTCGGGCGCGAGATGCGATTGATCCGTTCGTACCTGGAACTGATCAAGATGCGGATCGAGGATCGCCTCGAAGTCGAGATTGCGGTGCCGCAAGCACTTGAGCTTGCAGAGTTTCCACCGATGATGTTGCAGTCACTGGTCGAGAACGCCATCAAGCACGGCATCGAGCCCAAGCCGGAGGGCGGCAAGGTGCGAGTCGCGGCGGGCGTCAACAACGCGCAGCTGTGGGTCGAGGTGAGCGACACCGGGGTGGGTGTGCCCGATGGAGACATCCTGAGCGGACCCACCAGTGGAACGGGCGTCGGCCTGCAGAATATCCGGGAACGTCTTGCGATGCTGTACCCCGGCAAGAGTCAGCTGATGCTCATGTCTGATCCGACCACCGGCACCTCGCTCAAGATCACCATTCCTTACCGCATCGGCAATGAGAAAGCTGCCATGTCCAGCAGGGGTGCGCCATGAGCGACAGGTTGCGGGCCCTGGTTGCCGATGACGAGCGGCTGCTGCGCGAACAGCTCAAGACGCGGCTGGCGACCGCGTGGCCTGATCTTGAGATCGTAGGCGAGGCGCGTGATGGGCAGGAAGCCTTGCAAAAGGCCGACGAGCTGCGGCCTGATGTGGTGTTTCTCGACATCCGGATGCCGGGACTCACCGGGCTTGAAGCCGCCAGCGAAATCGTGACCTTGCCTTCATGGAATGGCGAGATCGTTTTCGTGACAGCGTATGACGAGTACGCGGTAAAGGCTTTCGAGCAGGGCGCAATCGATTACCTGCTCAAGCCTGTGGAAGCAGAGCGCCTGGAGCAGACATCCCAACGCGTGAAGGCGCGGTTGCAGGCGCGCCGGTCGCATCCGGCGACCGAGGCCGCATCGCAGGCCGACGAACTCGCACTCGATGCGCTGCTCCAGAAGTTGATGAAAGCCAATCAGGGCCTGGCCGGTGCCGGTGCCACGTCAGAGCCGCCCATGCGCTGGATCCAATGCACAAGCGGCTCGACCACCCGTCTCATCGACGTGAAGGATGTTTTGTTTTTCCGGTCGGATGAAAAGTACACGCGGGTGCAGACGAAGGACCAGGAAGCCTTCATCCGCACGCCGATCCGCGAATTGATGCCCCGGCTCGATGGCAACCAGTTCTGGCAGATCCACCGTTCGACGATTGTGAATCTTGGTTTTATTGCGGCAGTGACGCGTGACGATACCGGTCGGCAGCGGGTCCAGATCCAGGGGCACCCCGAAGTGCTCGAGGTAAGCCGCACGTTCGCCCACCTGTTTCGTGCGTCGTAGGCGCGCGGGGCGGGTGGGCGGTCTTTTGCGCGCTTCAGTCGGACGTACATGCGGGTGTCCGCGTGGAACCGAAGAGCGTGGAAGGTTACTCAGTTGTACCAACTTCGTTGACGACACCTGCACGGCGTTTCATTGGCTATTCTGACGGGCAGTAAGCCGATATGATTACTGCGCGGCTCAACCGCGACCACAGCGTAGCCGTATTGCCAAAACCAGGGAGGCCAATGACATGAAAGCAGTTCTCGCCAGCGCGAAGCCGAACACGCAAAATCGGTCCAAACGACCCCGTGAATGGACCCAGGGCGCAGTGCCCGACACCCCATCGACCGAGCCCTTGCCGACGACCACGGATTCAGGCCTCACGATACCCAAGCCTCTCATGCGCATCTCGCAGGCTCAACTCGAACCGATTCTTGAGTCGGTGCCGGCCCGGGGAGATAAGAGTTCGACCCCACGTGCCCCCACAGTTCGCCGCCCGAAGCAGCCCCAATCGCCTTCAAGTCGAGCGCGACTTGGCACCAAAACCTGGTGTTGATCGCGGGGTTTCGTCAGCCTCCGGCAGGCTCATCAAACCCGCCCGCCATCCGGTTGAAGCCGCAATCGACATAGGTGCTCTCGGCCGTCACCCCGGCGCCCAGCTCGCTGGCCTGCCGTGTTTTCCGAGGTGATCGTCGCGCGAGGCGGGTGCGGACTTTTTTTGGGTCGTGGAACCGAGGAGCATGGAAGGTTACCCAGTGGTATCCGCCACTTTCGAAAGCTTCCCCATGCCCATCACATCAACTTCCAGTCTCACCAAGCCCCTGCTCGCGGCAGGCTTGACCAGTGGGGAATCGGACAGCGCATCAAGCCCGCCACCTGTTTCGCCCAACGGCTCGGCCTTGTCCATGGGTTCCTTACCACCTGCATCCGGCACCGCCCAACTTGGCCCCGCGCCTTTGCAGCCGTCTGGAATACAGATCGGGCAGGGCGTGCCTGTGGGTCCGGCTTCGCCATCCGGTTTCGGTGTCATCTTTGCAGCGATGGCCAGGCGGAAGGATCCTGTTGCCGCCGCGGAGAGAGCCATTGACGCGCTCGAGACATCGCTCCTCGCTGAGCCAGATTATGCATTCGAGGAAAAAAGAGACGTTGTCAGGGCGCTGTTGAAACTTTCCGAAAAAAATGCCAAGCCTTCCAGACGGGAGCTCGACGTGTTCAACCGTGGGCTGGAGTTTGACTTGGGGCCCGTAGCATTTCTCGACCTAGGCGTACATACACGCAGCGTCATCCATGACCGGGCCCGTGCACTCCATGTTTTCTTTGCAACAGGTGCGCTACCCGAATACAAGCGGGGTGTTCTTGGTGACACGTCCTATTTCAATTTCAAGGGACGGGCATTACCGGCCGGGGCGGTGGTGGACACGCTTGGGTGCTTCCGGGCGGAGCTGAGCTACGCGCAGCATTCCGACTTTTCAGGCGAGAGCGAACTTGCAAGACTCTACACTGACGCCGAGCTGCACCAGATTCGTCGCGCCACCCCGGTTCGCGCTGACCAGCTTTCACCCTCAGAATTGCGTGCGCTGTTGCGTTCTTACGGGTCGGATGACGAAAGGAAACACCGCTTCGCAGGCCTTCGCAATGATTGGCTTTTTCTCTATGAGGACGCCAAGGCACTGCAGCACAAGATGCGGGCCAGGGCCGAGCTCAATCGTCATCTGCCGAAAGCAATCTCTACGATCGTCACCGATCATCTCTGACGAGGTGAACACGGCGGCCGCCGACGATTGCCGACATCTCGGATAGAAGGGCGCTCAGCCCTCACCCGGCTCCGCGATACCGCCAACCATTTTGCTGAAACCGCCATCGACATAAGTGATCTCAGCGGTCACCCCGGCTGCGAGATCGCTCAACATGAAGGCAGCGACATTGCCGACATCTTCGATCGTCACGTTGCGACGAATGGGCGAGGTTTCCGCCACCACAGACAGGATCTTTCCAAAACCCTTGATACCGCTCGCAGCCAGCGTCTTGATCGGCCCGGCGCTGATGCCATTCACACGAATGCCTTTCGGGCCGAGCGAGCCTGCGAGGTAGCGGACCGAAGCCTCAAGAGACGCCTTCGCAAGACCCATCGTGTTGTAGTTCGGAACCACTCGGTCAGCCCCGAGATAGGTGAGCGTGAGCAACGCGGACTTGTCGTTCAACATGGGCAGCGCCGCCTTCGCCATCCCCGGAAAGCTGTACGCACTGATGTCATGCGCGATCTTGAATCCCTCGCGCGTAAGGCCGTCGAGGAAGTCTCCTGCGATGGCTTCACGCGGCGCAAATCCAATCGCGTGGACGAAGCCGTCGAACTTCGGCCATGTTGCAGAAAGGTCCGTGAACAGGCGCGCAATTTGCTCGTCATCGCCGACATCGCAATCGAAAATCAGTTTTGAATCGAAATCGGCTGCGTACTCGGTAATACGCTCCTTGAAGCGCTCGCCGACGTAGCTGAATGCCAGTTCGGCGCCTTGTGCGCGGCACGCTTTTGCGATGCCATACGCGATCGAACGGTTGGATAGCACACCCGTGATCAATAATTTCTTGCCGGCTAGGAAGCCCATGGTTTTCCCGGAGAGATACAAAACTGGGCAGAATTGTCGCATGCGAGGTTTCGTCTTATTGCTGGCCGTTGTGCTGGCCCCCCCGGTTTGCGCCGCCCCCGGCTATGCCATGTGGGGCAAGTTCAAATACCAACCCGGCTTCACCCACTTCGACTACGTCAATCCCGATGCGCCCAAAGGTGGCGAGTTGCGCATGGTGTCGGGGTCGCGCATCTCCACTTTTGACAAGTACAACCCGTTCACGCTCAAGGGCAGCGCGCCTTCTTTCACGGCTGACCTTCTGTTCGAAGGGCTGCTTACGGCGCCGATGGACGAGAACGGCGTGGGATACGGGTTGCTGGCCGAGGACGTTGAAGTAGCAGCCGACCTGATGTCTGCGACATTTCGCATCCGGCCCGAGGCGCGATTTCACAACGGCGACCCAGTGACCGCCGCAGACGTGAAGTACAGCTACGACACGCTGTCGTCCAAATTCGCCCACCCGTCTTATGGCAACACGCTGGCGGATGTGGCGGGGGCCGACGTGGTCGATGCCCGCACCATCCGCTACCGGTTCAAGAAGAAAGACCGGCAGATGCCGCTGGTGGTCGGCGGACTTCCCGTGTTCTCGCCCAAGTGGGGCATGGAGAATGGCAAGACCAAGCAGTTCGACCAGATCGTGATGGACACGCCCATCGGCACGGGGCCGTACAAGATCGGGCCGGTGCGCTTTGGAAACGATGTGACCTTTGTCCGGGACCCCAACTACTGGGGCCGCACACAGCCTACGCGCAAGGGCACGGCAAACTTCGACCGCATTACCGTCAAGATCTACCGCGACAACACGGCGCAGCTTGAGGCGTTGAAGGCGGGTGAATTCGACCTGATGCAGTTCTTCTCGGCTGGCGACTGGAATCGTCGTCTGACCGGCAAGCGCATCGAGAGCGGCGAGCTGGTGAAGATGAATTTCCAGCACAAACTGCCAGATGGCTTCTACAGCTTCGTACTGAATACGCGCCTGCCGAAATTCGCGGACCGACGCGTTCGCATGGCAATTGAACTGGCGATGGATTACGAGTGGATGAACGTCCACCTGTTTCGCGGCAGCTACGTGCGGGTGAAGGGCGTTTTCGGCAACACTGAATGCGAAGCGAACGGTATGCCGTCGCCAGCAGAAGTCGCTTTGATGGAGCCATTCAGGGCGGATCTGCCACCAGATGTTTTTGGCACCATGGCCGTGCCACCGCGAACCGACGGCAAGAATTCGTTGCGCGATAACCTGCTCAAGGCCCGGCAACTCCTGGCCGAGGCCGGCTGGACCTATCGCGATGGCGCCTTGCGAAATGCAAAGGGCGAGCCGTTCACCATGGAGTTCCTGGACAGCACCGAGGCCAGGGGCGCGACGACAACTGCCGCCTGGAAACGTGCGCTCGACAAGCTCGGGATCGATTTCCGTCTGCGTGAGGTGGATTTCGCGCTCTGGCAGCAACGCCTGGAGTCGAACAACTTCGAACTGCTGGGAATTTCGTTTCCCGGCACGCACTTTCCAGGCGCTGACTACGCCGACCTGTTTGGCAGCAAGGCAGCTGACACGCCCGGAGCCGGCAACTATTCGGGCATCAAGAATCCCGCTATCGATGCGATGGTGGCCAAGCTGACGGTTGCCGAAAACCAGGAAGATTTTCTGGCTGCATGCCGGTCGCTCGATCGCATCATCGCGCACGGCCATTACCTGATCCCGGCGTGGACGAGCCGCAGCCGGCGCATCGCCTACAGCGACTGGAAACTCGAGCGGCCCAAGACTATCCCGACGTACCCGCCCGAAGGCGTGCCGTACATGGATTGGTTCATGCTGACCTGGTGGGCCCGCAACCCGCCCAAGACTTCCAAATAGGCCGCCCATGTTCGCGTACGCAATCAAGCGCATCCTCCTGATGGTGCCCACGCTGTTCGGCGTGCTGCTCATCACGTTCATCGTCACGCAGTTCGTCCCCGGTGGGCCGGTGGAGCAATACCTTGCCGAAGCCAAGCGCACGGGTGGGGGCGGCGACACGTCGTCCTATCGCGGAGGGCAGGGCGTCGATCCAAAGCGGGTCGAGCAAATCAAGCAGCTGTACGGATTCGA
>JBKJKT010000038.1:0-6424 GCA_046597415.1 Ramlibacter sp.
ACTAGCAAGCGACGTCATGGGTCCGCGCAGATCGTGGGCGATGGAATACGCAAGGGCCTCCAATTCAGCGTTTGCCAATTCGAGATCTCGTGTCCGCGCTACGACCTTGCCCTCCAGCTCTCCGTTCAACCTAGTGACTTCGAACTCTGCATTCTTCTGACCCGTGATGTCGAGCACCTGCCCGATGAAATAGTGCGGCATCCCATGTTCATCACGCACTAGACTATCTCTCAGGATGTTCAATGCGCCTCGGCACCTCATAAGGGTCCGGGAGCATTTCTACAATCCGGGATGTTCGTCTTCGACGCGTCACGGAACGTGTGATGCTTGTGGCAGAGAAGTTTTGAGCTTGATTCCGCGCATGGGCGCCTTCGAACCAAGTTTGTGGAGCTTGATCGCAGAACTTGCTGCGATTGCACCGCCACTGCCCACCACCACAAAGACCATCTGCGTCTTGGACAGCCGCGCAAACCGTTCTTCACTGAAGACGTTATTGCGAGCAGGTTGACTACGTTGACTCGACGCTCATACTTGGAATCAGGGTTTGCCCCATGTCCCCCATCGGGGCCGCAGCTATAACAGAACTTGGATCGCAATGGGGGAACGTTCATGGCATCTGGAACAGCGGACCAAGTCAGCAGTGTTCTCAGCCTCTGGCGGTATCCCGTCAAATCGATGATGGGCGAGGAGTTGAACGCAAGCCCACTGGACGAATTCGGATTGGTAGGGGATCGAGCATTTGCGCTTGTGGATGTGGAATCCGACCGGGTTGTGAGTGCAAAAAATCCGAAAAGGTGGCCTGATTTCTTTGCCTACCGGGCCAGCTATACCGGGCCGGTCACAGCCCGCAGCGACTTGCCTCCGGCCTGGATCCAGTTCCCAGACGGCTCAATGGCGAGGACCGATCAGGAGAACGTCAGTGAGCTCCTTTCCAGCGTTCTGGCGCATGCTGTCGTACTGAGGAGCCGCGCGACCGGTGGAGCATCTTTGGAGCAATACTGGCCTGAAAGGGATACCGGCTCCGAAGTGAGCGCGCCGGAGCCCAGCGTCACACAGGAGAAGATTGCTGGAGACGCCCCGTCTGGAACTTTTTTTGACTATGCGGTAGTCCACCTGCTCACCACCTCGACGCTCGAAGCCGTGCAACGCGTACATCCGAAGGGCCGGATTGAATCGCGCAGGTTCCGACCGAATATCATTGTGCAGTCCGAACCCGGCACTGAGGGTTTTACGGAAAATCAGTGGGTGGGCCGCACGCTATCGATCGGCCCAGATGTACTGCTGGAAGTGAGTGACCCCTGTCCTCGCTGCATCATGCCGACGCTCGCTCAGGGGGACCTGCCGAAGGATCCGAGCCTCATGCGAGCGATGATGGCGAACACGGTTTACGTCCCATTCGCGCAGAAGGCACTTCCGAGTATCGGCGTTTATGCGAGAGTTCTTCAAAGTGGAACAATCCGTCGCGGGGATCGGGTCGAACTTCATTAGCCCAGCCGATCGCGAAGCAGTGCAGCCGTGATGGATCCACCTTCTGTGCCCTTCGAACTAACGAACAAGCGTGAAGGAAAAAGAGCATGGAACAGCATGAACATCGCGACGATGAGCAAGCCATCCGCTCGTTGATTGCCAATCATTTTGAGAGCGTAAGGTGGACGTCCGATACCAGGCCCGACTGGAGGCGGTTTTCGGACGACTTTCTCACGGATGCGGTGCTCTTTCCGGCGGCACGCCCTGCGACGGCAAAGACGTTGCAAGCGTTCATTGATCGGATGGAGGGTGTGTCCCTCGGCAGCCTGCGGTCCTTCGAGGAACACACGTTGGGCATGCAATGCTTGATGTTTGGCAACGTGGCTATTGTTTTGGCTGCCTCCGAGATGCTTGAAAATAACACTGAGGTGAACCACGACGTGAGCGGCTATTTGCTCGTCAAGACGGAGGGTAAGTGGCAGATCGCGGCGCATGCCTGGGACAAGGCAACTGGGGAGCGGCCGGTCCCCGACCACCTTCGCTTAGCTCCGGACCACTCTGGTGTGTGAACTGGTGGATCGTGTTCGCAGACGGGATGTTGGGCCACTGCCCGGACTGGCTGAGACGCACGTCACTAAGCGAGCTACTGCAGGCCCCAGAGTCGGGGGAAATCGCTGAGGGCGTGCCCTGTCAAGTGCATGTTCTTATTCCCGAGCTTCGCGGACCGATGCGAGCAGCAAGCCGAGGCCGAATGTGCCCAGGAGCGCGCCGGCGATGCGAGAGAACAGGTTGCGTTGCCGGCTATAGCCGACCTGAACTGCCTTGCGGGAGAACACGTAGGCGAGAAAAAGGTGCCACCACAGTGCGTTGACGCGATGACCAAGGCGACAGCCGCGCAGAGCAGCAGTGCACTGGGATGAGCCGGAAGCGAGGCGGAGAACACGCTGCCAAAGAAGAGTGCCACCTTTGGATTTGTCAGATTCGTAAGAACGCCAAGGCGAAAGGCCTTCGCAGTTGACATGGACACCGTTGGCTCGCCAGCGGTAATTGATCCAGGGCCGCCAGAACGCCAGAGCCCGAGGGCCACATAGAGCAGATACACAGCGCCGACGACTTGCAGGAGCAACCGGACAGTGGGAAAGGCCACAAATAAGGCGCCGACGCCGAGGACCGCAGTGGACGCCCAAACAGCCGCGCCGGCAGTGATGCCGAGGGTTGCCGCGGCTGCGCTGCGAAAGCTACCGCTGGCCGAAAGATGCGAGACCAGCAACACGTTTGCACCAGGGATTACCAGCGCAGCCATGTGCAGCAGCCAAATGGTGGCGAGGACTGAGAGCATCGAGCATTCCAAGGCTATACTGAAATCGTGCGCCCGCGCGTTGCACGTGGCGGCTCGATTGGATTATCCGCCGCCTAGAGGACAAAAGCACGTTCTCTGCAAGGCACCGCGCCGTCTCGTCTGCGCACCATCGGCGGACCAGGCTGGCGAAATGATGGGCTCTCGTTGGGCATCAAGACAGGAGGAGTTCCGATGATTGAACCCGACCCGTTCGAAACGCTGCGACAGATCTCGGGTGGTTACTGTCTGTCGCGCGGCCTGCACGTCGTTGCCAACCTTGCCGTTGCCGACAAACTAGACGAGACCCCGCGAACAGCCGCCGAGCTAGCGGTGTCGGTTGGCGCCCATCCTGAAGCACTGAGCCGGGTCCTGCGGCTACTTTCCGCGCACGGGGTGTTCGAATCTTGCGATGGCAAGTTCCGCCACTCGCCGGCGTCTCGGATGCTGCGCACTGATCATCCACAGTCGATGCGCGACTACGTGCGGATGTGGGGTTTGCCACCGTTCTGGGCGACCTTCGGGGAAATGGAGCAGTCCGTACGCACCGGCCTTCCGGCGGGCGAAAAGGTCACTACCGGCGGCCTCTGGGCTTACTTCGCACAGCACCCGGAAGCGAACGCCATATTCAACGCGGCGATGGCGGCCAAAGCGCAGACCCAAATCGGTGGCGTTCTCGCCGCCTACGACTTCTCGGGGTTCGAGGTGATTGGCGACATCGGCGGTGGGCGCGGCCATTTGTTGAGCGCCGTGCTTGAGCGTGTGCCGACTGCGAGGGGCGTGCTATTCGATTTGCCGCACGTGGTCGACGACGAGGCCGGCGCGACGTCGCCCCGGCTTACACGGCAGGCCGGGGATTTCTTTAAGGACGAGCTGCCGGCCTGTGACGCCTATCTGGTGATGGAGGTCATCTACGACTGGAGCGACTCCAAGGCCGTCTCGATCCTGAAAGCCATCCGACGGGCGGCGCCGTCGCACGCGAAGCTCCTCCTGATTGAACAGATTGTCCCAGACGATCCCGGCCCGGCTTGGCCGAAGATGCTGGACATCCACATGCTCGCCCTGATCGGAGGAAAGCAACGCACGCGGCGGGAATACGAGGCGCTGTTTGATGCGGCAGGCTTCTCATTCAAGCGTGAGATTGACACTGGCGCAGGCATCACGATCGTAGAGGCCGCCTAACAACCGGTTGCAGCGGACGGCGTACCGCCGCCGCTGAACCGAGGCGTTTTGTGGCATGGCGTTGAAAGCAGTCACTTTCGAAGCAGTCTCGCGTCGCCGCGTCGCCGCGTCATTGCGTCATTGCCAGGGGACGCGGCTTGTACACCCAGCGTCGTGCTTGACCGTGCCGGCCTTGCGGGGTTGCGTCGTTGGCTCGCCAAATCGAGAGAGCCCGTGCTATGCAAGCGAATGGATAGCCGCATCTCGGTCAGCACTACTTGCTCGTCAAATCCGGCGAGCGACTGTTGATTTCCACTGAATCCTGACCCCGGTTTTTATACTTTTGACCCCACCCTTGGTGGAGTAGCCGGGCTACTCGATTGGGGATAAGTCGAACGTCGAGGGTCGTGTTGGTCCTTTCGTGGCCGTCTCCTTGCCTTTGGTTTTGGGCGCAGGCGATGTAGCAGTCAATGTATTCTTGAGCCTCCGGCTGTCGTCCTGAAGCTGTGTGCCAGCGGCGCCTTCTAGCTGGGGGCTTACCCCACGCAAAGCCACGAGATGCTGTTTGACGCGCATGCCCGGGCGTTCGCTGCGTTCGGTGGCGTTCCCCAGCGCGGCATCTACGACAACATGAAAACCGCAGTAGACAGAGTCGGCCTTGGCAAAAAGCGTGTCGTCAACGCGCGCTTCTAAGCCATGACGGGCCACTACCTGTTCGAGCCGAGTTCTGCAACGTGGCCAGTGGATTGTTTATTGTTACCTGCTATCGGAAGTGCCCGGTAGAACTGGCACCGCTTTGTAACTGAGTACGCATAGCCTGCATATCAATGAGCGACCACACATCGGTGATCTTCCCTTCCACAATCCGGTAGGTCGCGAAGTCATATACCTTCATCCTCTTGCCAGTGGCGGGAACTCCTGCAAAGTCCCCTCGTTGCGTACCCTCCAAGGTAACTCGTGCAGCGAGTATGTCGCCTTGCTCGACGACGTTTTCAATCACGAAATGGATATCCGGAAAGGCGTTCAATAGTGACTGTGCGCGCTCTTTCAAGTAGTCCAAACCAGTGCCGGCGATGCTACCCGGAGTCATGCTGTGGACTCTCGCATCAGGCGCGAAGTACTTACCCAGCGCGTCCGGATTATGGGAATTCCAGACTTCTTCCGTGTAACGTGAATATGAGAATCGATGAACAGTCATGGTTCTACCTCCGGTATATACGATGCTTGAATCGAGCGGCCCAACGCTGAAGGCTACCGGCGCGCAACAACTGCCGCAGAGCGGTCTTGTGATGTTGCGTGTCCGTGTGGGCCGGCCAGTTATACCTGGGCGCGCTGGACGCCGCCAAGGCTCCGATACTGACGCGCCCGACAAGGCGCGAGCAACGGCACGACCACGGATTGCGCGCTACGAGTTGGCCTGAGTATTTCTCGGCTTCAGAACGATTGACCACGTGTCGAAGGACATGAGATGCCTATGGCGTCAGGTCCAGCGCTGGCACAACGCTGTCAAACGGAATGTTCGCCTTTTGGTTCAACCTCTTCACCTGCTCAGCGTCATTTGCCTCGAACAGGCACATACAACGCCCGCTGTCAGGTGCGAAGGTACTGCGGATGTAGCGCACCGGGGCGCCTGCTTGGGTCATTTCTTGCCCGGTGCTTATCGCTCTTTGTTGCGCGGCAGCCAGATCGTTCATTGCTATACCCTTGAGTGAGCGCTCTACCATATAGACTTGCATTGCTTTCTCCTGTTAACGGGGAAACTTCCCCGCGTGCAGTCTGGGATCAATCGGGCGTACAGGGAAGGTGCTATGGGTTATGTCTCCATAATCTAGCGAAATTCGGAGGGTATGGTCGTTAACCGACGAAAGGCCTCATGGAGCTCCAGCAGATTCGCTATTTCCTCGCCATTCACGAGCATGGCGGTTTCTCGCGCGCTGCCCAAGCATGTGACGTGTCCCAGCCCGCATTGACTGCGGCAATCAAAAAGCTCGAAACGGAGGTCGGCGCGCCGGTGTTTTACCGCGAGGGCAAGCGCCTGCTGCTGACCGAGCTTGGCCGCATGGTTAAACCGCACCTTGAACAGGTGCTCAAGGGTACCCAGACTGCGCGCGAGATCGCGCGCAATTTCACGCTGCTGCGCCAGGCGCCGCTGAGGATCGGCGTGATGACCACGATCGGGCCAGTTCGGGTGGCGCACTTTTTTCGACGCTTTCATCAAAGCCACCCCGGTGTCGAACTCACGGTGCGGGACGCAACACTGCCTCTGTTGCTGCACGAGTTGGAGCTCGGCGAAATCGATATCGCTGTGGTCAGTACGCCTGAGTGCCTGGGCGACACATTCCGATCCGAACCGCTGTACACAGAGCGCTACGTTGTGGTGTTTCCACCCGGCCACAGGTTCGAGCGTCTCAATGGGATCGCGCTGGCTGACGTCTCCGGTGAGGACTACGTGGACCGACT
>JBKJKT010000046.1:0-3952 GCA_046597415.1 Ramlibacter sp.
GGAAACTCACATTCAGTGAGGTTCTGAACGGCAGCGACTTCCCGTTGATGGCCAAACAGCGGATCAAGACCGTGCAACGCGACATCTTTGAGCAGCTGGCCAGCGTGGGGTTCTGAAATGGACAGACGCCAGCTCATTGCGGCGCTCGTCGAGAAGACGGGCGTCAAACTGGATGAGGACGATCCGGCCTTTCTGCTGGTCGATCTGAATCTGATGGTGCTCGAAACCCGGACCAGCGCGGCGGCCGAGCAGCTCGCCAGCGCAACACGGGATTTCAACGCAGTGACCACGCGGAACGTCGACGATTTTGTGGCGGTAGCCAACGAGGCGTTGTCAAAGTTTATGCAACGCACCCATGAGCTGAAAACCTCGCTCGACGCGATGACGACGATCAGGCAGGCCGCGCCTGCCGTAATGACCGGTACACCGGCAGCTGCGGTCCAGGTTGACGTGACAGCAAAGCCGCTCGCCATGCTCTGGTGGCTCTTGCCACTGCTGTTCGCCTTCGGGCTCGTCACCGGGCTATGCCTGTCTTTACTCCTGGAAAAGTGATTCGCGAATGCTCAACGGACTCGAATGGACTGGATCTTTGCTGGGCCTGCTTGGCGCATATCTGCTCGCGACGCATAGCAGGGTCTCGCGATACGGCTGGCTCGCCTTCCTTGCTGCAAATGTCGCCATGATGATTTTTGCGCTCGGCATCGAGCGCTACGGGCTGTTAGTGCAGCAAGTAGGTTTTATGGGCACCAGCCTCCTCGGACTGCGCCGCGCGGGACTCTGGCCGCGCCTGCGGCCAGCTGACCACGCCAGCCCTGGAGCGGGCACCGGGACATAGCCCAGTGCGCTTCGTTACCCCTTGAGCCTGCGCATTTCCTCCGCCAGCATCCACAGGGCGCGGTTGACCTTCACCGACTGGTCGATTCCTTGTACTCCACGCGTGCGGCGGCGCTGGCCGCCTGCGGTACGCCCTGGCAGACCTCCTCGCACCAGGTTTTCCTGAGTTTATGTGTTGATCCCAAATATGTAGAGTTGGGCAATTGCACACCACGCGCGGCCCCGCTGAGCGTGTGCGACTCTTCACATAACTACAGGCGCCGCAACCAGCTCGAGAGTCCCTGCGGATCGAACAAAACGTGGCCAGCGCGAGGTGGTGCCAGGATCTCGGGAAAGACCTGCGACACGGCCTGCCGTTTCATATCAAGGTCTGCCCGTGCGTAGCGCATGGTTGTATTCAGGCTGGCATGGCCGAGCCACTGACTGATCGTGGCGAAGTCGACTCCGGCCTTCAGAAGGTGGATGGCCGTTGTATGCCGCAGGCTGTGCGGGTGCGGCAGCTGCTGGCTGCCGCTGGTCATGGCGCCAGCGCGGCTCGCGTACTTGTGCAAGAGGTATCGCACACCAAACCGTGTCAGCTGTCCGCCGCGTTGATTGCAAAAGATCGGCTTGTCAGTCTCGTCGTCTGATTGGCTGCGGCCCAGAAGCTCACGCACAAGCTGTGCAGTGCGCGGCCAGATAGGACAGATGCGGATCTTGTTGCCCTTGCCGTACAGGCGAACCTGGTGGGGAGGATCGAGGCGAATGTCGCGGCGTCGCAGGTCCAGAACTTCTTGAACACGTGCGCCGGTGTTCAAAAGCAGCGCGAACAAAACGAAGTCACGACACCCCATCTCGTTGCGGCGATCGATGCTCTCCAGGAGCGACTTGACGTCCGAGGCTTCGAGATAGTCAGTCGGCACGCGCGGCGCGCCCCGCTTGAACGGGATTGCGACGATGGCCTGCCAGGTTGCGAGCCGCTCTGGATAGCGGCCGGCAAGAAACCGTGCCAAGGTGTGAATAGCAGCCAGTCGCGCATTACGGGTCGCTACGCCGTTGCGGCGCTCGATCTCCAGGTACATCAGGAAGCGCTCGATTCGATCAACCGTGAGATCGGTGAGCTCCAGTGATTCGATCCCTCGGGCCTGTTCCCTGGCGGTAAACCGCAGCAAGAGCACGACCGCGTCGCGATAGCTGCGAATGGTGTGTTGGCTCACGCCGCGTTGTGCCGGCAAATGGTCCTCGAAGAAACCCACGACCGCAGCGCCAAGGTCGCTTGCGACGCGGCGGCTCATGACCGCGCTCCGATTGCGCTGCCGAAGTGTGCTTCGAAGCGGGCGCTGGCCAGCGCCGCAACCTGGTCGGTCAGTCGCAGGTAGTGGGCAGTCGACTCGATTGACACGTGACCCATGTACATCGCCAGCTTCGGAAGCTGGACCTGGACGTCCGCGCCTTGGCGGTACCACCGTGCCAGTGCGCCAATCGCAAAGCTGTGGCGCAGGTCATGGACGCGTGGAGGACGACCGTGGGAGTCGGAGACGCCTGCAGCCGTAAAAAGCGCAGTGATGGCCTGCTGCATTCCGACTATCGAATAGGCGGTCGATCCGCTTGCCCTGGACGTCATCGGAGTGCGACTCGTCGATGGCGCACAAGACCTGCATGTCCGTCGCCGAGTGCAAAGCAAGGCTGCAGTGCACGGCAGGTCGAAGCGGGCTGCGGCCCGGTGTTTGAGGAAGCGACGCAGTTCGACCTGCGTGCTGCCCGAGAGCGGAAGCAGGCGCGACTTATGGAACTTGGAGTCGTGAATTCGCAGCACGCAGCCGTCGTCCTGCACGTCTTGCAACGTCAGACGCACCAGCTCGCCGATACGCATACCGGTCGTGTACAGCAGGACGATCGCGAGCCGCATTGGCTCGGCCCGTAGCGGCGATTGCGTGCACGGCTGCAAGGTGCCCGCTACCGAAAGCATGCGCGCGACTTGCGCGTCGCTCATGATGACCGGCGTCACATAGGGCTGGCGTTGGCAGACGAGCTCGGGGCCTGGCGCGAAGCAGTCGGGTTCTGAGCGCCGCCGGAACAGGCAGAAGTGGCGCACCATCTGAGCCCACTTGCGGCGGCTATTGGGGTGCCGGTCCTTGCGCCCGTCCTGCCAGGCAGCGAACGCTTCGGCTGTCAGATCGTGATGACCCAGGGCGGGCAGCTCGCGCTGCAGCACCTTCAGCAGCCACTCTTGCTGGCGGTAGCGACGACCCAGGGCGCGCCAGTGAGAAAGATATGACGCCGCGTGCTCCTGCAGACCATGCTGGGGGTGGTTCATCGCACACCTCCATCGACCGGAACCTCGAGTGCGACCTCGCGCAGCATGTCGGTCTGGATGCGCAGGTAGGCGCTGGTGCTGGCCAGGCAGTGGTGACCCATGAGGTCGCCGATTGCCTTCATGCCGACGCCGCTGTCCAGCAGCCGCATGGCGAAGGTGTACCGCAAAGCGTATGCGGAGCCTTCGATGGGCACGCCACTTTGCCGAACATGCAGCCTGAAGCGACATGAGACTCCTGAGTGACCCATCGGTTCGTACGGCATCAGCGGGCTGACGTCGAGACGGCTCCACAAGACAACAACCGCATGTTCAAGTTGGGAGCGGTTCGCAGCGACGACCAGCGCTCCCTGACCTGACCACTTCTGATCAAGGGCTTGCATCTGGTGGTGGAGTCCACCCGGAATTCAAACCACCCTGTCCGTCTCCTGCGTTGGCTTGAGGCTCAACTGCGATTCTTAAGGAAGCCGGGAGCGGCCAATGCGAGGCCGGGCAAGAACGGCCCCGGAGGTCAGGCTGCTTGTTCACCGTCTTGCGCCTTTGCTGCGCGCAGGTCCCGCAACGCTACGCCCTGGGCCCACAGCGAGATGGCGCCGACGCCGGCAATGCTCAGAATGTTCGCCATCTCGACGACCAGCACCATCGCGAGTGCCGGTTCGGGAGCGACGCCGAACAGGCCAAGTGCGAACACTCCGCCGACCACAAAACTGCCGATAAAGCGCAGGAAGTGACCCAGGATCATCAGGAAGCCGAGAAACACAACCAGGAACAGGTACTGCGCGGGCTCGAGCACGACCCCGATCGACAGTCCCGCCCACAACAGAT
>JBKJKT010000016.1:0-4919 GCA_046597415.1 Ramlibacter sp.
TGCACGCCGAGCTTGCTGCCCCAGATCACGCCGGCCACCAGCGCCACGAAGCCGGCCACCGACCACACGATGATCCAGATGCGCCCGAGCGGAATGCCGATGGACTGCGCAGCCTGGTGATCGTCGGCCACCGCGCGCAATGCGCGCCCCGTGGCGGTTTTCTGGAAGAACAGCGCGAGCAGCGCGACCAGGGTCGCTGCGATGAGCGCTGCAATCAGGTCTTCCTTGTTGATCAGGATACCGCCCGGAAAGGTCGACTGGAACGCCATCACCGGGTCCTTGGGCATCCCGATGTCGATTTTGTAGATGTTGCTGCCGAACAGCGTCTGGCCCACGCCTTCGAGGAAGTAGGTGATGCCCAGCGTAGCCATGAGAAGCGTGGCGCCTTCCTGGTTCACCAGGTGGCGCAGCACCAGGTACTCGATCAGCCACGCGACGACGAACATGATCGCGGCGGCGATGATGAAAGCGGCAACATTGGCGACGATCTTGTTCTCGATGCCGGTCCATGCCGGAAACCATTCGGCGAAACGCGCCATCGCGAGGGCGGCGAAAAGCACCATGGCCCCCTGTGCGAAATTGAAGACGCCCGAGGCCTTGAAAATGAGGACGAAGCCCAGCGCCACGAGCGAATACAGCATGCCGGCCATCAGCCCGCCCAGCAGTGTTTCCAGAAAGAATCCCATGAGGCTGTCGTCCTATTCGCTGGTACCCAGGTAGGCCTTGATGACCTCCGGGTTGTTGCGCACTTCATGCGGCGTGCCGTCGCCGATCTTCTTGCCATAGTCCAGCACGACGACGCGGTCGCTGATGTCCATCACCACGCCCATGTCATGCTCGATCAGCACCACCGTGGTTCCGAATTCGTCGTTCACATCGAGCACGAAGCGGCACATGTCCTGCTTTTCTTCCACATTCATCCCGGCCATCGGCTCGTCGAGCAGCAGAACCTGCGGCTCCATTGCAAGGGCGCGCCCGAGGTCCACCCGCTTTTGCAGGCCGTAGGGGAGCTGTCCGACAGGCGTCTTGCGAAAGGCCTGGATCTCCAGGAAATCGATGATGTGCTCGACGAACTCCCGGTGGCGCATCTCTTCGCGCACGGCCGGCCCGATACGCAGTGCCTGCAGGAAGAGGTTGCTTTTGATCCGCAGGTTGCGGCCCGTCATGATGTTGTCGAGTACGCTCATGCCCTTGAAGAGCGCGAGGCTCTGGAAGGTGCGCGCGACGCCCATCACCGCGACCTCGTGGCTGTTCATGTGCTTGAAGGTCTGGCCGCGAAACGTGATCGACCCCTGCTGCGGTTGATACACGCCGTTGATGCAGTTGAGCATCGAGCTCTTGCCTGCACCGTTCGGGCCGATGATCGCGCGGATCTCGTGCTCTTTCACGTCGAACGAGATATCCGAAAGCGCCTTCACTCCGCCGAAACTCAGCGAGATGTTGTTCACCTCCAGAACGATGTCGCCCCCACGCTCCCCCACAGGCTTCGGGTCAAGCATGGCTGTGTCAGTCATGTTCATGCCGCCGCCTTCACAGGTGCAAAGAGTTTCGTGTCCGCGATCTTCAGGGTGGCGTTCACGCTGCCGGTGCGGCCGTCTTCGAACTTCACTTGTGTCTCGATGAACTGCTCGGTCTTGCCGCCATAGAGCGCATCGACCAGCACGTCATACCTCTCCGCGATGAAACCGCGTCGAACCTTGTTGGTACGAGTGAGTTCGCCGTCGTCCGCATCGAGCTCCTTGTGCAGGATGAGGAAGCGACTGATCTGCGAGCCTGCCAGAAGCGTGTCGGCAGCCAGGTCGGCGTTGACTTTTTCCACGCAGTCGCGGATCAGCTCGTACACCTCGGGCTTTTGCGCGAGATCGGTGTAGCCCGCGTACGGCAGATTGCGGCGCTCGGCCCAGTTGCCCACTGCATCGAAGTCGATGTTGATCATCACGCACACCTGTTCGCGACCGTCCCCATACGCCACGACTTCCTTGATATACGGAAAGAACTTGAGCTTGTTCTCGACATACTTGGGCGCGAACATGGCGCCGTCGTTGGCACCGCCCGAAATGCGGCCGACGTCTTTCACGCGGTCGATGATCTTCAGGTGTCCGTGCGCGTCAATGAAACCTGCATCGCTCGTGTGATACCAGCCGTCTGCAGTGAGCACTTCGGCGGTGGCCGTGGGATTCTTGTAGTACTCCTTGAGCAAGCCTGGCGACTTGACCAGAATCTCGCCGTTGTCGGCGACCTTGATTTCAACGCCGCTGATCGGAATACCCACGGTGTCGGCACGCGCCTGGTCGTCGGGTTGCAGGCATACAAACACGGCTGTTTCGGTCGAACCATACAACTGCTTGATGTTGATGCCGATCGACCGATAGAAGCTGAAAAGGTCAGGGCCAATCGCTTCGCCTGCCGTGTAGGCAACCTTCACTCGCGAAAAGCCCAGGCTGTTGCGCAGCGGACCGTACACCATCAGGTTGCCCAACGCATACATCAGGCGGTCAAGAGCGCCCACAGGTTTCTTGTCCATGAGCGCCGGGCCCACCTTGCGTGCCACATCCATGAATGAGTGAAACATCTTGCGTTTGATCCAGCCGGCGTCTTCCATGCGGATCATCACGGTGGTGAGCAACCCCTCGAAGACTCGCGGCGGCGCGAAGTAATAGGTCGGCCCGATCTCCTTGAGGTCGATCATCACCGTGGCGCTCGACTCCGGGCAATTCACCACATAGCCGCAAGCGAGCCACTGCGCATAGCTGAAGATGTTCTGCCCGATCCATGCGGGCGGCAGGTAGGCCAGCACTTCCTCGTGCGAGGTGAGCTTGTCGAAGATCGCCCCTGCATGACCGCGGTCGAGCAAGGTGCGATGCGTGTGGACCACGCCCTTTGCATTGCCCGTGGTCCCCGAGGTGAAGAACATGGCTGCCACGTCGTCGGGCTGCGCCTTGGCAACTTCATCGGTATAGAACGAGGGCTGCTCTTTCGCGAATGCCGTGCCCGATTCGATCAGCGCGTCCAGCGATTGCAGACCTGGCTCGTCGTACTTGCGCAGGCCTCGCGGGTCGTCGAAGTAGATCGCGCAGATTTGCGGGCATTGCTCGCGCACTTCGAGCAGCTTGTCCACCTGCTCCTGGTCTTCGGCAAATGCGAAGCGCACGTCCGCGTTGTTGATCGGGAACACGCACTCGGCAGCCACTGCGTCCTGGTAGAGCGGAATCGGGATGGCGCCCAGCGACTGAGCCGCCAGCATGGTTGCGTACAGGCGTGGCCGGTTCGCGCCCACGACCACCATGTGTTCTCCGCGCGCAAGTCCCGCGCGATGCAGGCCGCACGCGATCTGGGACACCAGGGTGGCCATGGCCGACCAGCTGTGCGTCTGCCAGATGCCGTACTCCTTTTCGCGCATCGCGGCATCGGCCGGACGCTCGTCTGCATGTTTGAGCAGCAAGCGCGGGAACGTTGTCTCCATTCGCGGGTTTCCTTTTTTGTGTTCAGTGGCGAGTACGCGACCTGGGCGAATGCTAGGCCGGGGTTTGACGCCATGGTGTCTTTGCGACGACATTCCTAGGGAATGTCCTAGTAGGGCTTGCGCCGACGGCTGCGCCACGTACGCTCACGCCAGCAACCACCGATTGACTGCAGTGACCACCGATCTCACGCTTCACCAGCGCCGCCGGGCGCCGACCTCGCACGAGCTTGCAGGCATTCCCTGGCTCGCGGTCCTGCAGCCCGGTGAGCGCGAGCGGGCGGTGCGCGAAGTCGCCGTCAGCGATGCAATGGCGGGGGACTTCGTGTGCCGCGTGGGCCGGCCGGTCACCTACTGGTTCGGGGTGATCGAAGGCCTGCTGAAAATGAGCAGCGACAACGCCGAAGGGCAGACCATGACCTTTTCGGGCTTGCCGCCGGGCGGCTGGTTCGGTGAGGGAACCGTGCTCAAGCGCGAGACTTACCGCTACAACATCCAGGCACTGCGAAAAAGCGTGATCGCCGGTATTCCGGCCGATACCTTTCATTGGCTTCTCGATCATTCCATCGGCTTCAACCGCTTCGTGATGAATCAGCTCAACGAGCGCCTGGGGCAATTCATTGCGGCGCGCGAGATCGACCGAATGAACAACCCGGACGTGCGCGTGGCGCGCAGCCTGGCATCACTTTTCAACCCCGTGCTGTTCCCGGGCGTCGGGCATGTTCTGCGTATCACGCAGCAGGAGCTCGCCTACCTTGTCGGCCTGTCCCGCCAGCGGGTCAATGAGGCACTGACGGCTCTGGAAGCGCAGGGGACAATCCGCGTGGAATACGGCGGGCTGCGCATCCTTGACCTGGAGGCTCTGCGGTCCAGCGTCGTCGTGCGGCCGGACTAGCAGAACGCTCTTTTAACAGTAGGTAAAGTGGGTTTCGCCTCAGGCGTCACCGGCGCACAATGACGTTCATGCAACGACGATCACTGCTTGGCGTTTTGCTCGCCCTTCAGCTCACCGGCGGCGGCTATGCCTTCGCGCAGGGCGACGGCGATGAGAGCGCGCGCCGTCAGGCGATGGAGGCCGCCGAACGCGCCAAGCGCGAGAAGGCCGGGCGTCAGGGACCTGTGCAGGTGCAGCCTGCCCGCCCGCCTGAGGTACGCCGCGGCGAGCCGGATCGCAGGGGCGGCAATGACATTCGACGCGACGACAGGCGTGGCGATCCTCGCTACGTGCAGGAAGCGCCGCGCAGCGATGTTCGGCATGACGGACGGCGGGACGGTCGCCCGGACTGGAATCGTGATGGACATCGCGATGGATATCGTGACGGGCATCGTGATAGATACCGCGACGGCTATCGCGACGACCGCCGCAACTGGAATCCGCATACGCGCCACGACTGGCGCGGCGCGGGTCCGGGGTACCGCTTCTATCGTGGCGATCGCCTGCCCTATGAGTACCGCCATC
>JBKJKT010000255.1:0-3547 GCA_046597415.1 Ramlibacter sp.
ATCGAATCCACCATCGACGCGCTGATGACCACCGATCCCTCGGGCATCATCACCGACTGCAACAAGCAGATGGAGGCGCTCACCGGCTGCACGCGCGATGAACTGATAGGCGCCCCGGCGAAGAATTACTTCACTGATCCGGAGCGGGCCGAAGCGGCCATCAAACTGGTGCTCAGCGAAAAGAAAGTTACCAACTACGAGCTGACGGCGCGGGCCCGCGACGGCAAGGAAACGGTGGTCTCGTACAACGTGACCACCATCTACGACCGCAACCGCGTGCTGCAGGGCGTATTCGCCGCAGCGCGCGACGTCACGGAACGCAAGCGCGTGGAAGAGGAGCTGAAGCAAGCCAAGGCCGCGGCTGAGAGCGCGAGCCGCACCAAGTCAGACTTCCTGGCGAGCATGAGCCATGAGATCCGCACGCCGATGAATGCAATCATGGGCATGGCCGACCTGCTCGCGAAGACCTCGCTCACTCCGGAGCAGGACAGGTACGTGCAGATCTTTCGCCGCTCCGGCGACACCTTGCTTAATCTGATCAATGACATTCTCGACCTGTCGAAGGTCGAAGCGTCGCAGCTCGAGCTGGAACAGACCGGGTTTTCGCTGAACGACCTGCTGGAAAAGGTGACTGAGATGGTGGCGGTCCGGGCCTATGAAAAAGGGCTGACCCTGCTGTGCGAGATTGCGCCGGAAGTGCCGGACGACCTGATCGGCGACCCGACACGGTTGCAGCAAGTGTTGCTGAATCTGCTGGGCAACGCCATCAAGTTCACGGAATCCGGCGAAGTGTCCCTGCGGGTCACGTCCGATGCGAGCTCCGCTGATCCAAACGCTTTGCTATTCACGGTCTCGGATACGGGCATCGGCATTCCCGACGACAAGCTGGATCAGATCTTCGAGCGGTTCACGCAAGCCGACTCATCCACCACCCGCAGGTTTGGGGGCTCGGGGCTGGGCCTGACGATTTCGAAGCGCCTGGTCGAGCTCATGGGCGGGCGCATCTGGGTTGAAAGCAGGGTCGGCAGGGGCAGCAAGTTTTACTTCGCGGTGCCGTTCGAGATCTGTGCCGACGCCACGCAGCGGGCGGCCGTGTCCGACGATACGGGCCGCCATCTGCCGCTGCCCGCGCTGCACATCCTCCTGGTGGAGGACTCGCCCGACAACCGCACGATCACGATCGCCTTCTTGCGAGACACGCCCTATCAGATCGATGTCGCCGAAAACGGGTCCATCGCTTATGAAAAATTCACGACCACGCACTATGACCTGGTCCTGATGGACCGGCAAATGCCAGTCATGGATGGCTTGACGGCGACGCGCGCGATTCGGCACTGGGAACAAGCAAACCACCGGCCGCCCACACCCATCATTGCCTTGACGGCTGCCGCATTGAAGGGCGATCGGGAAATGTGCCTTGCAGCGGGATGTACCGCGTTTCTGACCAAACCGATCAAGCAGGAAGTGCTGCTTCGCGCGATCAAGGATCATTCGACGACCGTGCCCACGCGCACGCCTGGGGCGTTGAGGCAGGAGATCAGTCGCAAGGACGCGATCCTGGTGCGTGCGAATCCAAAAATCGCCGACCTGATGCCCGGGTTCCTGCACAACCGCAGGCAGGATGTCATTGCGATGCTGGAAGCCATGGACCGGGGTGACTATGAGGCCGTGGAGGTTCTGGGGCACGGCATGAGGGGTGCTGGTGGCAGCTATGGCTTCCAGGCGATCACCGACATTGGTGCCGCCCTTGAACTGGCGGCTAAGCGCGCCGATGGTGAGGCGCTGCGCCAGTCAATGGGTGAGCTGTCCGACTACCTCGATCGTGTCGAGATTGTGCCGGGCTAATCACAGGAACCGGGTTCTCGCAAGGCAGGCGCGCACACGCGAGGTGAGTTGCGGGATCGAAAAAGGCTTGGTCACAAAGTCTGTCACGCCTGCCTCAAAGGCGGCGCGTGTACTGGGCTCATCGGACATGGCGGTGAGCATCAGCACGGGCAGTGCTTCTGTCTCAGGATTTGCGCGCAGCGCTTTCATGACTTGCAGCCCGTCCATGCCGCTCATCTTGTAATCCAGCACCATGAGGTCAGGAATGTGCGCCGCTACCATGCGCAGCGCTTCCGGTCCGCTGCTTGCCTTGCTGACGGTGTAGTGATCGCCTTCAAGCGCGCGGGCGATCATGGTGAGCGTGTCCGGATGATCGTCGACCACAAGGATGTGAAAGTGGCGCTCTGCGACGGACGCCTGGAAGGGAGAAGTCGCCACAAACTGCTTTGATCTGGAATCAGCCTCCAGGACGAGCTCGCAGCCTTCATACGCGCAGAAGACATCGAGTCCTGTGCCCAGCTCCAGGGCCAGGATGCGGGCCTTGCGCTCGATGTCCGCGACGAAGTGGTCGTCGTGGCCAGGATCGTGATGGGTCAGCGCAACCTGCCGCACGCCGGCGGCTGCCGCGATCTGCACCACGTATTCATACGTGCTGTGGCCCCAGGTTTTCTTGGATGGGTATTCCTCGGGTGTGTACTGGGCGTCGTGGATGACAAGATCGGCGTCGGCCATGAATGTGGCATGGCGGCGATCACCGTCATGAAGAATGGATTCGATGCGGCCCGGCTCCGCGCCGGCGCGCCACAGCGCGTCGGAGAAGGGCTCGTGATCCACCAGATACACCACCACCACGCCGTCGGTCTCGATGCGGTAGCCCAGCGTCATGGCCGGGTGGTTGAGGTATTGCGCCGCGACGCGCACGCCCCCGATCGTGTGGATTCCCTCGGTCAGGTCGTGGTAGGTCAGCGCGGCCGGGAGCTGGTCGAGCTCGACCGGGAAATAGGTGAACTCCATCTGACCGGCCAGCACTTTCTGCAGCGAGCCGCGGCTGCCTTCCGGACCATAGATCGCGATCGAGTTCCCCTTGATGAAAGCGGGGGTGAAGAACGGGAAGCCCTGGATATGGTCCCAGTGCGTGTGACCGACGAGGATGTTTGCATGGATTGCCTTTGCGCTATCGGCCATCAGCGCGGTCGCCAGGCGGTGGACGCCGGTACCGCAGTCAAAAATCAGCAAGTCGCCTTTGGCAGTGGTCAGCTCGACGCAGGAGGTGTTACCGCCGAAGTGGTTGGTACCCGGCCCTGGGGTCGCAATGGATCCTCTCGTACCCCAGAATCGTATTCTCATGAGCCCCGGCCTTTTTACGTGCGAAGTCGCGCCCGCGACTGCAAGTGTAGGCTGCCTGCGCAACGTCGAAAGCGGAACTGCATGGTGTTGGTATCGCAGGTGGACGCTCAAGTTCTATCATCATCGCGAACTCCACTCGCCGAGGCTGACTCATGATCACCGTCCACCACTTGAATTTCTCCCGCTCACAACGGGTGCTTTGGCTGCTGGAGGAACTGGGCCTGCCGTACCACATCGCGCCCTATGAGCGCGACCAACGCACGCTGCTTGCACCCCCCGAACTGCGGCAAGTGCACCCGCTCGGCAAATCCCCGGTGGTCACCGATGGCGACGTGACGTTGGCTGAGTCCGGCGCCATCCTTGAGTATTTGGCCGA
>JBKJKT010000160.1:0-6801 GCA_046597415.1 Ramlibacter sp.
CTTTTGTCGCGACTGAGGGCGACCGTGTCGTCGGCTACTTCAGCCTGGCGGTTGGACAGGTCGATGCCCTGGATGCACCCGACCGTGTTCGCAAAGGCATGGGCCAGTACGCCATTCCGGTCGTCATACTCGCTCGCCTTGCCGTTTCGATTCAGGATCAGGGTTGCGGCATCGGATTGGGACTCCTGCAGGATGCCATCCGTCGCACCGTCGTGATCGCGGAGCAAGCCGGCGTCAGGGCAATGTTGACCCATCCCATTGACGACGAAGCGGCGATGTTCTACATGCGCTTCGGGTTTGTCTCTTCTCCGCTGCGCGAGCAGCAATTGCTATTACTGCTGAAGGACGCACGGCGCTGGGTCGCCTGATCAAGTCAGCGGGCCTTCTCAACGGCAACCCACTCTTGCACCATCCTCTCCAGCACATCCAACGGCAAGGCGCCGTTGTCGATAACGACATTGTGGAAGCGGCGAACATCGAATTTCGCATTGAGCGCCGTTTTCGATTTCTCGCGTAGCTCAGCGAACTTCAGCGCCCCGATCATGTAGCCGAGCGCCTGCCCCGGCTGCGAGATGTAGCGATCGACTTCCGAAGTGACGAAGCCCACATCCATGCCCGTGCGTTCCACCATGAAGTCGATCGACCGCTGACGCGACCAGCCCAGGCCATGAATGCCGGTGTCGACCACCAGCCGCGCAGCACGAAATGCCCGCCATTGCAGGTGTCCGAAGAGGTCGTACGGATCATCGTACAAACCAATCTCGCGGCCCAGCGCTTCGGCATAAACCGCCCAGCCTTCCGAGAACGCCGTGTAACCGCCGCCCCGCCGGAACGCGGGCAACGACCTCAGCTCGATTGCGCGCGCAATCTGCAGGTGATGGCCCGGCACCGCCTCATGCGCGGTGAGTGTCGCCATTCGCCACGTCGGTCGCGTCTTGTAGCCAAGCGCGTTGGCGTTGAACCAGCCACTGGTGGACCCATCGAGCGCCGGACCGTTGTAGTACTCCGCCGCATCGGGGCCTCGAAACGCAGGCATGGCGCGCACGCCATACGGCGCACGAGGCAGTTCGGCAAACAGACGGGGCATCTGCGCGTCGATGCGCTTGGAGATCTCGCGATAGCCCGCGAGAAGGTCATCCGGACCCCTGTGAAAGAACTTCGGATCGGTCATGAGGTACGCGATGAAATGCGCGAATGTGCCCTGGAACTTCGTGCGCTGCATCACGCCTTCCATCTCGGCGCGGATGGCAGCGAGTTCGCGCTGGCCGATCGCATGGATCTGCGCTGCAGAGAGATTCGTCGTTGTGTTGTGACGAACCAGGCCGTCGTACACCTTCACGCCATCGGGATACCGATGCAATGCGCCATCTGCAGGTGCGCGAGGCAGATACTCGTCAGCGACAAACGCACGCAACTTGCGAAGCGGCGGCATCACATCGCGCGCAATCGCCGCACGAGCCGACGCACGAAGTTGATCCTGCTCCGCTGCTGGAATGTCTGCGCCCAGCGTTTTGAACGGCGCGTAATACGGACCCGCTTCGACGTCGGCCGGCATCTGCCTGTCGATCTGGTCGAGCACGCGCGCAAGCACATCCCGCGACGACACCCAGCCGAGCGCCATGGAGCGGCGCATGCAATCGATCTCCTGGTCCATCCACCTCGGATACGCGGCCAGGCGCGTCAGCGTCTGCTCGACCTGCGCACGGGTTGCGACCGGCGACGCGCGCAGCAGATCGGCAAGGCCTGTGTGTGATCCGCCGAGCGCACCCAGATTCAGGCAACGGTAGCCGGTCCACGATTGCTGCTCGACGTAGCGTTCATGGTTGCTGATGAAAAGATCCAGAGAAAGCCGGTCACCCGCATCAAGCCTGTCCCGGCGTATCTGTTTCGCCTGCGCAAGCCAGTCGCGATTTCGGGCGTCCCATGCCGCAACGGATTCGGGCGATTCGTCTGTCAGTTTGTCGTTGTACCGGTAGTCGCCACGATAGGTCGTCCACTCGGGGAAGCGTTTGGCAACAGCTTCCCAGTTGGCATCGAACAGCGCCTTGACGGCAGCGGTCTCCTGCGGATCAACCTGCGCGTGAACAAACCCGGCGCAGCACAGGGCAAGCAAAAAGGCTGCACTGCGCACGACCTTTGCGGCACCCTGAACGGCCCGGCTCACTGCACATACCCCACTGCCGCCAGTGCACGAGCGGGATGAACCAGCGTTCGCCGACCATCCTCACTGCGATCAGCAGTTGTGCGCATGATCGAGATGATTTCGGCGGGCTTGAGCGACGGTTTCACCGCCAGCATTTTGGCTGCCAGGTTCGTGATCTGAGGAGCCGACATCGAAGTGCCGGAGATCGCCAGGCGCCTGCCGCCCGGCACAAAACTTTCAACCTGATAGCCGTTGGCGTGCAGCAGCACCGTGGGCCCATAGCTCGTGAACGATGCTTCGTCGCCCGCCTTGTCGACCGCGCCGACCGCGACCACGTGGGGCAGAACGATGCCTGACGGATAGATGTCGTTGAACGTCGGGTCGTTGCCGGAATTGCCAGCAGAGACCACGAACAGGATGTCAGGCGCAGAAGCAAGCGCTGTTTTCAGCGCCCCTAGCTGTTGATCGAAGTAGCGTCGTGCAATCGCGCGCCGCTCGGCCGAATCCTTGCCGATGGCGCACTGTTCCAGCGACGTCTCATAGCCGCGCAGCGTTCCGCCCCAGCTCATGTTGACCACGCGTGCCCCGTTCTTGCGGATGAACGCCATGTAGTCGGCGTAGTTGCCCGCCGCACGCGCCGCCAGTTCGTCGCTTGGACAGGGTTCCGGGAGCAGGGTGTGTCCGAAATCGATACGCGCATTGGCCAGGCGTGCGTACGGATTGCCTGCCATCGCAATGCCCGCCACGTGCGTGCCATGCTGATAGGAACTCACGAGCCGAAGCTCTTCCTGCACCGTCTTGAACTGTGCAGGTGCGAGATTTGACAGCAGCTCCTTGACTTCGCTGGCCTGCGCACTCTCGATGTTGGAATTAAGGTCCGACAGTCCCTTGCTTCGGCCCTGCAGCGCGGCAAGCCTGGCCTGCACGTCCGCAGGCAGCGGCTTGAGGGGCTCAGGCGACGGGCGCGCGTGGCGATCGAATGCGATCACGGCGGGCTTGCCGCCATCGAGAACCATGCGATCGCCAAAGATGGGGGCATCGACTCCGCTGTCCCACACGACGATAGGCACAGGTTGATAGTTGCGGCCGGCAGGCAGCGCGACATCACGCGCAGCCCAGATGTCGGGCTTGTCGACCTTGTTCGCGGCCAGATACGAGCCGTAGGCTGAAGCCAGCACCTGCTTGAGAGGCAACACGAATTCAAGCGAATAGCGCGCACCGATCACGGTGGAAATGAGGTCGGAACTCAGCGCGCCGGTGCTCGTGGCCACCGGCTGCAACACACCACGCACGCGTCCCAGAATCAGCGTTTCGCCCACGGTTTCCATGCCGGCTTTCGCGCGCTGTACATCGTTGCGGATCAACAGGTGCGGATGTCGGTTGAGTTCCTCGACCACGAGCCGTGCAACCTCATTGCGGTAGCCGGGTGACGTGCGATCACCGACCTTCTTCGCAGCAGCGACCATCGCGCGAATCGTGAAGCCGGACAGCAGCTTGTCTGCCGGTTTTTCCTGGAGCAGGCGAATCTGCTCAGACCGGCGCAGCGCGTCGTCATAGCGGCCCTCCAGCATGTCCATCTGCATGAGCGTGCCCAGCATCTGACGACGCGTCGCCGTCTCGGCGATGTCGTAGGCAGCCAGAGTGCCTTCGGTATTTCGGCGGACGTCCGCGGCAAGCGCCGCGAAACGCTGCGGATCGCGCACCAGGGCCTCCACCTCCCCCTGCACCGAATAGGTGAAGCGCGGAAGTTCATCTGCGCGCTCGACGCGTATTGGGGTTTGCGCAAGCGCCGCACCCAGCACGAAAACGCCAACAAGAGCACCTATCGAACCGGCGGCGAAACGAACTTTCACTGAACTCTCCTCAAGCAGCCAGGGGTGCGGCTGCAGCAGCTTCGTACCCACGCGGAATTGCCGCGAGCAGCTGCTGTGTGTACGCATGCTGCGGGTTGGAATAGATCTGCTCAGACGTGCCGCGCTCGACGATCTCGCCTTTGTTCATCACCAGGATGTCGTCGGCCATGTACTTCACCACCGCCAGGTCGTGACTGATGAAGACATAGGTCAGGCCGAATTCTTCCTGGAGGTCCAGCAGCAAATTGAGCACAGTGGCCTGCACACTGACATCAAGCGCACTCACGCTTTCGTCGCAGATGATGATCTCGGGCTGCATCGTGAGACAGCGCGCAATCGCGATGCGCTGGCGCTGGCCCCCGGAGAACTCGTGCGGGTACTTCCCATACGCAGCTTCAGGCAAGCCGACCTTCTTCAGCCAGCCGAGTGCCAGACGTGCGCGCGCATTGTCGTCGGAGCCAATCGAGTGGATGCGCATCGGCTCCATCAGGATCTGCCCGACGGTGAAGCGCGGGTTCAGGCTGGCGTACGGGTTCTGGAAAATGATCTGAATTCGGCGACGCCACGCCTGCAGCTGCCGGGGGCTCAGTGTCGCAAGATCGGTGCCTTCAAAGAGGATATGGCCTGAAGTCGGGTCGGTGAGCCGCGTGAGCATCATGCCCACGGTCGTTTTTCCCGATCCCGATTCGCCCACCACCCCCAGGGTGCGGCCCTTGTGCAGCACGAAGTCGGCCTGCTTCACCGCATCGATAACCTTGCGTTTGAACAAGCCTGCCTTCAGCTTGTATTCCTTGGAGAGATTGGCCACTTCAATCAGCGGTGCGCCCTGCGCCGGAGCGCTGATGCGCTCGGTCGACTCAGGCGCGCGCTTGTTGATGATGTCGTCAATGACGGCCAGTCTGCGCGGACGCGCATCCAGGCGCGGGCGGCACGCCAGCAAGGCCTGCGTGTACGCATCTTTTGGCGCATTGAAGATCTGTGCGGCTTCACCGCTTTCGCGTACTTCGCCGTTTCGCATCACCACGACACTGCTTGCGATTTCGCCCACCAGTCCAAGATCGTGGCTGATGAACAGCATGCTCATGCGGTGACGCTGCTGCAGACCCGCGAGCAGGTTCACGATCTGCCGCTGCACGGTCACGTCGAGCGCCGTCGTGGGTTCATCGGCGATCAGCATCTTGGGCTCGCAGGCAATCGCCATCGCGATCATCACGCGCTGCTGCTGTCCGCCGGACAGCTCGTGCGGAAAGGCATCGACACGTGCGCGCGGCTCGGGAATACCCACTTCATCGAGCAGTTCCATCGCGCGATTGCGTGCGGCGCTGTTCGACATGCCCATATGGATGCGCAGCACTTCGGCGATCTGCTCGCCAACCGTGAACACCGGGTTCAGCGAGCTCATCGGCTCCTGGAACACCACTGAAATTTCCTTGCCGCGCAACGCACGCATCTCGGACATGGGCGCCTTCAGCAGATCGCGTCCCTGATACAGGATGCGACTGTCCGGCGAGACAACCGCGTTCTCTGGCAACAGCCGCACGATGCTCATTGCGCTAACGCTCTTGCCGCTTCCGGATTCGCCGACGAGCGCAACGGTGGTGTTCTCAGGCACATCGAAACTCACGCCACGGACGGCTTCGTGCATCTCGTTCTTGCCGACACGGAAAGCGACTCGCAGGTCGCGCACCTCGATCAGATTACTCATGGTGCCGTCCTTATCGCAACTTCGGGTCGAGCGCGTCACGCAATGCGTCGGTCAGCAATGCAAATGCCGTCACGAATGCAGCCATGAAGAAGGTCGCCGCAGCGAGCTGCCACCACTTGCCCAGCACCAGTTCGGTCTGCGCTTCGGCGAGCATCGTGCCCCAGCTCACCATATCGATGGGTACGCCCAGACCCAGGAACGACAGGATCACTTCGGCCTTGATGAACGACACCACATGCAGCGACAACTGCACCAGCACGACGTGGCTCACATTCGGCAGGATGTGCGTGAACATGCGCGCCGAATGACCTGCGCCAATCGCTTCGGCCGCGCGTACATACTCGCGGTTGCGGTGCTTCATGTACTCGGCGCGTACCAGGCGATAAATGCCCGTCCAGCCCACGACACCCAGGATGATGACCACCGGTGCAATCGTGTTGGCAAACATCTTGGAGATCGGCCCGGACTTGAACAGCGCGGCGAGCGTGAAGATCAGAAGGATGTAGGGAATCGACGTGAAGACGTTGTAGACCCACTCCAGGAAGTCGCCAAGCTTGCCGCCGAAATAGCCACCCAGCGCACCTAACACGGTGCCGATGAAGGTCGCGAGCAATGCAGCCGCGATACCGACCAGGATGGAGACCTGCGCGCCTTTGATCGCCTTGTCCAGCACGTCGCGGCCAAGGCGGTCAGCGCCCAATGGAAGCGTCTCGGCCTTGACTTCGTTCACCGTCTTCACGCGCGCTGCACGCTCTGCCCATTCGGCATAGCGAGGCGCAAGCGGATCGACATCGCTCAGGTCGATGTTCGGCCGCTGCTGGCCGACCGCGACAGCTGCTTCTTTCTCCTGCGCGCCGACCATGTGCGGCGGTGCGAATGGCACACCGACTTCCTTTTGCCAGCCGGAGGCCAGGATGCCGAACTGCGCGGCGAGCACCAGCACGAGAAAAAAGATGACGACCGCCAGCGATGCCATGCCGACGCGGTCGCGCTTCAGGCGCGTCCACGCCTGCATCCAGACATTGGGCGATTTGGGCAGCGCCGACTCCACAACCGGCTCGTCGGGCAAGGGCAACACGGCACTCATTGAAGCCCCCCAA
>JBKJKT010000226.1:0-3911 GCA_046597415.1 Ramlibacter sp.
ATCGTCATCGAGAACAATGTGACGGAGTTCGTACTTGGCAAGGCCAAGGTGGTGGACAAGACGGTGTCCTTCGACGACCTGATGGCCCAGCAGTAAGCAAAGAGGCAAAGGCATGGATGCCGGAGAGAGCCCGGCATGACATGCAGGGGGGCTTGCGGTTCCTGTCGCAGGCCCCATTTGTTTTTTTGGAATACAGTGATCCCTCTGACGAACCGAAAGCGAAAGTCAAATCCCAATGAGCGCACTTGATACCCAGGCCCTCGGCATGGTGCCGATGGTCATCGAGCAATCCGGCCGCGGCGAGCGGTCGTATGACATCTATTCGCGCCTGCTTCGCGAGCGTGTGATTTTCCTGGTCGGCCCGGTCAATGACCAGACGGCAAACCTGGTCGTTGCCCAGCTTCTTTTCCTGGAGAGCGAGAACCCGGACAAGGACATCCACTTCTACATCAACAGCCCCGGCGGCAGCGTGAGCGCCGGCATGGCGATCTACGACACAATGAATTTCATCAAACCGCAGGTCTCGACGCTGTGCACGGGCATGGCGGCCAGCATGGGCGCGTTCCTGTTGGCAGCTGGCGAGAAGGGCAAACGTTTCGCGTTGCCTAATTCCAAGGTCATGATTCATCAGGTGCTCGGCGGCGCGTCGGGCCAGGCCACCGACATCGAGATTCACGCAAAGGACATTCTGAAAACCAAGGCCGTGATGAATCGCATCCTTGCTGAGCGCACCGGCCAGCCGATCGAAAAAGTCGAGCGCGACACCGAGCGTGACTATTTTCTCGATGCGGAAGAATCCAAAGCGTATGGCCTGGTTGACCAGGTGCTTGCCAAGCGCGCCTGAGCGTTACCACGCAGCGCGCTGGTGCGCGTTTGGCGGTTGCAGCTCAGCAACGGCGCCTCCCGTCACGGGGAGAGCGCCGTTTTTATTTCGGTATCATTGAATCTCCATATAAGGCAAGCCCCAATGGCCGACAAAAAAGGCTCATCCAGCGAGAAAACCCTCTACTGCTCCTTCTGCGGCAAAAGCCAGCACGAGGTGAAGAAGCTGATCGCCGGGCCTTCCGTTTTTATCTGTGACGAGTGCATTGACCTGTGCAACGAGATCATTCGTGATGAGTTGCCTGCGGGTGATGAAGCGCGTGAGCAACGCACCGATCTGCCGACCCCTGCCGAAATCAAGGCCAACCTCGACAACTATGTGATCGGGCAGGAGCCCGCCAAGAGAGGCTTATCGGTGGCGGTTTACAACCATTACAAGCGCCTGCGCCACAAGGAAAAAGCCAAGAAGGACGATGTCGAACTCACCAAGAGCAACATCCTTCTGATCGGCCCCACCGGCTCGGGCAAGACGCTGCTGGCGCAGACCCTGGCGCGCATGCTGGATGTGCCTTTTGTCATGGCTGACGCGACGACGCTGACCGAGGCCGGCTATGTTGGCGAAGACGTCGAAAACATCATCCAGAAGCTGCTTCAGAGTTGCAATTACGAAGTCGAGCGCGCACAGCGGGGCATCGTGTACATCGACGAGATCGACAAGATTTCGCGCAAGTCCGACAACCCGTCCATCACTCGCGATGTGTCCGGTGAAGGCGTGCAACAAGCACTGCTCAAACTCATTGAAGGCACGATGGCGAGCGTGCCCCCGCAGGGCGGGCGCAAACACCCCAACCAGGATTTCCTGCAGATCGACACGACCAACATCCTGTTCATTTGCGGTGGCGCGTTCTCCGGACTTGAGAAAGTGATCGAGCAGCGTACCGAGGCTTCGGGCATCGGTTTTGGCGCGTCGGTTAAAAGCAAGGCGCAGCGCAGCCTGACGGACGTGTTCCGCGAGGTCGAGCCGGAAGACCTGATCAAGTTCGGCCTCATTCCTGAACTGGTGGGGCGCATGCCGGTCGTCGCGACCTTGTCGGAGCTGTCCGAAGACGCGATGATCCGGATCCTCACCGAGCCCAAGAACGCTCTCGTCAAGCAATACGGCAAACTCCTCGCGATGGAAGGCGTGGACCTTGAAATTCGTCCGAACGCGCTTCGTGCAATTGCCCGCAAGGCGCTCGCCCGCAAGACAGGCGCCCGGGGCTTGCGATCCATCCTGGAGCAGTCACTCATCGATACGATGTTCGAACTGCCCAATGCCACCAACGTCGACAAGGTGGTCGTCGACGAGTCGACCATCGAAGAGGGCAAGCCCCCGTTGCTGGTTTACCGCGAAGCGGCCAAAAAGGCCTGATTCGGCCCGGGTTGAAAACGAGCGCACCCAATCCATATTGGATGGGTAGTTCCCATTAAGGATCCCAATGTCCGGTCACATTCCACTGCCCCCGATCGCTATCGACCTGCCGCTGCTTCCGCTGCGGGACGTGGTGGTCTTTCCGCACATGGTCATCCCGCTTTTCGTGGGTCGTCCCAAGAGCATCAAGGCGCTGGAAGCAGCAATGGAGGCCGAGCGCCGCATCATGCTCGTTGCGCAGAAGGCCGCTGCAAAAGATGAGCCGCTGGTCTCGGACATGTTCCAGGTCGGCTGTGTCTCCACGATTTTGCAGATGCTCAAGTTGCCCGATGGCACAGTGAAGGTGCTGGTCGAAGGCCAGCAGCGAGCGCTTGTCAACAATATCGAAGACGGCGAAGCGCACTTCACCGCGAACGTGACGCCCGTTGAAGTTGCCGAGCGCGACGCGAAAGATCCGAAGTCCAGCGAGGTCGAAGCGCTGCGGCGCGCCGTAATGCAGCAGTTCGACCAGTACGTGAAGCTGAACAAGAAGATTCCGCCAGAGATCCTCACGTCGATTTCCAGCATCGATGATCCAGGTCGCCTGGCCGACACCATTGCCGCGCATTTGCCACTCAAGCTCGACAACAAGCAGATCGTGCTTGACTTGTCCGATGTCAAGCTGCGCCTTGAGAACCTCTTCGAGCAGATCGAACGCGAAGTCGACATATTGAATGTCGACAAAAAAATCCGTGGCCGCGTGAAGCGCCAGATGGAGAAGAACCAGCGCGATTTCTACCTGAACGAGCAGGTCAAGGCCATCCAGAAGGAATTGGGTGAAGGTGAAGAAGGCGCAGATATCGAGGAGATCGAAAAAAAGATCAAGCTCGCCAAGATGCCCAAGGAAGCGCGAAAGAAGGCCGACGGCGAGCTCAAGAAGCTCAAGCTGATGTCGCCCATGTCGGCCGAGGCGACTGTGGTGCGCAATTACATCGAGGTGCTCACCGGCTTGCCGTGGGCGAAGAAGACCAAGATCAAGCACGACCTAACGCTCGCCGAGAAAGTCCTCAACGAAGACCACTATGGACTGGACAAGGTCAAGGACCGCATCCTGGAATATCTCGCGGTTCAGCAACGTGTCGACAAGGTGAAGGCTCCTATCCTGTGCCTGGTCGGACCTCCCGGCGTTGGCAAGACCTCGCTGGGTCAGTCCATCGCCAAGGCGACTGGGCGCAAGTACGTTCGCATGGCCCTGGGTGGCATGCGCGACGAGGCGGAGATTCGTGGGCATCGCCGCACCTATATCGGCGCGCTGCCGGGCAAGGTGCTGTCGAACCTGAACAAGGCAGGGACGCGCAATCCGCTGTTCCTGCTCGATGAAATCGACAAGCTGGGCACTGATTTCCGTGGCGATCCGTCCAGTGCATTGCTGGAAGTGCTCGACCCCGAACAGAACCACAAGTTCGGCGATCATTACGTCGAGGTCGATTTCGACCTGTCGGACGTGATGTTCGTCGCGACGTCCAATTCGATGAACATCCCGCCGGCCCTGCTGGACCGAATGGAAGTCATTCGCCTGTCGGGTTATACCGAGGATGAAAAATCCAACATCGCGCTGACCTACCTGCTCCCCAAGCAGATGGCGAACAACGGCGTGAAAGACACCGAACTGCTCGTGACCGAAGACGCGGTCCGCGAC
>JBKJKT010000262.1:0-7219 GCA_046597415.1 Ramlibacter sp.
CTTCGTCAACGACCTCAACAGCGATGCCGCTGCAGGTCACACCCTGTTCAGCCTGGGCGCACGCTTCGAGCAGACTACCGGTGCATGGACCTGGCGTGAATTTGTCCGCGTCGACAATCTCACCGGCAAGAGGCACGCAGGCTCGGTGATCGTCAACGACGGCAACGGCCGCTTCTTCGAGCCAGGGTTGGGCCGCGCGTTTTCGGCAGGGGTGGAACTGTCGCGTCGCTTCTGAAGTCGGGAAGACCGCAGATCCGCATCGCCGTCGCAGCCAAACTATTCCCGTTGCGCGTTACCGAACCAGGCAGCACAGGCAGCACAGGCAGCACAGGCAGCACCCGGCAGGCGGAACCTCAACCCGGAGTGTTCTGCCTGACTGATTGGTTACGGCTACTAGCGTTTACACCATGGCTGCTCCGACCTCGATCTGTGACAGTAATACGGGGCGAAGTCGCACAGGTCATCGATATCTGTGCAGGTGGAGCCACCAGCGAAATTTTGTTGCACAACTAAATGATCGGAGAAACTTCATGAGAACGGTTGATTTTTTGAAAGCTGGCTTGGTTGCGACAAGCTTGGTGTCGGCTGGAGGCCTCTTCGCAGCAGCGCCCGTCCTGACGACTGAAGTCGCGCTTGAGAAGCTCGATTCGCCGTGGGACATGGCATTCCTGAAGGACGGAACCATGTTCTTCACGGAGAAGTGCAAAGGCTTGTCCGTGCGAATGCCATCGGGCACTGTCACTAAGCTGCACGGCATCGGTGGTGTCACCGGTTATGCCTCCAGCAGCGCAGATCTGTTTTGCGACGGCCAGGCCGGGATGATGGGTGTCGAGGTCGATCCCGACTTTGCCACCAACCGCCAGATCTACGTTTATTCGAGCTCCAAGCTGAACGGCAAGCTCAATAACCGGCTGATGCGCATGAAGGTGAACCCCACATTCACTAATGTTTCGGACCGGGTGGACATTGTTCCGGATGTCAACTACAAGCCAGCGGCATCTAAACATCCCTTCGGTGGACCCGGTGCGCACAACGGCGGTCGTGTTCGCTTCAGCCCGGTCGACGGGTTCCTCTACCTGACAACCGGTGACAATCATTTGGGAACGGGTCCGCAAAGCCCCACAGTCATTTCCGGGAAGGTTCTGCGTATCGACCGCGACGGCAAAGCTGCATCGGGTAACGCGCCGCCTGCGGGCTTTGATCCCCGCATCTACACGTATGGACACCGCAATCCCCAGGGCATTGCCTTTCGGCCTGGCGATGGCCGTCCGTTTACCGCTGAAAATGGCCCGTGGCACTCGGATGAAGTGACTGCGCTGGTCAATGGTGGGAATGCCGGCTGGGATCCTCGCCCCAACATTGGTGGTCGCAAGGATTGCCCGGACGACTACTGCGGCTATTCACCCAATCAAATGGGCGCCATGGAGCCCAAGAAGCGCGCAGCGTTTATGCCGATGACGGACCTCAAGACCTATCCCAAGGCCATGAAAGCCGCATGGAACAACAAGGGGCTGTCACAGGGCATGTTTGCCAACACCTTCCTGTCGGGTAAGCAGTGGAAGGATTGGGACGGACGAATGATTGTTGGCTATGCCGGCATTGGCATTCACGGTACGCCTGTGGGCAACCGCCTCGATGTACTGAAGGTAAGTGCGGATGGAATGACTTCTACGGCAGAGCAGGTGTCGTGGCCCACGGTAACGGGTCGCTTCCGTGCCGTGACTCAGGGACCCGACGGCAATTTGTACGTTGCTCTCGAGGACCAGGGCCTCATCCTTCGAGTGAAGCCCCAATAGTCTCGTCGAGATGCGCTGCACTTTGGGGCAGCGCATTCTTTTCGGCTTTTTTGAAAAGAACCTTAAGGTAGTGTCAATGAAGAAAGCAGTCGTCGTGTTCTTCCTGTCTGGCTTAACTGCTGCTGTTACTCCCGCCTACGCTGACTATGCTCTAGTCGTCAAGAGTAACTGCCTTGCATGCCATCAAGTCGACAAGAGAAAGTATGGGCCAACGTTTAAAGAGGTGGCTGCCAAATACGCCAATGACGACAAAGCCGCTACCAAGTTGGCCAAAAAAATCAAGGCCGGGGGTTCAGGTGTCTGGGGTCAGGACGTGATGCCGCCGCAGCCCCAGGTGTCCAAGGCGGATGCCTTGATCCTGGCCAAGTATGTGCTCGCTCTGAAATAGCGCTGCCAGCTCCATCCGAGTGTGACTCCAGGCGCGCATCCCGGCCGCACCCGTTGCGGTAGTAGCGTTAGCGAAGATGATTTTTCCTCGCATCAACAGCCTCACAGCTTTTTGTAGTCGTTGGCCATCTGCTCGTCAGGCGTGATTGGCAGCTTGCGCTTCGTCGCATTTTGGGATTCTGCGTTGGCTTCGGCCTTCGGATTGCTATGTCTCATTGCTTCTGGCATCGTCGCGGAGTTGCTCGCTCCCATTGATCTGGCGTCGACCTTGGCCTGTGCGGCAGCCTGCGCCCCGGCGTCTCCCGACATCATGGCTTCCGGCATCGTCACGGTGTTCGAAGCTGCGAAGGTGACGGAGGCGAATGTGGCTGCAAGCAGCGCGGTGAGAGTGTTTTTCATGTGATTCCTTGGTGATGCCTCGATAAGCCCCGGGGCCGACGGAGCCGGATAATTCCAGCTCTATGAAGTAGTCGTCAGAGCTCGGTATTTCTTACAGAAGTTCAGCTCTGCACGCCTGTGGAACTAACGCCGTCGGACAGTGATCTTCACGACTGGAGCAATGCAAGCTGTTATTCCACTGAAGCCGTAACATGGCAGAACCGGTGAAGTGCACAACTGGCGAGGTTCTCAGCACGAGCCCCTGCTGGAAGATCCGGGGCACCGGTGCGATGACATTTCCTACAGGTACTCACATGGGCATCGAAAGTTTTCTGGCGGAGCATCGAAACTATCTGCTGCGGTTTGCGAGACTTCAGCTGCGCAACGACACCTGGGCAGAGGACGCCGTGTCGGAGACTTTTCTCGCGGCTCTGTCGAAGCCACAGTCTTTTGGCAACCGATCACAGCTCAAGACCTGGTTGGTGGGAATCCTCAAGCACAAGGTCATCGACGTGCTGCGGCAACGGCAGCGCGAGATTTCGCTCCAAAGCGACGACGATGATGACGCAGGTGATGAGCTTGATGCATTGATGTTCCGTTCAGATGGGCACTTTGCCAGCCGACCTGCGCACTGGAGCGGACCGGATGCGGCGCTGCAGTCGAGGCAGTTCTTCGAGGTGCTTGAGGCGTGTGTCGAAAAGCTGCCCCCCGTTATGGGGAGGGTGTTTCTGATGCGGGAATGGCTTGAGCTTTCCAGCGACGATATTTGTAAGGAACTCGCGATGACTCCGACTAACCTCTACGTCCAATTGCACCGTGCCCGCCTTCGATTGCGCGAGTGCCTGGAGCTCAATTGGTTTGGAAGCACTCACCCATGATGATCTTACGTCGCACTTGTAAACAGGTAGCCGCCCTGCTGGTTGCCCGAGAAGACCGTCCGTTGGGATTGGCGGATCGGGTGGCGCTGCGCCTGCATCTGATGGCCTGCGATGCGTGCCCCAGGTTCGAGCGGCAGCTGCTCACGATGCGGCAAGTGCTGAAACAGTGGAGCGCTTCCCGCGAGGAACATTGACGCGAACCCGCCACCCGAGCAGTGGATCAGCGGCCGGGTTCTACGCGCCAGCATTTTGTCGCACGTGGCGCGCGACCAGAATTAAGGCGACTTCTGCGCCTCGCCCAGCGCAGAGTGGAAGTACATGGTTGTCGAGGAAATGAGGCAGGCCGATACACTTGCGCGAATGCGCCGCGCGCCCTCCACCCCGTCGCCGCCCGCGCCCGCCGCGAGGACCGGGCCCAGCGCGCTCATCGAACGCGAAGCCGCACTGCAGGCCATGCGTACCTGTCTCGACGGCGCTTGCGCCTCCGGCCATGTGGTGTTGCTGGCAGGCGAAGCCGGTATCGGGAAGTCGAGCGCGCTGCGCGCCATCGCTGCAGGCAGCCCGGCCGTGTGGTGGGGCGAATGCGATGCGCTGCAGACACCACAGGCGTTGAGTCCGCTGCTCGACATTGCGAGCCAGCACCATCCCCACTTCGCTGGCGCCCTGAACGGGCCCCGAGCCGCGTTGTTCGAATCGGTGCTGGCCGAGCTGTGCCTCGCGCCGGTGCTGATGGTGATCGAAGACGCGCACTGGGCCGACGAAGCCACACTCGACCTCATCAAGTTCCTTGGCCGTCGCATCTCCCGTACCCACGCACTTCTGGTCGTGAGCTACCGCGACGACGAGGTGTCGATCTCTCATCCTTTGCGGCGCGTCATCGGGGAGCTACCCGCAGACAGCCACACGCGCATCCAGCTGGAACGCCTGACGCCGGCGGGTGTGGAAGCTCTGGCGCGGCGTTCGCTTCGCTCGCCCGACGGGCTCTTCGAGGCCACCGAAGGCAACCCGTTTTTTCTCACCGAGTTATTGCGGCACCCTGCGCAACAGGTGCCCGCGACGGTGCAGGACCTGGTGCTGGCCCGGTTCGCCCGCCTCGACAAGCCGGCGCAGGACATCGTGAGCATGGTCTGTGTTGAACCCGGCCGGCTCGAATACCGGCTGCTGCAGTTGCTGCTCGATCCGCTATTGCCAGACCTGGAAGCTTGCCTGGACTCGGGCCTGCTGGTGGCCGAGGGGTCGACCATCCGTTTCCGCCACCAACTGGCACGCGTCGCGGTCGAATCCGCGTTGCCGGTGCCAACGGCGCAGGCGCTGCACCGACGAATGCTGCACGCCCTGGAGTCCGCAGGGGGCGCCGCGACGGCGCGATTGGCGCATCATGCGGTCCTGGCTGCGGACGAAAAGGCCGTGCGCCGCTATGCCCCGGCCGCTGCCGCCGATGCGCGCGACCGAGGCGCCACGCGCGAGGCGGCGCGCCATCTTCGCGACGCATTGCGCCACGGCGGCGACTTCCCCAACACCAATCGCATCGCCTGGCTGGAAGCCTTTGCGCTGGACAGCGCCAACGTCGATTGCCATGACGAAGCGCTGGCCGCGCGCCAGGAGCTCGACGCGCTTTACCGAGCAAGCGGCGATGTGGGCGCGCAAGGGGCCAACCTCAGCCGGCTGGCGTTGCTGCACGTGTACATGATGAGAAACGCTGAGGCCGACGCGACGATTCGCAAGTCAGTCGAACTGCTGGAACGGTTGCCGCCCGGGGCGCTGTTGGCCACGGCTTACGGCGTGCAGGCTTCACTGAGCATGCTCGATCGCAATTGTGAAGAGAGCGTGGAATGGAGCCAGAAGTCGATCGCCCTTGCCCGTGAACACGGCGACACACAGCGGATGATCTTTTCGATGAGTACGCGGGCCACGGCGCTGATGTTCATCGACTACGACTCCGGATGCCGCGAGATGCTGCAGGCACTGGCATTAGCACGCGAACACGACATGCCCGTTGCCGTGACTAACGCGCTGCTGAACCTGGGCAGCGCTTCCGGCGAATTGCTGCGCCTCCCCCAGGCCGTGAAGTGGCTGCGCGAAGCGATCGCTTACGCGGCTGAGCACGAGCTGGACGCCTCTGTTCGATACAGCATGTCCTGGCTCGCGCTGTGCGTCCTGCACCAGGGCCGATGGGATGAGGCGGAAGAACTGGCCACGCAGGTCGCCAATGCGCCCACGCTGTCCGCTATATCCCGGGTCATGGCGCTGGTCGCGCTGGGTCGCTTGCGCCAGCGCCGCGGCGCCACCGGCGTGACGGATGTGTTGGACGAGGCGCTACTGCTGGCTGGACCGACTGGTTCGCTGCAGCGCATCGCACCGGTTCGCGCGGCGCGTGCGGAAGCCGCCTATGCGCGCGGCGATCTGGAGACGGCCATCAACGAAGCGCAGGCCGCGCTCGCGGTCGCACAGGAGAAGCGCCACCCCTGGTTCATCGGGGAGCTGGCCTTCTGGTGCTGGCGCGCCGGGAAGCTGGACAGCGCGCCCGCCGAGAGCGCCGAACCTTATGCGCTTCAAATCGCAGGCGACTGGTGCGGCGCTGCGGCGACCTGGGAGCGCCTGGGCTGCCCCTACGAGCAAGCCACCGCTTTGGCGGACGGCGACGCGGCCGCACAACAAGAGGCATTGCAAATCTTCGAAAAGTTAGGGGCCCGCCCGGCCGCCGAAGCACTGCGCAGGCAATTGCAGAACGCCGGCGTGAAGGGCGTGATGCGAGGCGCTCGGCCCTCTACGCGCGCGCATCCGCACGGCCTTACCACCAAAGAGGTGGAGGTGCTCGCCTGGCTTTGCCGGGGCTTGCGAAACGCCGAAATCGCCAAGCAGCTCAGCCGCTCAGTTCGCACGGTGGACCACCACCTGGCGTCAGCCTTCGCCAAGCTGGGAGTCGATTCGCGCCTGGCGGCCGTCCAGGCAGCCGAGCGCGCAGGGCTCGGCTGCCCGCAATTTGGGCAATTTCCGCCTTCAAAGTAGGCAACTTTGCCGAAGCGGAGCGCGCGCCGTCCGCGCATCCTTCGGGTTTCCGGCATCTGCCGCCACCCATAGGAGATTTGAAATGCCCCGCTACCTCGTCGAACGCAGCTTCCCCGACGGACTTTCCATCCCGATGACCGCCGAAGGCCGCAAGGCCGTCGCAGGCGTCGTGGCCAACAATGCCGAGCACGGCGTGACCTGGGTTCACTCGTACGTGACGCCGGACCGCAAGCAGACTTTCTGCATCTACGACGGCCCCGGCCCCGATTCCATTCGCAAGGTGGCCGACTGCAACGGCCTGCCGGTCAACCGCATCACTGAAGTGAGCGTGCTCGATCCGTACTTCTACCAACCCTGAGCCGACGCGCCTCCCAATGTTCGTAACAACCGAGGAATCATCATGAACGCACGTTCCCTCCCGATCTCCGTCGCCGCCCTCCTGCTGGCGGGCGCCAGTGCTTTCGCGCAGAGTGCGCCGCCTCTGCAGCAGTTTCTGATCGAACGCGACATCAAGGGGGCCGGCAACATGACCGCGACCCAGTTGCGCGAAGCGTCGCAAAAGTCAAACAGCGTTTTGCGCGTGCTGGGTCCCGACATCCAGTGGGTCCACAGCTACGTTGCCGGCGACAAGATCTACTGCGTGTACAACGCGCCCAGCGAAGTGCTGATCAAGAGCCACGCCGAGCAGTCGGGCTTTCCGGCAAACAAGATCACCCGAGTAAGCGCGGTGATTGACCCGACGTCCGCCAACGCTGCGCGCTGAGGCGCGAC
>JBKJKT010000138.1:0-9276 GCA_046597415.1 Ramlibacter sp.
ACCCATCGTCGCGTTCTTGATTTCCACGAAGTTGCCGACATGCACCTCGGCTGACAGGTTTGCGCCAGGACGCAGACGCGCGAAGGGGCCGATCAACGCACCCTCACCGATAGTGACGCCTGCACGCTCGCCGTCGATATGGGTGAATGGATGAACCTTCGCGCCCGCACCAATCGTCGCATTTGCGATCACGCAGTTCGCGCCGATGCGAACGCCATCGCCGAGCGTCACGGAACCTTCGAAGATGCAGTTGACGTCGATCTCCACGTCCTGCCCGCAAGCGAGCGAACCACGCACATCGAAACGCGCCGGGTCGGCGATGCGCACGCCAGCTTCCATCAAAGTGCGGGCCCTTCGCAGCTGGTACGCGCGCTCGAGTCCAGCCAGCTGCAACGGACTGTTCACGCCATCGACCTCGACCTGATCCGGCGCCTTCACCGCGACGACGCCTGCGCCATCGCGGACCGCCATGCCGACGACGTCGGTGAGGTAGTACTCGCCCTGTGCATTGTCGTTCGTGAGCTGACCGAGCCAGCGCTTGAGCATCGCACTCGGCACGGCCATAAAACCGGTGTAGACCTCGTGGATCGCGCGTTGCTCCGGGCTTGCATCCTTGTGCTCGACGATGGCTTGCACCGCTTCGCCGGTGCGCAGGATTCGTCCGTAACCCGAAGGATCCGGCATGTCCACGGTGAGCAACGCAAGGTGCTTGCTGTCGCATGCCGCAACCAGCGATTGCAGCGTCGTTGGCTGGATCAACGGCACGTCGCCATTGAGAATCAGCGTGATGCCGTCATCGGGGAGCTGAGGTGCCGCCTGCTGCACGGCGTGCCCCGTTCCGAGCTGCGGCTCCTGGCGTGCGAACGCAATCGTCATGAGCCCTGCCGCGTCAGCCCAACCTTTCACGGCCGCCTCGACTTCATCGGCGCCGTTGCCGGTGATGAACACAAGCTTTCGCGCCCCAAGAGGCCCCACGCTATCCATGACATGTGCGAGCAATGCACGACCGGCCAATCGGTGCAACACTTTGGGCATGCGGCTTTTCATGCGCGTTCCCTTGCCCGCAGCCATGATCACAACATCGATCGAACTCATGCATATTCCTTCTCGCTGGAATCTTCCGTCCAGGCTTGCCCGGATTATCGGGGGGCTCGTGCTTGCCATGGGGCTCGTGGCCTGCAGCACCATCAAGCTGGGTTACAACAACGTGGATGAGCTGATGTACTGGTGGATCGACAACTACATCGATCTCACCAATTCACAGGACACTCGGGTCCGCGAAGATCTGGACCGCCTGCATCTGTGGCACCGGCAGCGCGAGTTGCCAGTGCTGCTGGCGACGCTGCGTGCACTCGAGCCGGTGGTTGCGGCGGACCTGTCGCCAGCACAGGCGTGCGCGTTTGTGCCGGTGATTCGTGAGCGCGTCAACGTGGTGCTCGAACGAGCCGAGCCCGCTATCACCACCTTTGCGCTGGGCATTGCGCCTGAGCAGTTCACCCACCTGCAGGGCAAGTTCGAGCGCGTCAACCGTGACTACGAAAGCGACTGGATTCAAAAAGGCGCAGCGTCCCGAAAGGACAAGCGTTACGACCAACTGCTCGATCGCGCGGAGATGGTTTACGGACGCCTGGACGGGGCGCAAAAGACGCTGCTTCGCGCGAGCGTCGACAGGTCGATGTTCGATCCTGCCCGGAACCTGGCCGAACGAAAGCGCAGACAGCAGGATGCGCTGCAGAGCCTGCGCAAGGCGGCGAGTCAGCCGGTGAACCTGGAGGACGCCCGCTCGCAGGTTCGCGGTTACCTGAAAAGACTGCAAGACTCGCCCGATGCTGCATGGCGAACGTATTCGCAGGGACTGATCAATGAGACTTGCGCGACCGTCTCAGCGCTCCACAACAGTACAAACGCCGCGCAGCGGGAGTCCGCAGTACAGCGTTTGAGGGGATGGCAACGCGACCTCCAGGAACTGGCCGCGCAATGAATTGGGGTGCGTCCGTCAGTGAGCCTCGCTGGAATTCGTCCTGCGAGTTGCTGCAGGGCGCACGCCCTTTTGAGTTTCATCGTCGAGCTGGAGACCCCCATGCCCCTGTGGCGGATAGTTGCCGGCCTGCTGCCGCTTTTGCGTGTCGGTAATGCGCAGGTTGCTGCTGGAGCACACCCGGCTTGCCGTTCCTGGGGGACATTCCTGAAAGCTCCTGGATGAGTGAGCGCATCAATTTGGGGCGCTTTTGGAGCAGTTTATGAAGCGGATACCTCCTGCACTGTCAGAGCAGTTTCGACCGGAACGTCGGCGCAGGACTACAGCACCAGAAACGCGCATCAAGCTTGCAGCGCCGTCCACATTTCCTTGTCGCGATCGGCTGTCCAGATGCGCGGATTCTTGATGCCCTTGGCTTCATCGTAGGCACGGCTCACGTCGAACGGAAGGCAGTGCTCGTAGATGAACACGTGACCGAAGATCGGGTCCATGCTCTTTCGGGTGTGGGCCATCGCGGACTTGAGGTCCATGTCGGCTGCCGCCGCCTCTTTTGCCGCGGCAAATAGCGTCTCCACCCAGCGCTTGGTGTAGTCGAGCGCCTTGTTCACATCGGCTGCGCCCTTCATCGCTTCGCCGCGGCCTGGCACGATGGCCTCGGCGCGCAGCACGCGCAGGGCTTCGAGCGTGGCCGGCCACTCTTCAAGGTGTGCGTCGCCGGTGTAGACACCCGCTTCGTACTCCACAAGGTCGCCTGAGAAGAGAACTTTTTCTTCTTCGACCCAGGCAATCGTGTCGCCGCGCGTGTGGCCTGGGCCGGGGTGCCAGATCTGGACGAGCACGCCGCCCAGATCGAGCGTCAGCTTGCCCGGAACCTCGCCCTTCACCGGGTTGCCGCCACCGATGACCATGGTGGGCCAGGTGAGGCCGGGCACGCTCTCGGCATTTCGAAAGAGGCGCGGAAAGCGCTCCATCTCCGATTGCATGTCTTCCTTGCCTCGTTCGACGATGAGGTCGAGCGTCCCCTGGCTGGCGATGATTTCAGTCGCGCCCTCTGCGGTGTAGGCACTGGCACCCAGCACGCGCACTGCGTGGTAATGCGTGAGCAGCACATACTTGATCGGCTTGTCGCTCACCTCGCGGATGCGGGAGATGAGGTCCTGCGCCATGGCGGGAGTGGCCGTGGCGTCGCTCACCATGATGAACTTCTCGCCAATGATCACACCCGAGTTCGGGTCGCCCTCGGCGGTGTAGGCCCAGCAATGCGCGCTGAGTTGTTCGAACGTGATTTTCTTGTCGGTCAGGTCGGCCTGGCTGGCGAAGGCTTTGGACATTTGAGTTCCTCGGGTAACTTCACCCATCGTAATCAATTACGGATTGTTGAATCACCGGTGCGTCTTTGCACGACCCCTCAGGCCAAGCCCTTGTCCAACAGCGCGACCACCTCTTCGGCGAAACCCGCATAGCTGAGCGTCCCGCTTGGGCGCAGCCAGGTAAAGGTCCAGTTGATCATGCCGAACAGCATCATTGTCACTGCCGTCTGATTCGAAGGTGTGACGCGTTCTGGATATGCACGCCTCAAAAACCGTGTCACGGCTGACACCACATCACGCTGGCGATTCAGGATGAGGTCGCGCTGAACTTCGCCGAGAAATTTCGTGTCGCTCAGCAGTGCGATGTGACGCGTTGCTGAGTTCTTGTACTCATCCAGAAAACTGCGAATCAATTCATGCAACGCAGCACGATCATCGAGATTGCGCCGCTGCGCCGTTGCTTCAGCCTGTCCGATCACCGCGAGCAGCCGCTGGGTGTAGCGATCGAGCAGATCGAAAAGAATCGCTTCCTTGCTGTCGTAGTAGTGATAAAGGCGCGCCTTGGAAGTGCCGCTGGCAGCCGCAATGTCGTTCATGCTCGCAGCGGGATAGCTCTTGTCGGCAAAGCACTGGGCCGCAATGTCCAGGATTTCGTCTCGCTTGAGTTCGTGCTGGGAGGACTTGGGCCGCGCCATGCGGGCGATTATGCGGGTGCAGCCACCGAGCCCCAGACCAGAGCGGCCACGCCCGCCGCGAGTCGCGCCAACGCGCGCCCCCCAAGGGTGATCGCCAGGCGCAAGTCGGCCAGCGGCTGCGTGACGACGCTGATGCGCGGCGCTGGCCGGCGAGCACGCACCGGTAGCGGCTCCCAGCTGAAGTACGACGGCGTGCGGCTAGTCCAGTTGGACGACTCCAGCACCAGGCGCTCGCCGGCTCGCACCCGGAGCGATTGACCCGTCGAAACAAAGTAGTCGCCCGACTGGTTGCCTGCGCCCTTGTGCGGGCCGTCCCGCGTCACCCAAACCTCTCCGTGCGCGACCTTGAAAGTACCTTCTTCGCGCGGCTGCAGCGTGATGGCGCGGCCCGGTGAAAGTTTCCAGGTGCCAGGCAGATATGCCGCGGCGGATTGCGTTGATTGTTGCGTGGGGTGGCGGGTTTGCAGCTCCATGACTTCTCTCCGGGGGGTCGCCGAAATGGCTGATATGGGTGATGAATCATCGACGCAGAACACTTGGCAGTCCAATGAATTGCGGCTACGCTATTGATTCCCAATCCGCATCAATCAACAAGACCCTCCTGACACGAACTGGCAACGATGCAGCACTCCCAGACCCACCTTCGCACCCGCCCCATATCGGCTGGCCACCTGCGCGCTTTCGAGGCCGTTGCGCGCCACCTCAACTTCCGCGCGGCTTCCGAGGAAATGGCGCTGACGCAGTCGGCCGTGAGCCGGCAGATCCAGGCGCTCGAAGAAGAAGTGGGTGTGAGTCTCTTCCTGCGTCACACCCGCGCCGTTGAACTCACCAGCGCCGGAACGCATCTGCTGCTGGCCGTGACGCAAGCTCTGCCGCGCATCGACGCCGCGATCCGGCAGATCCGCCAGACCGCAGGGCGACGCACAGTCGCGCTCACCACGTTCGCGTCGTTTGCATCGATGTGGCTCATTCCGCGGCTGGAACAATTCCAGCGCGACAACCCGGAGATCGACATCCGGATCGACGCCTCGGACCAGATCCACGACCTGGAAACTTCAGACGTGGACCTGGCCCTTCGCTACGGGCCCATGGCCGCCATGCCATCCAGCGCCATTCGAATGTTCGGTGAACAGCTGACGCCGGTGGCCAGCCCGTGGCTGCTTAAGGGAGCGCCGCTCAAAAAGCCCGGCGACCTGACCCAGTTCACGCTGATCGAGGCGGGCGATGCGCATCACACGCACCTGGAGTGGCTGACATGGCGGCGGTGGTTCGACGAGCACGAACTGCCCAAACTGCAACCCAAGCGTTGGCTCTATTTCAATTACGCCTACCAGATGGTTCAAGCCGCGCTCACGGGACAAGGCGTTGTGCTCGCCCGCCTGCCGATGATCGCGGAGTCGCTCGCCAACGGAGACCTGATCGAGCCCATGCCCCACCACCGCATGGATTCGCCGATGGCCTACTGGCTGGTCGTGGGACCCCGAAGCGGAAGCCGGCCCGAGATCAGGGCTTTCATCGAATGGCTGCTACTGCAGAGCAAGGCCACGCGCCAGACGATCGGGGAAGTGCCCGATCCGGACACAGTCGACCATATCGACTAGGTCTTGACCAGGATGCGGGGTGCGCGATCAGGAAATCGGCCACACCACGCCGTTGTCGTTCAGGATCGCGTCGAGCGGCATGTCGTGTGGCTCCGGCTCGAAGTCGTCGATAAATCCCTGGGTGAAGCCAAGCCCCACAGTGAACGGTTTTGGTTCCAGGGTGGCCAGGGTGCGGTCGTAGAACCCGCCGCCATACCCCAGCCGATACCCGCCGGGGCTGTAGCCAACGCAGGGCACAAACAGCAGGGTCGGCACGATCACCTCCGTGTCTTTGGGCTTGGGAATGCCAAAGGCATCCTCCTCCATGTAACAGCCGGGGAACCATGCGTGGAATTTCAAGGTCCCATGCAGCTTGTCAACGACCGGCAGACCGATGCGGCGTGGCTGCGGCTCGTCGAGCAGTTCGCCATCTTCTTTCCATCGATGCAACGCAGGCAACGGATCGAACTCGCCCTTGATCGGCCAATATGCGCCGATCACGATATCGGGGCGATTGACCAGCCAGATGCGCATGACTCGCTGCAACAGGTCGCAGCGCTCCATGCGGTCGGTCATGGCGAGCCGCTGGTCCAGCAACGATTTGCGTAAAGCCCTTTTTTCCTGTGACTTGTCCATAATCGTCCAATGAGATTGCCAAGAATTCTGACACTGATCGCCATCAGCCTTGCGTGCACCGGCGCGCAAGCCCAGGCCCGGGGTGACGACGTCATCCTGGAAATGAACCAGGCCCACCACAAGCGCGACCGCGCGCGACTGGCCCAGTTGCTTCCCTCGGCTCGCGGACATGCGCTCGAGCCGTGGGCTGCTTACTGGGAATTGAAGGGCCGCCTCGACACGGCCACTGCCCAGGAAGTCCAGGACTTCTACGCACGCTATCCGGGGACCTACCAGGAAGACCGCCTGCGCAACGACTGGCTGTTGCTGCTGGGTCAGCGACGCGACTGGCCCGCGTTTGCGGCGGAGTATCCGAAGTTCCGGATGAACGATGACCGCGAGGTTCGCTGCTACGCATTGCTCATCCAGCACCTGAGCGAAGGCCCGGCCGCCCCCGCGACCCTGGCCGATGAAGTGCAGCGCAACTGGCTCGCGATGCGCGACACCGATGATGGTTGCACCCTCGCTGCGTCCCGCCTCGTGGGTGGTTCCGGTGCCAGACGGCTGACAGTCGATGACGTCTGGCGCAAGGCGCGCCTGTCCGTGGAAAACAATCGCCCCAGGGCAGCAGCGGCAGCCATCGAGATCGCATCGCCCGAGTCGCTGGGCCTCTTCAACGAAGTAATGGCCGGGCCGTCCATTTTCCTCACGAACAAGGTAACGGCTATCAGGAAAGCACGCAAGGAACTGATCACGCTGGCGCTCATCCGGCTGGCCGCCTCGGATGCCGAGGGCGCTGCCCGCCAGCTTGAAAGCAAGTGGGGTCCGCAGCTGTCACCCGAAGAGCGCAACTGGGTCTGGGGCGTGCTCGGCAAGGTGCAGGCGCAGCGCCTGAGGACGGATGCGATGGAGCATTTTTCCAAGGTCTCGCGTGACAGCGACCTGACCGACGACATGCTGCAGTGGAAGGTCCGCGCGGCCCTGCGCTCCTCCCCCGCACCGCAGTGGCCCGTCGTGCTGGGCGCGGTCAACAGCATGAGCGACGACGCGCGCGCAGAGCCCTCCTGGGCCTACTGGAAAGCACGCGCCCTGATGGCGCAGGGCGGCGACACCAACCGCGCCGAGGCGCAGCGCATCCTGCAATCGATTGCATCGGTGCGCGGCTTCTATGAGATGCTGGCTCTGGAAGAACTCGGACAGAAGATCAGCGTGCCAGCGCGGCCGGTGCCCCTTGCGCAGGAAGAAAAAGATGCGGCGCGGCAAAACGCCAGTCTCAACCGTGCCGTCATGGCCATCAAGATGGGTATCCGGCCCGAAGGTGTTCGCGAGTGGAACTATGCGACCAATCTGGCCAAGCCGGGCGGCATGTCCGAGCGCGAGTTGCTGGCAGCTGCACAACTGGCTTGCGAGCGGGAGGTCTGGGATCGCTGCATCAATACCAGCGAACGCACCCGCACCGAATTCGACGTGGACCAGCGTTTCCCGATGCCATTTCGCGATTCGGTTGTGAGGCGCAGCCGCGAGATCAATCTCGACCCGGCCTATGTGTATGGCCTGATCCGCCAGGAAAGCCGCTTCATCATGGACGCGCGATCGCACGTCGGCGCTTCAGGGCTCATGCAGGTCATGCCGGCCACAGCGCGCTGGACCGCAAAGCGCATCGGCCTGAACAGTTTCACGATCGACCAGCTGAACGAGCGCGAAACCAACATCGCCATCGGGACGGGCTACCTGAAGATCGTTCTCGATGACTTCGAGGGCTCGATGCCTTTGGCCGCTGCGGCCTACAACGCGGGCCCGGGACGGCCGCGCAACTGGCGCAACGGCCCCATGCTTGAAGCCGCGATCTGGGCGGAGAACGTGCCCTTCCACGAAACGCGCGACTACGTCAAGAAAGTGCTCTCCAACACGACGCTCTACTCGGCCGTGCTGACGGGCCAGCCCCAATCGCTGAAAGCGCGCCTGGGAACGATCGGTCCCCGTGACGTCGCGCGTGCCGAACCCAATCGCGACATCCCATGAGTTGGTGGGATCGCGTCTGGGCGACTGTCGTCTCGGAGTTCTCCGATCTGGCCGACGCTGAGGACCTGACGCGGCTTGTACTGCGCCTTTCGCTGGCAGCGATCCTCGGCGGGCTGGTCGGCCTGCAGCGCGAGAAATCAGGAAAAGCCGCGGGGCTTCGCACCCACATGCTGGTTGCACTGGGTTCAGCGCTCTTCGTCCTGGTGCCGGCGCAGGCTGGCATGGAGGCGGACGCGCTCTCACGCGTTGTACAGGGCGTGATCGCCGGCGTCGGATTTCTCTGCGCCGGAACGATCATGAAGCGCGAAGACGATCACGTCCAGGGACTGACCACGGCTGCCGGTTTGTGGATGACTTGCGCGATCGGGCTGGCGGCAGGATCCGGCCGCGAAATGACGGCGGTGGTCAGCACAGTGCTCGCATTTTCGATCCTGCTGCTGGAGGGTCCCGTGCGCAAGGTTCTGGACAAGCAGGACCAGCAACGTCCGCAAGCAGAGGTCGACCGCTGAGCATCAATTCGGGCGGTTATTGGCATCAATGACCCGGGGTCGCGCCAGTAGCATCCCTGCTTCTTCAGGAGATTTCATGCTCAAGCTCTACGTCGGCAACAAGAACTATTCGTCCTGGTCCATGCGGCCCTGGGTGCTGCTCAGGCAGGCAGACATTCCGTTCGAAGAGGTCATGGTTTTTTTCGACTCGTTCCACCGCGACTCGGTGTTCAAGGAGACCATCAACGCAATCAGCCCCGCCGGCCGCGTTCCAGTGCTGGTCGATGACGGATTTGCGGTGTGGGACACGCTGTCGATCGCGGAATATGTGGCGGAGAAATTTCCGCAAAAGCAAGTCTGGCCGACCGATGTAAAGGCTCGCGCCCGCGCCCGCAGTGTCTGCGCGGAAATGCATTCGGGATTTTCGGCGTTGCGCGGCAAATGCCCGATGAACATCGAAGCGCAATTGCCGCAGATCGGCGCGCTGGTCTGGCGCGACCACGCCGATTTGCGCAACGACGTGCAGCGAATCGTGGCCATGTGGTCTGGCCTGCTCGATGAGTACAAGGGGCCGATGCTCTTTGGCGA
>JBKJKT010000243.1:0-15442 GCA_046597415.1 Ramlibacter sp.
CTCGCGCACCTGCTGCGCGGTGGAGCGCGTGCCTTCACCGGTCTGTTCCGTCACCGCGAAAATGTGCTGGATGTTGCCGGCCACCACGTTGGCGGATTCGGCTTCCTTGGAGGCGGAGGACGAGATCTGCTCGATCAGCTCGGCGAGGCGGCGCGACAGCTGGTCGATCTCGGTCAGCGCGGTGCCCGCGTTGTCGGACAGCTTGGCCCCTTCCACCACACCCTGCGTGGAGCGCTCCATGGCGGCCACCGCATCCTGCGTGTCGGTCTGAATCGCCTTCACCAGCGCCGAGATCTGGCGCGTGGCGTCCGCGGAACGTTCGGCCAGCCGCTGCACTTCTTCGGCAACCACCGAGAAGCCTCGACCCGCTTCGCCGGCCGAGGCCGCCTGGATGGCGGCGTTGAGCGCCAGCACGTTCGTCTGTTCGGTAATGTCGGAAATCAGCTCGGTAATTTCACCAATCTCCTGGGACGATTCGCCCAGCCGCTTGATCCGCTTGGAGGTTTCCTGGATCTGGTCGCGGATGGAGTTCATGCCGCCGATGGCGTTCTGCACGGCCGCGAGGCCCGACTCGGCGGCCTTCAGCGATTGGCGCGCCACCTGTGCGGACTCTTGCGCCTGGCCCGACACCTGGTTGATTCGGGTCGCCATGTCGAGCACCGACTGGCCGGTTTCGCGAATTTCGCGCAGCTGCTCTGTGGAGGCGGCCAGCAGCTCGGTGGAGGTGCTTTCCACCTGCGCCGTCGTCGCCGCCACCTTGGTGGCCGTGCTCTGCACGGCGCCCACCAGCTGGCGAAGCTCTTCCACCGTGTAGTTCACCGAGTCGGCAATGGCGCCCGTGATGTCTTCGGTCACCGTGGCCTCTTGCGTCAAGTCACCTTCGGCCACTGTCTGCAACTCATTCATCAATCGCAAAATGGCGGCCTGATTCGCGTCGTTCACGCGCTTGGCTTCCTGCTCCTGCTGCTCGGCTTCGAGTCGCTGCTGCTCGGCAACCACCTGGCGCTTGCGCGAATCCTGTAGCTGCACGTAGGCTAGACCCACGGCGCAGAGAATGGCGAAGAGCGAAGACAGTGCAAGGGTTGTCAGGGCGCCCGCACCCAGGCCGGTCTGCGAAGAGAGCTTGCCCTGAAGGTCTTCCATCGAGCGGCGCAGCGGCTCGCTGTCTGCAATGATCGCGGCCTGCGCTTCACGCGCAGACACCAGACCTTGCAGGTTGCCCAGAATGGCGCTTGCCTGCGTGCGGGTCTGCTCGTACAACTTCATGAGCGCTTCCAGGCGTTCGCGTGTCTGCGGGTCTTTCGAGCCGGTCAGGCGCAATTCGGGGCTCCCGTCAAGCAAGCCCTGCGCGATTTCCTTGAACGAGTTCAAGTCCTTGCCAAGCAGGAACACAGCCTCGGGGGACACACCCTCCATCGTCAGGAACTCGTTGGCCGACTTGCCGATGCGCTGCGTCAACATCACGAGCTGACCAGCAGCGGAGATTTCTGCCGGCGCGGCGTTTTGCTGCAGCTTCAGCGACGACACCGTCTCAGCAATTTCCAGCAGGTCTGACGATTGACGGTTGATGGTGCGAAGCGCGGCTCCCACCTGCGTCAAAATCTGCTGCTGCGCCATCACGGTGGCAGCATTCTTTTCGGCGCGTTCCATGAGAGGCGTGATCTTCGTCACGTCTTGCTGGTAATCGGTGGAAACCGGCTGGATCCGCAGGGCTTCGTCACCGTCTTTCAGTCCACGCACCGTGCGGGCCAACACGTCCGCGCTTTCCTTCACGTCAGGAAATGCCTGGGGGCTTCCCACCAGCGCTTGCGAAACCGATTTGGCGAGGCGCTGAGACTGCATCAGCGACTGGCCCGTGCCGGCCACCTGCTGCGCGACGGTATCGGCCTGCCGCACAGAGAAGATGGCCACCGAGCCCAGCACCACCAGCGACATTGCCAGCAAGGTGAACAGGATGCGCTGGTGCGTGACGATAGTGCGTCGTCCAAGAAGCGGCACTGAAATGAGGTCAGCCTCATCGACCGTTTCCATCGGAGCCAGGGACTCGTCGTTCACGCTGTCGGGATCGGCCGGGGCGGGGACCATGCGCGCCTGGGTGTTGGATCTGACCGGATCCACAGTCGGATCGGGCATGCCGAGACTGAGCTCGCCGGAGTGAGCGACCGAAGGTTCGGGATCCTTTTTCGAGAACAGGTTTTTCAGGGAGTCAACGACGGACATGGTGCGGCCTTCCGGGGGATGCTGTTCTACGCGCTTGAAGCGCTTATGCTCAGGAACTGGGGTTGCTGGGAGAGCGCCTGCAGGTTGAGTTCCTGCCAGAAGACGCCGTTGGCATCGGTGTAACCGCTGCCAAAATAATCCGGCGCGCCTTCGGCGGGGGCGCTCGATGAAGTGAACGCATCGATGTTGCGCAAGCCAGCCAGCCGGTCGATCAGCAATGCGCAATTGACTTCGAGCATTGCATTGAGGGCCACCAGCCGTGACTCGGCGCGCGTTGCATCGGATCGCATCGCGGGTGCACCGCCAGCCACAAAGCCGGACAGGTCGACCACGCCGTACAGCCCGCCGCGCAGGTTGGCCACGCCCATGAACCATGCTTGCGTATAGGGGACGTGCAAAGGACTGGCATAAGGAAAGATCTCGCCGGATTGGGCAAGCGGAAACAGGTATCTGTTTCCGGCGGACTCCACCGCAAGCCACGAGGCCTGCACACCCTCCGTCCGCGCGGCCTGAAGCCGGCTCGCGAGCCGACTTTGGAGTTCTCTGAGGGCTTCACGATTGGCCATGGATTGAACAGGTTCGCTAGTGAATCAGCTCAGGGCCTTGATCTTGGCCATCAGCTCGTCGGCATCCACAGGTTTCGTGATGTAGTCGCGCGCACCCTGGCGCATGCCCCAGACCCGATCGGTCTCCTGATTCTTGCTGGTGCACATGATGATCGGAACGTCGGCGTACAGTGGGTCGCGCGTGATGGCACGCGTCAGCTGAAAACCGTTTTGCCCCGGCATCACCACATCCATCAGGATCAGGTCAGGCTTGTCTTCGGCCAGCCGCCTGAATGCATCGTCGGCGTTCTCGGCGGTCTTCACTGCGAATCCGTTTTTCTGGAGCAGATCCGTCATGAACATCAGTTCAGTCTTGGAATCATCCACAACGAGCACTTTTTGTATGGGCATCACGCCACTCCTTCTCTGGCGGATCCGAACTGCTGCACGGTCTGCAGCAATTGGTCCTTGGTAAATGGTTTGGTGAGGTAATCCTGCGATCCGACCATGCGGCCACGTGCCTTGTCGAAGACGCCGTCCTTGGAAGAAAGCATCACGACGGGCACCGAGGCGAACCTCGCATTGCGTTTGATGATGGCGCAGGTTTGATATCCATCGAGGCGGGGCATGAGGATGTCGCAGAAGATCAGGTTCGGCTCATAGTCGTTGATTTTGGCCAACGCATCAAAGCCGTCTTCGGCCAGCATCACGTCGTGGCCACCCTGCTTCAGGAAGATCTCCGCACTTCGCCGGATCGTGTTGCTGTCGTCGATCACCAGCACCTTGAACCCAGTCGTGCTCACTTGACGCTGCTCCTCATACTTGTAACTTCCCGGGCGCGGCATCATCCAAGATGTAACAACCCACTCTTTAAATCTGCACCATTTCGAAATCTTCCTTGCGTGCGCCGCACTCAGGGCAAGTCCAATTCATCGGCACTGCGGACCAGGGGGTTCCCGGTGCAATGCCATCATCTGGAGAACCTGCGGCTTCATCGTAAATCCAGCCGCAGATAAGACACATCCACGTTTTAGTATCGGTCACAGCTTAAAGGGCCTTCGAATAGAATGCAACGATTGTATCGAGGCCCCTCGCCGCTCTTTTGCACTGCTGCAAATCATGTGTGCTCAAGTGCAAAGCGTGTCCGTAGCCGCAAGATTCGAGGCCTATGACAAACCCAACCATGCAGGTCGAACCCGACGCCGGACAAGGCGTTGAAGAAGAGGGCGATGACGGCAATCCGGCATGCATCATCGTGTTCAACGCAAGCGATCCGAGCGGTGCTGGCGGACTCGCGGCAGACATCAGTGCAATTGCGTCTGTCGGCGCGCATGCACTGCCTGTTGTAACCGGCGCCTATGCGCGAGACACCGCCGAGGTGTTCGACCATTTCCCCTTCGACGAAGAAGCAGTTGCGGAGCAAGCGCGTGCGATCCTTGAGGACGTGCAGGTCCAGGTATTCAAGGTCGGCTTTGTCGGCAGCCCGGAAGCCGTCAGCACCATCGCCGAGATCGCAGCCGACTATGCAGAGATTCCATTGATCGCCTACATGCCCAACCTGTCATGGTGGGACGAGTCGCAGATCGATTTGTACCTGGACGCGTTTCGCGAACTGTTGCTGCCACAGACAACCGTGTTGGTGGGAAACCACAGCACGCTCTGGCGCTGGCTGCTGCCTGACTGGAATGGCGACAAGAGCCCCACTGCCCGCGACATTGCCAAGGCTGCAGCTGAAATGGGTGTGCCCTATACGTTAGTCACGGGTATTCCGTTGCCCGATCAATACATTGACAACGTTCTGGCTACGCCGGAGTCGGTTTTGGGCAGCGAAAAGTTCGAACGCTTCGAAGCGACTTTTTCCGGCGCAGGAGATACGTTGTCGGCTGCGCTGGCTGCGCTGGTTGCCAGCGGCAGCGACCTGGTCGGCGCTGCCAGTGAAGCACTGGCCTACCTCGATCGTTCGCTCGATGCCGGTTTCCGTCCAGGCATGGGTAACGTTGTGCCCGACCGTCTTTTCTGGGCCCAGCCCGAGGGCGATCCCGGCGAACTGACACCTGAAGAAGCCCAGGCCCTCCAAGTCCTCGATATGCCAGCCAATGACACCAAGCACTAACCGCAATCAACAACTTTTCGACCGCGCCAAAACGCTTATTCCTGGCGGCGTGAATTCGCCGGTTCGCGCGTTTCGCGCGGTGGGCGGCACACCGCGATTCGTGCAGCGAGCGCAGGGCCCGCACTTCTGGGACGCGGACGATCGGCGCTACATCGACTACATCGGTTCCTGGGGTCCGATGATCCTTGGCCACGGACATCCGGCTGTCGTCGAGGCCGTTCAACGCGCAGTACTCGACGGTTTTTCGTTCGGCGCTCCGACTGAGCGCGAGGTTGATCTCGCACAGGCGATCATTGATCTGGTGCCTTCCATCGAGATGGTCCGTCTTGTCAGCTCAGGCACCGAGGCCGCGATGAGCGCGATCCGACTGGCACGCGGCGCTACCGGCCGCAGCAAGCTGATCAAGTTCGAAGGCTGCTATCACGGCCACGCCGACGCATTGCTTGTGAAGGCTGGCTCCGGGCTCGCTACATTCGGCAACCCCACGAGTGCAGGCGTTCCTCCCGAGGTCGTGCAACACACCCTCGTTCTGGAATACAACAACGTCCAGCAACTCGAAGAGGCGTTCGCGCTACATGGTGCTGATCTGGCATGCCTGATCATCGAACCGATTGCAGGCAACATGAACTTCGTTCGCGCGAGCGCGCCCTTCATGCGCCGGTGCCGCGAACTGTGCACAGCGCACGGCGTACTGCTGGTGTTCGACGAAGTGATGACGGGTTTCCGTGTCGCACTCGGCGGCGCGCAGTCGCTTTATGCGCGCGAGATCCCCGGCTTCGCACCCGACGTCACCGTGCTGGGCAAAGTGATCGGCGGCGGCATGCCGTTGGCCGCATTCGGTGGCAAGCGTGCCGTCATGGAAATGCTTGCGCCGCTCGGGCCGGTGTATCAGGCCGGGACGCTCTCTGGCAATCCGGTCGCCACTGCATGCGGCCTTGCAACCCTCAACGAAATTCGCAAACCGGGCTTCTTCGACAAGCTGTCCGCGCAGACAAGCGCGCTCACGATGGGACTTCAGGCTGCCGCCGATGCGAGAGGCGTTCCTTTTGCAAGCGACTGCGAAGGCGGCATGTTCGGCTTCTTCCTGCTGCCGGAACTGCCGCAGAACTACACCGCCGTCATGAAAAGCGACGGTGCGCGCTTCAACCAGCTGTTTCACGGATTGCTGGATCGGGGGATCTACATTGCGCCCGCCTTGTATGAAGCCGGGTTTGTCAGCTCAGCTCACGGCGATGAGGAGATCGCGCAAACACTCCAGGCCGCGCGCGAAGTGTTCGACGCCCTGGTCAGTGGCGAAAGTGCCTCACGCCCGTAAAGACCATCGCTACGTCGCGTTCGTCGGCGGCGGCGATCACCTGGTCATCGCGCATGCTGCCGCCCGGCTGAATGACACAGGTGGCGCCTGCATCGACGATCACGTCCAGGCCATCGCGAAACGGAAAGAATGCGTCGCTGGCCGCAACCGTGCCCACCAGCGACAGTCCGGCGTGCTTTGCCTTGATATCGGCGATGCGCGCCGAATCGAGTCGGCTCATCTGCCCGGCGCCGACGCCCATCGTCGTGCTGTCCTTACAAAAGACGATCGCATTCGACTTGACGTATTTGGCGACCTTCCACGCAAACAGCAGGTCTTCCAATTGGCCGGGTGTCGGCTGCTTTTTCGTCACGACCTTCAGTTCACTTACCGACATCTGGCGGTTGTCTGCGGTCTGCATCAGCAGGCCTGATCCAACGCGCTTCACATCCACCCCATTGCGGCCGTTGTCCCAATCGGTCACGCCACCAGGCGGCAAAGCAATTTCAAGGATGCGAACGTTCACCTTGGCCTTGAACACAGCGAGTGCTTCAGGCGTGAACGAGGGCGCAATCAGAACTTCGACGAACTGTTTGGCCACGGCCTGCGCGGCCTCCTCATCGACCTCGCGGTTGAACGCAATGATGCCGCCGAACGCCGAGGTCGGATCGGTCTGCAGCGCCTTCGAATAGGCCACAAACGACGTCTTGCCCAGGGCCACGCCACACGGATTGGCATGCTTCACGATGACGCATGCGCAGGCATCGAAACTCTTGACACATTCCCAGGCCGCATCGGCGTCAGCGATGTTGTTGTAGGAAAGCTCCTTGCCTTGCAACTGCTTCGCGCTCACGAGTGATCCCGGTGCGGGATACAGGTCACGGTAGAACGCCGCTTGCTGATGCGGATTCTCGCCATAACGCAGGTCCTGCAGCTTGACGAAGCGGCCGTTGGACTGCGCGGGGAACAAGCTGCGACCACCCCCTTCTTCGATACTGGAGAGGTAATCACTGATCGCAGCGTCGTAATTGCTGATGCGATTGAACGCAGCAACCGAAAGCGAAAACCGTGTCTTGTCCGAAAGCTTGCCTGCAGTCTGCAGCTCTTCAAGCACCAGCCGGTACTGCGATGCGTCGGTGACCACGCCCACATCCTTCCAGTTCTTCGCACCCGAGCGCACCATCGCGGGCCCGCCGATGTCGATGTTTTCAATAGCGTCTTCCAGCGTGCAGCCCGGCCTTGCAACTGTCGCTTCGAACGGATACAGATTCACCACGAGCAGGTCGATGATGTCGATTGCGTGCTCTTTGAGCGACGCCATGTGCTCGGGCATGTCACGACGCGCCAGCAGAGCGCCGTGCACCTTGGGATGCAGCGTCTTGACCCGTCCGTCGAGCATCTCCGGAAACTGCGTGACCTGCGCGACCTCGGTCACGGGAAGCCCCCGCTCGGCCAGCAACTTTGCCGTGCCGCCGGTTGAAATGAGGCGAATGCCCAGGGCATGCAGTGCCTGCGCGAATTCCACGATGCCGGTTTTGTCTGAAACAGAAATGAGTGCGTTCATGTGGATGGAAATGATGGGCGTTCAGCCCTTGAGGAGCCGGTGTTCCAGAAGCTTCTTGCGCAATGTGTTGCGGTTCAGGCCGAGCCACTCCGCGGCCTTCGACTGGTTCTGGTCGGCCTTGTCCATGACGACTTCCAGCAGCGGCTTTTCGACGGCCTTGACCAGCATGTCGTACATGCCGTCGGGCTCGATGCCGCGCAGGTCGCGAAAATAGCTTTCGAGGCTGGCGCGAACGCACTCTTCAATATGTTTCTTGCTCATGCGGCTTGTACATCTCTTGTTGTTCGTCGTCACAGGTGGCACTCGACGTGCATGGCATCCGGTCGTCGCCGGCTCCAAGCGCATCGAAATACCCACCCACGGTCCGCAGTTGTTCCACGCAGTCCTCGATCAGGTTCATCCGCGAGCGAAACTCCGTCGCACCGGGCAGCCCCTTCACGTACCAGGCGATGTGTTTGCGCGCACTTCGCACACCGGTGAACTCGCCGTAGAGCGCGTAGTGATCCTGCAGGTGATCGATGAGAAGCCTGCGCACCTCGGCCACGAGCGGCGGTGCCAGGTGTGTGCCTGTTTCGAGAAAGTGCGCCACCTCTCGAAAGATCCACGGACGCCCCTGCGCCGCACGCCCGATCATGATCGCATCGGCTCCTGTGCGGGCCAGCACATCCCGAGCCTTTTCCGGGGTGGTGATGTCGCCGTTGGCCACGACCGGAATGCGCACCGCAGCCTTCACAGCCGCGATGGTGTCGTACTCGGCGTATCCCCGATAGCCCTGCTCGCGCGTGCGCCCATGCACGGTGAGCATCTGTATGCCCGCATCTTCGAAGGCACGAGCCAGCGTCACGGCGTTTCGATTGGCCTGCGACCAGCCCGTGCGCATCTTGAGCGTGACCGGTACACCCCTCGGAGCGCAGGCATCCACGACGGCACGCGCAATGGCGACGGCCAGCGGCTCATCCTGCATCAGAGCAGACCCGGCCCACTTGGTGCAAACCTTCTTGGCAGGACATCCCATGTTGATGTCGATGATCTGCGCACCACGGTCGATGTTGTAGACGGCGGCTTCGGCCATCATGGCGGCTTCCGTGCCAGCGATTTGCACGGCGATGGGACCTGGCTCGCCGTCGTGGTTGGCACGACGCGAAGTCTTGAGGCTGTTCCAGAGATCGCGCCTGGATGTGACCATCTCACTAACCGCATAGCCGGCTCCCAGTGCACGGCACAACTGGCGAAACGGACGGTCCGTCACGCCCGCCATCGGCGCTGCGAACACGTTATTCGCAAGGGTGTACGGGCCGATGTTCATGGGGAAGGGAGTCGAGCTGGTGCTGAAAAATGAGGCACGATTGTATGCCCGGCCCATTTCAGCGGCTGAAATGAATTGACAGGCCACCGTGCTTTGCCATGCAAGCGCAAACCGGGCCATGGACCTACACGCATCGGCTGGCCACGTCTGTAAACTGATTCGCGCATGCAAGACTGGCTCGCCCCTATCCTCGCGCTCCTGGCGCTTCCCCAATTCGGACTCAGCACCCTCTTCGTCGCCGCTTTCATTTCGGCGACGCTCGTACCCGTGGGTTCCGAGCCTGTGCTTTACGGACTGCTCCGTCTCAACCCCGACATGTTCTGGAGCGCGATCTTTGTAGCGACCGCCGGAAACACGCTCGGCGGCATGCTCGACTGGTGGCTGGGCTACGGCGCGCATGAGGTGGTCGACAAATACAGCCACTCGAAGCACCACACCAAGGCTCTGGACTGGCTGGAGCAACTCGGCCCCAAGGCCTGCCTGCTGGCATGGCTGCCGCTGGTCGGCGACCCGCTTTGCGCCGTTGCCGGCTGGCTGAAGCTGCCGTTCTGGCCCTGCACGTTCTACATGCTGATCGGCAAGTTCCTGCGCTACGTCACGATGACCACGGCGCTGATGTATATCTGGCCTTTGGCGTCGGGCTAGCTAAACAAACGCGTGATACGCGGGATATGTAGGAAGAGAACCTTCCTTTAACTTCACCGGATCACAGCCACATGAAAGATCGCAACGCAAGCTCGCCCCGAAACACACCCAACACCCCGCTCAAGGAAGTCATGGCGGTGTGCGAGACCTCCCCGGCGTGGCCTGAAGCAGCGCTGAAACTGGCGCAAGGCTCCGGAGACGCCCTGACCTTCCTGGAGGAGCTCGCCCGGGACCGGGTCCTGAAGAAAATGAGCGTCGAATCCAGTGCAAACCAGGCACGTAACAAGACCTGATGCGCAGCGCAAAGCTTTCGAGTCTCGCTGCTCGCGTTACTGGCAGGGCTCGAAGCGCTCACAGGGCGCTGCAGCGCGTAGAGGCTCGGCCGGCTGCGCGATTGCCGGTGCGATCTGAACCTGCAAAGCGATTACAAATGCCAGTGCCAGGCATTTGCGAATCGCGTTCACTGCAATCCCTGTCTAGACGTTGAACAGGAAATTCAGCACGTCGCCATCCTTGACGACGTATTCCTTGCCTTCGCTGCGCATCTTGCCCGCATCCTTGGCACCCTGCTCGCCCTTGAGCGTCATGAAGTCGTCGAACGCAATGGTTTGCGCGCGAATGAAGCCGCGCTCGAAATCGGTGTGAATCACGCCGGCTGCCTGCGGCGCCGTGTCGCCGATGTGGATGGTCCAGGCGCGCACTTCCTTCACGCCCGCCGTGAAGTACGTTTGCAGACCGAGCAGCTTGAAGGCCGAGCGGATCAGGCGGTTGAGGCCCGGTTCGTCCTGCCCGATCTCGGCCAGGAACATCTGCTTGTCTTCATCGCTCATGTCGGCCATCTCGGCTTCCATCTTGGCGCAGATGGCGACGACCGGTGCGTTCTGCTTTTGCGCATAGGCCCGTAGCTGGTCGAGATGCACGTTGTTCTCGAAGCCGGTTTCGTCAACGTTTCCGACAAACATCGCAGGCTTGGCGGTAATCAGGCATAGCGGCTTGAGCAGCGCCATCTCATCCTCAGTGAACTTCATCGCGCGAACCGGCACGGCTTCATTCAGCCCAGCCTGCACACGCGGCAACAGCTTCGCGAGCTTTTCAGCTTCCTTGTCGTTGCCCGAACGCGCATTCTTGGCGGCTCGGTGCAGCGTCTTGTCCACGGTGCCCAGATCGGCCAGGCACAGCTCGGTCTGGATGACCTCGATATCGGCGACCGGGTCGATCTTGTTGTTGACATGGATGACGTTGGCATCGTCGAAGCAGCGCACCACATTCACGATGGCATCCGTTTCGCGGATATGCGCCAGGAACTGGTTGCCCAGTCCTTCACCCTTGCTCGCACCCGCCACCAGGCCGGCGATATCGACAAATTCGACGATGGCCGGCACCGTACGCTCAGGCCGGACGATGGCAGCAAGTTGCGCAAGGCGCAGATCGGGCACTTCGACGACGCCCACATTGGGCTCGATGGTGCAGAACGGATAGTTTTCCGCAGCGATACCCGCCTTCGTCAAGGCATTGAACAAGGTGGATTTGCCCACGTTGGGCAGACCGACAATCCCGCACTTCAAACTCATGGATATTCCAGCAAAACGAGGGAGAAAGTGTATGCCATGCGCCTTCAGTCGAATCGCCAGTCGGCGGTGACCGGCTGGCCGACGCGCAGCACTTCGTCGAAGCCCTTCACGGTTACCGCATTCATGCCGAACGCGACCGCGCCACCGATGACCGGGCTGCTGCGATAGGCCTGCAACGCATCCGAGACATGAGGAGCAACTTCGGCGGTGGCCGGATCGACATTGGGAATCGGGCACCGTGGGCAGGGCTTGACGCCCCTGAGTTGCACGGCCCCCTCTTCGCCGATCTGCATCACGTCCAGCCTGTCCTCGTCATGCGGCTCCAGTCCCGCCAGCACGATGTTCGGCCGGAACCGCTCAAATCCGACCGCTTCGTGTCCGGCTGCCTCCAGCCGCCGGTTGAGTTCGGCAAGAGACCCTTCGCTGACAACCAGAATCGGGTAGCCATCGCTGAACTGGTTGAGTGCTTCCACATCGCCAGTCCACTGCCGGTTCGACGCACGTCGTTCGTCGGGGTCGAACCGCACCAGGCGCAGCTTCTGCCCCAGGAAATCGGTGAACCACTGGGCCGCCGTGCTGCCCATGTCGTAGGCTTTGAAGTCGTCGCCCCAAAGGCGAACAACGGTGGGCTCTTCAACAGCATCAATGGACAAATGAAGCGCCAGCATGCCGGGTGCGCGCAGCACGACCTCGCTGTGCTTGAGCTGGACCTTGACCAGTGCCATGCGCGGCAACTCGCGCTGGCTCATGAACTCGCCGTGCTCATCAACGACCATCCAGGCCCGGTCCAGGTCAAGGCCGGTTTCGGTCAGGACGGTTTCTGTCAGTTCGACCCCTGCGCAGGACTTGACCGGATAAATGAAGATTCGGGCAATGCGCGTGGTGACGTCGGGCGTATCGGTGGTCATGGGAAATTCGGCAACTGGGGACTTCGGGCTGTTCAGTGCCGCGATTGTGCCCGGCTCCTACAATCCCGCCATGGCCCTCGATGTCTGTATCCGCGGCGCCGGCGTAGTCGGCCGGACCCTCGCCTTGCTGCTCGCGCGCGAGCGTCTGCGGGTGGGGCTGGTTCGCGACATCCCCACCTCCACCACACCCAGCGCCTCACTCACCGACACATCCGCCGCGTCCGGGGCAAACAGCGACGTGCGCGCCTTCGCGCTCAACGCAGCTTCCAAAGACCTGCTCGAGCAGCTGCGTGCGTGGCCCGATCTGCAGCACGCGACGCCTGTGACCGGGATGCGCGTGCATGGCGATGAGGGGGGCCAGGTGCAATTCGATTCACACGCCACGCAGACAGCGGCGCTTGCCTGGATTGTCGATGTGCCCGCTCTGCAGGCCCGGCTGGCGGAAGCCCTGAAATTCCAACCAATGGTTCAATGGCTGGATGCGCCGCAGCCGGCAACTCTTACGGTCGTGTGCGAAGGCCGCGCCAGCACGACGCGCGCCGACTACGGCGTGCAGTACTTCGTCACGCCTTATCCCCAACGCGCCATCGCCGCCCGCCTGACTTGCGAAAAGCCGCATGGCTCGCTCGCGCGACAGTGGTTCGACGATGGCGAAATTCTGGCTTTCCTGCCCATGGGCGGGAACTCGGTGGCGGTTGTCTGGTCAGTCCATGACAGCAGGTCGTCCTCACTCGTGGAACTGGACGCCCCCGCATTTGAAGCGCAACTGCAGAGCGCCAGCCACAATGAACTGGGTAGGCTGACCCTGACCAGCGAGCGAGCGACATGGCCGCTGCAGCTGGCAACGGCGGACCGCTGGTGCGGGCAGGGCTGGGTGTTGGCGGGCGACGCGGCGCATACGGTGCATCCACTCGCAGGACAAGGATTGAACCTGGGGTTGGCCGATGCGCGCGAACTGGCACTGGCTGTGCACGAGCGCGAATATTGGCGCGGAGTCGGCGATCTCGCCCTGCTGCGGCGCTACGAGCGCTCGCGAAAGGCCGATGTGATGGCGATGGGTGCGGCTACGGATGGTCTGCAGCAATTGTTTGCCCAGCAGACAGAGCCCTGGGCCAGTTTGCGCAACTGGGGCATGACGGCCTTCAATCGCAGCGGGCCGATCAAGGACTGGGTCGCACGGCAAGCCATGGGGCGCCTTTAGACAATTTGAATGAACCGATAGCGTGACTGGAATTTCGATGAACCTGATCAAGTATGTGTTGGCCTCTTTGCTGCTGGCTGTGGGCCTGATGCCAACGGCGGGCGCGCAGTCTGACGAAGCGCAAATTCGCAAGACGCTACAAGAGCGGCTGCCGCGTCTGGGCAAGATCGACGAAGTCACCAAATCGCCGATGCCGGGCCTGTTCGAAGTGCGCGTCGGCTCCGATATCTTCTACAGCGATGTCGAGGGCAACTACCTCATCCACGGCATGCTGATCGACACCAAGGGCCAGAAGAACCTGACCGAAGCGCGCCAGGAAAAGCTGCTTGCCATCGACTTCAACCAACTGCCGTTGAAAGACGCATTCACCATGGTGCGCGGCAACGGCAAGCGCAAGGTCGCGGTCTTCGAAGACCCGAACTGCGGTTACTGCAAGCGCTTCGAGCGCGATCTTCTGAAGGTGGACAACGTCACCGTCTACCTGTTCCTCTACCCGATTCTCGGACCCGACTCGATCGACAAGTCGCGCAACATCTGGTGTGCCGCCGACAAGAGCGCAGCCTGGCTTGACTGGATGGTCCGCGACAAGCCTGCACCTCGCGCTACTTGCGACAGCGCCGCAGTGACGCGCAACGTTGATTTCGGCAAGAAATACAAGATTTCCGGCACGCCCACTTTGATCCTGGCCAACGGCACGCGAGTTCCGGGCGCCATCACGGCCCCCGACCTGGAAAAGCTGCTGGCCGAGGCCAAGTGACACTGCCCGCGCGAACCGCCGGCGTTCACTACCAGGTCGAGGCCGCCGACCTGAACGCCCATCTCTGGCGCGTGACCCTCACTGTCGAACAGCCCGCCACCCAGCAGACGGTGTCGCTGCCCGCATGGATTCCCGGCAGTTATCTCCTGCGCGAGTTCGTCAAGAACCTGCAGCGCCCTGGTGCCCGTCAGGCAGGCAAGGCGCTGAACCTGCAGCAGATCGACAAGGCGACATGGCAAGTGGAATGCGTGCCCAGCAGCCCCCTTGTGCTGACGTACGAGATTTACGCATTCGACAACTCGGTGCGCAGCGCCTGGCTCGATGCGAACCGAGGGTTTTTCAATGGCACGAGCCTTTGCCTGAAAGTGCACGGGCAGGAAACCTTACCGCACTCGCTCGACCTGCTGCCCGTCGCCGACAAACCCAACTGGGAAGCGGCCATCGGACTGCCCGCGCAGAAAGTCGGCAAGCGCGGCTTCGGCACCTATGCAGCTGCCGACTACGACGAACTGGTGGATTGCCCGGTTGAAATGGGCGCGTTCTGGAGCGCGGAATTCAAGGCTGGCGGGGTGCCGCATCGCGTCGTCGTTGCCGGTGCTGCCGATTCGTTTGATGGCACGCGCTTCGCGGCTGATGTACAGAAGATATGCGAAGCCGAGATCCGCTTCTGGCACCCAGCAAAGGGCGCGGCGCTGCGCACCGGAAAGCGCCCACCTCACAAGAGCTACATCTTCATGCTCAATTGCGTTGATGACGCCTACGGCGGTCTGGAGCATCGCAATTCGACGGCGCTGATTGCTTCACGCCGCGATCTCCCGCGCGTCGGCGAATCTCGCAAGAGCGATGGCTATGTCACGCTGCTCGGCCTGGTCAGCCACGAGTACTTCCACACCTGGAACGTCAAGCACCTGCGGCCTGCGGAGTTCACGCACTACGACTATTCGCGCGAGAACTACACGCAACTGCTCTGGTTCTTCGAGGGCTTCACCAGCTACTACGATGACGTTTTGCTTCGTCGGGCTGGCCTCATCGACGATGCGGTGTATTTCAAGCTGCTCAACAAGACCATCAACCAGGTCATGCAGAGCCCGGGTCGTGAAGTGCAGGCCGTAGCGCAGGCGAGCTTCGATGCGTGGGTGAAGTACTACCGCCCGGACGAGAACACGCCGAACGCCACCGTGAGCTATTACACAAAGGGCGCGCTGGTTGCGCTGTGCTTTGATCTCACGCTGCGCGCGGAGGGACGCACGACGCTCGATGATGTGATGCGCGCGTTGTGGCAACGATGCAAGGCCGGTCCGATGACCGAGGCGGATTT
>JBKJKT010000156.1:0-13162 GCA_046597415.1 Ramlibacter sp.
GCGACGCCGGACGAAACAGGTATGGCGCAGCGAAGGCAACGAGTTGTGGGTTGTGCGAACCGCGACACGCACGGCTCGCAAACGGGCTGCGCGGGCCAGCGGCGGCATACCGCGCATTGGCCCGGCAAGCGGGAAACAAGCCCTTGGGTCAATCGGCCGAGCATCGGGTCAATATACTCGTTCGCATCGTGCCGCCCATGATCGAAGAACGCCCGCCTACCATCGACCCGGCCGCAGCCGGCCACTGGCATCGCACCGCACCGGCGCGTTCGCCGTGGCTGCATGAAGAGGTGGGCAGGCGGATGCAGGAGCGGCTGGAGTGGATCAAGCTCAAACCCGCGACCTGGGTCGATTGGGAGCCTGTGCGTGGTGGCCTGCAGGCTCATGAACTGGTGCAAAAGCGCTATCCACAGGCGCAGTGCTTTGTCCACGAAACGAATCCGGCGCACGCGCTCGTGGCGGCTGAGCAATTGACCAGACCGTGGTGGCGCCGGCTCGGCGCGCCGGACGTGCAGATCGGCTCATTGCCCACCACAGGGGCGCAGATGCTCTGGGCGAACATGGCCCTGCACATGTCCGCCCAGCCGCAGGCGCTCATCGCGCAGTGGCATCGTGCAGTGGCAATCGACGGCTTCCTGATGTTTTCGTGCCTGGGCCCGGACAGCCTGCGCGAACTGCGGGCGGTCTATCGAACCCTGGGAATGCCGCCGCCGGCACATGACTTCACCGACATGCATGACTGGGGCGACATGCTGGTCCATGCCGGGTTTGCCGAGCCCGTCATGGACATGGAGCGCATCACGCTCACCTGGGAGACGCCCGCGCGCCTGCTGCAGGAACTGCGTGAACTGGGGTCTAACCTCCATCCGTTGCGTTTCAACGCGCTGCGGGCGCGTGCCTTCCGATCGCGGCTGGAGCGTGAGCTCGCAACAGCGTTGACCGGCGCTGGTGGCCGCCTCGCGCTCACATTCGAGATCATTTACGGCCACGCGTTCAAGCCGGCACCACGGGTTCGCATGAGCGAAAGCAGCTCGGTGTCGCTGCAGGACATGCGAGCTCTGTTGCGCGGTGGACGGACACCGCCATGAGGAGTAGCAATGGCCCCGCTGGCTGCGGGGTGCAAAAGGAAGCCGCGCTACAATGCCGGGTTGATTTTTGAGCGTCACCCGTGTCGAACCCTGTCTTTCGTTTCGCCACCGTCCAGGACCAGAACATCATCTGGTTCCTGAAGCGCAACTGCTCGGTAACGCCGGCCCAGCTGGGTTGGTTTTACGCGTCGCTGTGCATTGTCTCGCTCGGAATCGGGACTTTTTTCTGGTTTCAGGGTGCGCCGCTCGTGCTCCCGTTTGCGTGGATCGAATTGGCAGGCGTCGGATTCGCCTTCATGATCTACGCGCGCCACGCAAGCGATGGCGAGAGGATTTCGCTGAGGGGCCGGCAACTGGTGGTGGAACTGGAGACGGCGGGCCATCTGGAGCGCGCAGAATTCAACCGCGACTGGGTGCGGGTTGAGCCCAGCGCTGACGATCGATCGCTGATTGAATTGTCGGGGCAGGGCCGCAGGGTGATTGTGGGGCGGTATGTGCGGCCGGAGCTGCGTGCGGCCCTGGCGCGGGAAATCCGCAGGGCCCTTCGCGGGGCATAAGTTTGTGGTGCATAGGTCTGCCGGGCATAGGTCTGCGGAGCGTAGGTTTGATTAAAGGCTTTAGCTAGTTAGAACCATGATGAGCATTTCCAACAAGTTTGCTTCGTTGCTGCACAAAGCACCGGCCGCGGCGTCGGCAGTAGCACTCGGGGCCCTGGGTACCGCTGCCCATGCAGTCAACGATCTGCCTGGTGGCCCTGCCGTCCGCCAGCTCAACCTGCATCCGGCGGTCACGCGTATTGCCGAAGAACAGGCCTGGCTGCACTGGTTCATGCTGATCACCTGCATCGTGATCTTCATTGCGGTCTTCGGGGTCATGTTCTATTCGATCTGGAAGCACCGCAAATCGGTGGGCCACAAACCGGCGAACTTCCACGAGTCCGTCACCGTCGAAGTGATCTGGACCATCATTCCCTTCATCATCGTCATCGGCATGGCCCTGCCCGCCACCAAGGTGCTGGTTGCGTCCAAGGACACGACAAACGCCGAGCTGACCATCAAGGCGACGGGCTACCAGTGGAAGTGGGGTTACGACTACATCAAGGGCGAAGGCGAGGGCATTGCGTTCCTTGCCACGCTGGACAGCGCGCACCGCGAAATGTCCAACAATGGCGCCCGTGGCGACGTACCGGACAACTATCTCCTCAAGGTCGACAACCCGCTGGTCGTGCCCGTCGGCAAGAAGATTCGCATCATCACCACGGCTAACGACGTGATTCACGCCTGGGGCGTGCCGGCTTTCGGCGTGAAGCAGGACGCGATTCCCGGCTTCGTGCGCGATACCTGGTTCCGCAGTGAAAAGACTGGCGATTTCTATGGCCAGTGCTACGAACTTTGCGGCAAGGAACACGCCTATATGCCCATCCATGTGAAGGTCGTTTCCGCCGCCGAGTATTCAGCGTGGGTCGGCGGCCAGCAAAAACTGATGGCTGCCAAGCTGGACGACCCGGCAAAGGTCTGGACGATGGCGGACATCGGCCAGCGTGGCGAGAAGGTCTATGCAGCGAACTGCGCGGCCTGCCACCAGGCGAACGGCAAGGGCGCCGGACCTATCAAGGCGCTCGACGGTTCACCCATCGTGCTGGACGCGGACAAGACCTCCGAGATCGCGATCCTGCTCAACGGCAAGGGCGCCATGCCCGCGTGGAAACAGCTGTCAGATACCGATATCGCAGCCGTCATCACGTACACCAAGAACAATTGGTCCAACAAGACCGGACAGCTCGTGCAGCCGTCCGAAGTGCTGGCCCAGCGCGGCAAGTGACCCGCAAAGAATCGACTAGGAATCCAAGATGAGCGCCGTTCTCGAACATCCTGCCCACGACGATCACCACGATCACGATGGCCACCATGCCCCGACGGGCTGGCGGCGTTGGGTCTATGCAACCAACCACAAGGACATCGGCACGCTGTATCTGCTGTTCTCGTTCGCCATGCTCATGTTTGGTGGCTTCCTGGCCATGCTGATCCGTGTCGAGCTGTTCCAGCCCGGCCTGCAGCTGATCAACCCCGAGCTCTTCAATCAGCTCACCACCATGCATGGCCTCATCATGGTGTTCGGCGCGATCATGCCGGCCTTCGTGGGCTTCGCGAACTGGATGATCCCGTTGCAGATCGGCGCTCCCGACATGGCCTTTGCGCGGATGAACAACTTCAGCTTCTGGCTGTTGATCCCGGCGGGCCTCATGCTCGTCGGCTCGTTTTTAATGCCCGGCGGTGCACCGGCTGCCGGCTGGACGCTGTACGCGCCGCTGACGCTTCAGATGGGTCCATCCATGGACGCCGGCATTTTCGCGATGCACGTGCTGGGTGCTTCTTCGATCATGGGCTCGATCAACATCATCGTCACCATCCTGAACATGCGTGCTCCCGGCATGTCGCTGATGAAGATGCCGATGTTCTGCTGGACGTGGCTCATCACGGCGTACCTGCTAATCGCCGTGATGCCGGTGCTTGCAGGTGCCATCACGATGACGCTGACCGACCGCCACTTCGGCACTGTGTTCTTCAACCCGGCAGGCGGCGGCGACCCGGTGATGTACCAGCACATCTTCTGGTTCTTCGGGCACCCCGAGGTCTACATCATGATCTTGCCTGCCTTCGGCATCATCAGCCACGTGGTCCCCGCATTCGCACGCAAACGTCTGTTCGGCTATGCATCGATGGTGTACGCCACATCGTCCATCGCGATCCTGTCGTTCATCGTGTGGGCGCACCACATGTTCACCACCGGCATGCCAGTGACGGGCCAGCTCTTTTTCATGTACGCAACCATGTTGATTGCGGTACCCACAGCTGTGAAGATCTTCAACTGGATTGCAACGATGTGGCAAGGCTCGATGACTTTCGAGACGCCCATGCTATTCGCAGTCGGCTTCATCTTCGTGTTCACGATGGGCGGATTCACCGGCCTGATCCTGGCCCTGGCCCCGATTGACCTGCTGCTGCAGGACACCTATTACGTGGTGGCGCACTTCCATTACGTGCTGGTGGCCGGTTCGCTGTATGCGATGTTCGCCGGCTTCTATTTCTGGGCCCCGAAGTGGACTGGCGTGATGTACAACGAGACGCGCGGCAAGATCCACTTCTGGTGGTCGCTGATCGCGTTCAATGTCACCTTCTTCCCGATGCACTTCCTGGGTCTTGCCGGTATGCCGCGTCGTTATGCCGATTACCCGATGCAGTTCGCTGATTTCAACATGTTGGCTTCGCTTGGCGGTTTTGCATTCGGTCTTGCGCAGGTCTACTTCTTCTTCTGGGTCGTGCTGCCGATGATGCGCGGCCGGGGTGCAGTTGCTCCCCAGCGCCCCTGGAACGATCCGGACGGCAAGGGCGCCGAAGGACTCGAATGGGAAGTGCCTTCGCCTGCCCCGTTCCACACGTTCGAGACGCCTCCGCGACTGGACCCGACAGCGACCAGGGTGCTGGATGCACGGGTCATGCCCGAGCGCGTCGAACACGTGTCGCCCGGCACTCACGCTCACTGACATACTCACTGACATACGACCGGAAACTTGTCGATGATTCCTCAAGAACAAAAGAAGAGCAACCGGCGCCTGGGGCTCATCCTCGCCTCGGTCGTTGCAGTGTTCTTTTTTGGCTTCATGGCCCGGGTGATCCTGCTCGCGCAGTAACGGGGCGGCAGGGCACTTCATGACCACCAGTCGCCGCGAGAACCTCCGTATGGTTGGCAAGCTGGCCGTGATCACGGTTGGCATGTTTGCATTCGGTTATGCGTTGATCCCGATCTACAAGCACATCTGCGAAATGACGGGGATCAACATCCTGTCGCTCTCCGAAAGGCAGGTTCCGGGCGGAGGAACCGCAGGGCGCAATGTCGACGTGAGCAATACCCAGGTGGACAAGACGCGGACCATCACTGTCGAATTTGACGCGAATGTCCGGGGTCCCTGGGAGTTCAAACCTGCGAGCCGCTCGGTGCAGGTGCATCCCGGCGAACTCACCACGGTGATGTACGAATTCAGGAATATCCAGGACCGCCGCATGTCGGCCCAGGCGATTCCCAGCTACGCACCGGCTCAGGCCGCTGCGCACTTCAATAAGTTGCAATGCTTCTGCTTCCAGCAGTACACGCTGGAGCCGGGCGAGCGCAGGGAGTGGCCCGTGGCGTTCGTGATCGACCCGAAGCTGTCGAAGGACGTCACGACGATCACGCTGTCATACACCTTTTTCGAGGTAGGTGGCAAGACACCGCCGGCGCCGATATGAGTGTTCTACACACGGCCAAGGCGGTTGCATGGGCGTTTCTTGGCATTCGCAAGAACAGCGAATATCGAAACGACCTCGGCAAGCTCAATCCCCTGCATATCATTGCAGTCGCGCTGGTGGGGGTTGCAGTCTTCGTTGGCGGTTTGATAGTGCTGGTGAATTGGGTTGTTTGACTGGTTCGCCTCGAGCAGTGAACAGAAAACAGAAAATAGAGAATACGGAAATCAGGAGTTGAGATGAGCAATACCGCACCGGGCACAACGCCCCATTACTTCGTTCCCGCGCCGTCGCGCCACCCGGTGATGGCATCGATCGGCCTGCTGTTCATCATGTTCGGGGCCGGCCAGTGGATCAACGGCGCCGACTGGGCCAAGTGGCTCCTGTTCTTCGGGTTCCTCTGGCTCTTTTTCGTGCTCTACCAATGGTTTAGAGAGGCCATCGGCGAAAGCGAGGGCAATCTTTACGGCCACAAGATCGACCTGTCCTTCCGCTGGAGCATGAGCTGGTTCATCTTCTCGGAAGTGATGTTCTTTGGTGCGTTCTTCACTGCGCTGTGGTGGATGCGCTCCCACTCGGTGCCTGCGCTCGGAGGCCTCGACAATGCGCTGCTCTGGCCTGATTTCAAGGCGGTCTGGCCGAGCGTGGCCCCAGGCACCACGGCCTCGCCCGGGGGCATCATCGAGCCCTTCCAGACCATGACGCCTTTCTGGCTGCCCACCATCAACACGGCGCTGCTGCTGACTTCAGGCGTGACACTGACCATTGCGCACCATTTGCTGCGCGACGGCAAACGCGGCCCCACGATCATGTGGATGTGGATTACCGTTGCTCTCGGCGCAACATTCGTCTCAGTTCAGGCTTACGAGTACTACTATGCCTACAGCTCCCTGAACCTGAAACTTAGCTCTGGCGCCTACGGCTCGACGTTCTACATGTTGACCGGCTTCCACGGCTTCCACGTGCTCATCGGCATGCTGATGCTGCTGTTCATCACGCTGCGCCTCATGAAGGGGCACTTCACCGCCGACAAGCACTTCGGCTTTGAAGGCGCTGCCTGGTACTGGCACTTCGTGGACGTGGTCTGGCTCGGCCTCTACACGCTGGTTTACTGGCTCTAGATCTGCCAATGATCCAGCAACAGGGCCGCGCAAGCGGCCCTTTGTCCTTCAGGAGCCGCATCGGCGCGCGAGCGTGGACGGCTATTTGCCGACGGGTATGCCGGTCGGCTGGATATAGCCGAATTTCCAGGCGATGAGAATGCAGATGAACAGCAGGATGGAAAAGCCGACGCGGAACGCAAGCGCGCGAGCCATGTTGCTGGTCTTGGGCTTGCCGTCCTGGCCATCGCGCATCATGAAAAAGAGAGCGGATGCCAGGCTGCCGATGATGAGAACGAACGCGACCAGCACCAGGTATTTCATGGAATGGATTATCTCGTGAGCGAGACCCCGTCCACGTCGAGGGGGCGTTTCTGGATCGTCACCGCTTCCGCTCTGGTCGCAATCTCGGTAACCACCTCGCTGGGTTTCTGGCAACTCGGTCGCGCGCAAGACAAGCTCGCGCTGCAGGCAGCCATCGACGAGCGCCTGGCCATGCCGCCGATGACGGCCGACGCGCTGGCGCGTCCGTTGCCGGAAGTCCTCCACCGTTCCGTGGTGTTGCGTGGCACCTGGCTGCCGGCTTTCACTGTGTTTCTGGACAACCGCCAGATGCAGGGCAGACCAGGCTTCTATGTCATCACGCCGCTCAGCCTCGAGGGAACCGGCAAGCCGGTGCTGGTCGAGCGCGGTTGGGCGCAACGCAACTTCCTCGATCGCACCCAGCTGCCGCCTGTGGAGACGCCCGCGGGCGTGGTGGAGATCCGGGGCCGTGTGGCCCCGCCGCCAGCCAAGCTTTATGAGTTCGACACAGCGCCCCGGGGCGCCATCCGGCAAAATCTCGACCTGGTGCTCTTTCGTTCAGAAACGGGACTGGACCTGCCCGATCTGGCCCTACAGCAATCGGGCGATGCATCCGAAGGCCTGCTGCGCAACTGGCCGCAGCCGGCGACCGGTGTCGAAAAGCATTACGGGTATCTTTTCCAGTGGTGGGCGCTCGCGCTCGTGATCGCAATCCTCTATGTCTGGTTCCAGTTCATCGCCCCCCGCCGCCGGCAACGCACGGACCGGCAAAGCCGCCATGCGTGACGAGCCGCTGGACCTCACGGTTCACTCGCTTCCGCAACCGCAGGAAGCGGCCGAGGGTGACAGCCGCCGAACCGCCATCGGCCGCCTGAAGATGCTGGCCGTCCTGGCCGTGTGCGCCGCGCCCGTTGTGGCTTCGTACTTCACGTATTACGTCATCCGTCCCGAGGGCCGCCGAAATCACGGCGAACTCATCGATCCGCAAAGACCGCTGCCTGCTATCACCGTCACCCCGCTGGATGGCAAACCAGTGCAACTGACGCAGCTTCGCGGTCAATGGTTGCTGATCAGCGTTGCCGGTGGCGCGTGTGAAGCGTCGTGCGAGCGGCACCTCTATCTGCAGCGTCAGCTGCGCGAGGGCCTGGGCAAAGACAAGGATCGGCTCGATTGGGTGTGGCTCGTGCCTGATCAGGCACCAGCAAAGCCTGCGTTGTTGCCCGCGTTGCAACAGGCCCAGGCAACCATCCTGCGCGTCGACCCGGTGCAGTTGGGCCAATGGCTCGCATCGGCGGCTGGCTCGCGTCTCGAAGACCATCTGTATCTGGTCGATCCCATCGGCAACTGGATGATGCGATTCCCGGCCTTGCCCGCGGGCGAGGCCGAAGCTGTTTCTGCGAAGAACATCAAGCGGGACCTTGACCGCTTGATGCGCGCCGCCGCATCCTGGGACAAGCCCGGCCGCGAGAGTCGCTGAGTACGTCATGACCGCGCAGCCCCTTCTGGACCTTTCGCCTGCACTGCGCCTGATGCTGATGGGCATGGTCGTCGCGCTCGGTCCTCTTGCGTGGGTGTGGCTGCGCAACGAAAAGGCAACCCCTGCGCGTCGCCTGCAGGCGTTGACGCTGCTGACCCTCTTTCTCACATTCGACCTGGTGGTATTCGGGGCGTTCACGCGTCTGACAGATTCCGGCCTGGGTTGCCCCGACTGGCCCGGTTGTTACGGCAATGCGAGCCCGGTCGGTGCCCACGGCGAGATCAGTCGTGCGCAAGCGGAGATGCCCACCGGCCCCGTCACTCATACCAAGGCGTGGATCGAAATGATCCACCGCTATCTGGCTACCGGCGTTGGCGTGCTGATCCTGACGCTCACAGTGGCAAGCTGGCACCAGCACCGACGCGAGCCTGGCGCTGTGAATCCGTGGTGGCCGACGGTGACCTTGGTCTGGGTCTGTGTCCAGGGTGCATTCGGCGCGTTGACCGTGACGATGAATCTCTTTCCCGCCATTGTGACGACGCATCTTCTGGGCGGCTTGTTGGGCCTGGCCCTGCTTTGCACCCAGGCCGTGGCCTATGCTCAGGCGAGCCGCTCTGGCAGTCTGGCAACTGTCGTGAGCCCGAAAATTCGCGCGTGGCTGATCGCTGTCTTTGCCTTGCTGTGGGTGCAGGTCGCACTGGGTGGTTGGGTCAGTACCAACTACGCCGTGCTGGCTTGCAGTGAATTTCCGAAATGCCAGGGCAGCTGGTGGCCGGCGATGAATTTTTCCCAGGGGTTCGAGATCTGGCGTGAACTGGGCAAGACCGGTGCCGGTGAGCACATCACTTTTGCCGCACTGTCGGCGATTCATTACTCGCATCGCCTGTTTGCCTATGTTGTGTTCTTCGCAATTGCAGCCGTGGTGGGATTGATGCACAAGGCCAACGTGCTTCGCGTGCAGGGCAATTGGCTCGCGGGACTGGCCGTGCTTCAGTTGGTGACGGGTCTGTCCAATGTCATCCTGGGATGGCCGATGGTTGCGGCATTGGTGCACACAGCCGGCGCAGCGGCCCTTGTCGTTGTTTTCACCTGGGCTATCTGCGAGAGCCGTGTGGGTGCGTCGAATGAAGCCAGCGCCTTGATGTCAGGCCGGAGACTCGCTGCATGAGCGCCAGCACGCAGGCCATCGCCTCTCCAGCCATGTCGAAGTGGCGCCAGTTCAACGCGCTGACCAAGCCGCGCGTGATCCAGCTGATCGTCTTCTGCGCGCTGATCGGCATGGTGCTGGCCGTGCCGGGTGTACCGACGCTTGCTGACCTGCGCACCGCCGCAATCGCATGTTTGGGTATTTGGCTGGTTGCCGGCGCCGCCGCCGTCTTCAACTGCCTCGTCGAAAAGAGCATCGACGCCAAGATGCGCCGCACTTCGTGGCGGCCGACGGCCAAAGGCGAGCTGAGTGACTGGCAGACGCTGCTCTTTGCTGCGGTGCTGTGTTCGCTGGGATCGTGGCTTCTTTATGCGTGGGTCAATCCGCTGACCATGTGGCTCACGTTCGCAACCTTCGTCGGCTATGCAGTGGTCTACACCGTGATCCTCAAGCCCCTGACGCCCCAGAACATCGTGATTGGCGGCGCTTCGGGGGCCATGCCGCCGGTGTTGGGCTGGGCAGCGATGACGGGCGATGTCGGGCCTGAAGCGCTGATCCTGTTTCTGATCATCTTCCTGTGGACACCCCCGCATTTCTGGGCATTGGCGCTGTACCGCGTGGAGGACTACCGCAAGTCGGGCTTGCCGATGTTGCCGGTGACCCATGGCAACGAATTCACTCGTCTGCAAGTGTTTCTCTACACGCTGGTGCTTTTTGCGGCCTGCCTGATGCCATTCGCTTATGGCATGAGCTCGTGGTTGTACCTCGTCGCGGCTGTGGTGTTGAGCATTGGCTTTACCTGGTATGCATTCCGGCTATGGCGCAACTACTCCGATGAGCTCGCCCGCCAGACATTCCGTTTTTCACTGATTCACCTGAGCGCACTTTTTGCAGCGCTGCTGGTGGACCATTACGTTTTCTAGGGTCTTGTCAATGAACCGTCGCCAAGCAGTTTTTTCGTTCGCCGCAGTACTGGGTGCGAGTGCGCTGAGTGGCGGCTGCATGCAGGCCAAGCCGCAGTTCAAGTCAATCGACCTGACGGGCGCCGATTACGCGAAGGACTTCCAGCTGCCGGACCAGAACGGCCAGGTGCGCTCGCTGAAAGACTTCAAGGGCAAGATCGTCGTTGTCTTTTTTGGCTATACGCAGTGCCCCGATGTATGTCCAACCACGATGGCCGAGCTCGCCGAAGCCAAACGCCTGCTCGGGCCGGACGGCGAGAAGGTCCAGGGCATTCTTGTAACGGTCGATCCGGAACGCGACACGGCCGAAGTACTCAAGGGCTATACCGCCAATTTCGACCCGACGTTCCTGGCCTTGCGCGGCACGCCCGATCAGGTCGCCTCCACCACCAAAGACTTCAAGGTGTACTACAAGAAGGTCCAGGGCAAGACGGACACCAGCTACACCATGGACCATTCGGCTGCGAGCTTTGTGTACGACACCAAGGGACAGCTGCGCCTGTACACGCGCTACGGTAGCGGCGCGCAAGCACTGGCAGATGACCTGAAGCTGCTGCTCCAGCAGGCGTAGCTACAGTGGCGGCGCTTCACATCGCACGCCGCGCGAGACGCAGCTTCTGACCCCGGCGTCATTGCGCCTTGATGTCACGCATCCGGATCACGCCACCGAGCAATTCGGTGTCGGCCTTGACGCGGTTGGCAAGCCCCTCAGACGAAGTGCCGGCGACTTGCCATCCTTGCTGGAAGAGCTTTTCCCGGACTTCGGACGAGCGGGCGATTTCGCTGATCAGCGAAGAAAGCTTGGCGACGATCGGCTTTGGAAGAGAAGCAGGTCCGGCAGCGGCGGTCCAGATCTCCAGCTGGAATCCCTTGACACCGCCGTCGCCCAGGCTCGGGTACTCCGGCACGAGGGAGCTGCGTCCGCTCGAAGTGACACCGACAGCCTTGAGTTTGCCCGCACGGATCTGCGCGGCGGCAAGTCCTGGCGGCAACAGAGACAGCTGAATCTGTCCACCCAGCATCGCGTTGATCACCTGCGGATTGCCCGGATAGGGCACATGCACAGGATCGATTCCGGCCCTGGACTTGAGCAGCTCCATGCCGATGTGGCCCACGGTGCCAATACCCGGTGTGCCGTAACTCCATTTGTTGCCTGCAGTTTTCGCGGCTTCAAAAAATTCCTGCGCGTTGTTAAACGGTGTGGAGGTCGGCGCTGTCAGCAGCAAGGGGGCAGTGCCAATCAGGCTGATCGGCGCGAGATCGGTGAGTGGGTCGAACGGCGTTGCGGGATTGAGCAGCTTCGCGATCGTCATGTTGCCGTTGATCATCACGCCGATGGTGTGCTCGTCGGTTGACTTGGCAACGATGTCAGCGGCGATGTTGCCGCCGGCACCCGGCCGGTTCTCGACCACGACAGGCTGGCCGAGCGCCCGGGATAGCGGCTCGGCGATCGTGCGGGCCACCAGGTCCGGCGTAGAGCCGCCCGGAAATCCGACCATGATTCGCAGCGGCTTCGTGGGCCATGCAGGTGCCTTGGCCGACGCGTTGGATTTCTGTGCAAAGGCGGTGCCCGTCGCGGCGACAAGAGCAAGAGCCAGGACGGTACGGCGAAGAGGTTTTTGTAGTTTGTTGCGCAGGGGCATAGACGACTTCCTGGAGTGTTGAGACCGAAATGCGAGTGCAGCAATGCTAGCGCGTGTCAGCCGACATAGCGCGGTCACTGACTACGTCAAAAAAAGGGCCCGGACAAAGCCGGGCCTGCTGACTGAATGCCTGCGCTGCTGCGATCAAGCGTAGGCAGCCAGCGCCTTCTTCATTTTCTTCATCGCCGCCGATTCAATCTGGCGAATCCGCTCGGCGCTCACGCCGTACTCGCCGGCCAGGTCGTGCAGCGTGAGGCCCCCCGAACCGTCGTCGTTCACCTTGAGCCATCGTTCTTCGACGATGCGGCGGCTGCGCTCGTCGAGCTGGTTCAAAGCGGCGGCGATGCCGTCGGTAGCCATCACGTCACGCTGACGCGACTGGATCACTTCGGTGGGCTCATGGCCTGCATCGGCCAGGTAGGCGATCGGGCCAAAGGCTTCATCGCCGTCATCGCCCGGGGCAGGATCGAGCATCACGTCACCGCCAGCCATGCGCGCTTCCATCTCGATGACTTCCTCGCGCTTGACGTTCAGCTGTTTGGCCATCGAGTCGATCTGCGAGTCGGTCAGGCTGTCGCGGTGGGTCTGGGCGTCGGCGTCGTCCTTGAACCCCTGCTTCATCGAGCGCAGGTTGAAGAACAGCTTGCGCTGGGCCTTGGTCGTCGCAACCTTGACCATGCGCCAGTTCTTCAGGATGTACTCGTGAATCTCGGCCTTGATCCAGTGCAACGCATAGCTCACCAGACGCACGCCCTGATCGGGGTCGAAGCGTTTGACTGCCTTCATCAGGCCGATGTTGCCTTCCTGGATCAGGTCGCCGTGGGGCAGGCCGTAACCGAGGTACTTGCGCGACACGGACACGACGAGCCGAAGATGAGACAGCACTAGCTTTCCGGCCGCTTCAAGGTCATTGTCGTCGCGCAGCTTGCGTGCGAATTCCTGCTCTTCCTGGAGCGTGAGCATGGGCAGGCGGTTGACTGCCGAAATATAAGCGTCCAGATTGCCAAGGGAGGGAACAACCGCCCAAGGGCTGGCCATCGCGAGCGCCGTGCCGGGTGCTGTAGAAGTGGTCATGCTGGAAGTTCCTTTCATATATGCGTTGCAATATTAGCACTCGATTAGAGAGAGTGCTAAGTGTGAAGTTCAATGCTTAGGCGGG